>CALEWH010000001.1 GCA_937925475.1 uncultured Clostridia bacterium
AAAACACCCAAAAATGTTAATTTATAAATATAAATAAAAAGGAGATATATTATGGGAAAAATTATAGGTATAGACTTAGGTACAACAAATAGTTGTGTAGCGGTTATGGAAGGTGGTGACCCAGTCGTAATCGCCAATGCAGAAGGAAGCCGTACAACCCCAAGTGTTGTCGCTTTCAATAAGGACGGAGAAAGACTTGTAGGTCAAGTTGCAAAACGTCAAGCGGTAGCCAATCCAGAAAACACAGTAATTTCTATTAAGCGTGATATGGGTACTGCGAAAAAAGTAAAAATTATGGGCAAGGAATACACTCCACAAGAGATTTCTGCAATGATACTTACAAAACTTAAAAATGATGCAGAAAGTTATCTTGGCGAAAAAGTAACACAAGCGGTTATTACAGTTCCTGCTTACTTTACTGATAGCCAAAGACAAGCAACAAAAGATGCTGGTCGTATTGCAGGACTTGAAGTACTAAGAATAATCAACGAGCCTACTGCGGCAGCACTTTCATATGGTCTTGACAAGGGCGAAAACAAAAACCAAAAAATACTAGTATACGACCTTGGTGGTGGTACATTCGATGTATCTTTGCTAGAAATAGGTGATGGAGTATTCGAAGTTCTTGCGACAGCCGGTGACAATATGCTAGGTGGCGATGACTTCGATAATGAGATTATCAAACTTTTGGTAGAAGATTTTAAAGCTAAAAACAACATTGATTTGTCTAAAGACAGACTTGCAATGCAAAGACTTAAAGAGAATGCTGAGAAGGCAAAAATCGATTTGTCAGCTGCTATGAAAACTACAATTAGTCTTCCATTTATCACAGCTGATGCAAATGGTCCACTTCACCTAGAATACGAACTTACTCGTGCAAAATTTGATTCTATCACAAGTTATCTTGTAGATAAGACACTTGTAAAATTGAGACAAGTAATTAAGGATGCAAAACTATCTTACAATGATATTAACAAAGTATTGTTGGTAGGTGGTTCGACTCGTATACCTGCTGTTGAAGCATGCGTAAGAAAGGAAACAGGCAAAGAGCCATTTAAAGGTATCAACCCAGATGAGTGCGTAGCGATCGGTGCTGCAATTCAAGCCGGTGTTCTTGCTGGTGATGTAAAAGATGTATTGTTGCTTGATGTTACACCACTTAGCCTTGGTATCGAAACTCTTGGCGGTGTATTTACAAAACTTATCGACAGAAACACTACAATCCCAACTCGCAAGAGTCAAATTTTCTCGACTGCTGCCGACAACCAACCGGGCGTAGACATCCATGTATTGCAAGGTGAGAGAGAGTTTGCCAAAGACAACAAAACCCTTGGAAGATTCCAACTTAACGATATTCCACCTGCACCACGCGGAGTTCCACAAATCGAAGTAACATTTGATATTGATGCAAACGGTATAGTAAGTGTATCGGCAAAAGACCTTGGCACAAACAAAGAACAAAAAATCACAATCACAGCATCTTCAAACCTAAAAGAAGAAGATATCAACAAAGCGGTTAAGGAAGCTGAAGCACACGCCGAAGAAGACAAAAAACGCAAAGAGCTTGTAAACACCAAAAACGAAGCCGACAATCTAGTATTTGCGCTAGAAAAGATGTTGAAAGACAATGGTGACAAGATTGACGCAAGCGACAAAGAGAAACTTGAAAAAGCAATTGAAGAAGCCAAGAAAGAGTTTGAAACAGACGACATTGACAAATTGAGAGCTGCTATCGACAAACTAGCAAAGGAAAACGAGCCAATCGTTACAAAATTGTATCAAGCAGCAGCAGAGAAAGCAAAAGCTGAAAATCCAAGTTCGAATGACAAAAAATCAGGAAACGATGACGAAGTTATCATCGATGACAATGACATTAAATAATCGAGAGAATAATGGCTGAAAAGAAAAACTATTATGAAACATTAGGAGTAGACAAGAGTGCGTCTGCGGACGAAATAAAAAGCGCTTACAGACGCCTTGCCAAAAAGTATCACCCTGACCTAAACCCAAACAACGCCGAAGCGGCTGAAAAGTTTAAGGAAATCAACGAGGCCTACGAAACACTTTCTGACCCTACAAAGAAAAGCAACTATGACACATATGGAAGTGCGAGCGGTCCAAATCCAAACGACTTTTTCGGTGGCGCAAACGGCGGTGGTTTTGGCGGATTTAGTTTTGACGGAATGGACGACTTGTTTAATATCTTTGGCGGTGGCTTTGGAAATAGGTCGGCAAGTCAAAGTGTAAAAGGCAGTGACATTCAAGTTAAAATCCGCATATCATTTACAGATGCTGTGTTTGGTGTCAAACGCGAAATCAATGTTACGCGTATCGAAGAGTGTTCTGCTTGTAGTGGAACAGGTGCAAAGGGCGGAACTGAGTACACAAAGTGTAGCGAATGTAACGGGACAGGAACTGCGCGTTATACTGAAAACTCCTTATTTGGTCGAGTTATTCGTACTGGTCCATGTCGTGCGTGCAATGGCACAGGCAAGTTGATAAAGGAAAAATGTAGTGAGTGCAGTGGAGCAGGCACAAAGCGCGTTAATGCAAAGATTGTAGTTGATATCCCAGCTGGAATTGACAATGGTCAAGTCATAACAATGCGTGGCAAAGGCAATGCAGGTTATAAAGGCGGTCAAAATGGGGATTTGCACATAATAGTTGCTGTTGATAGCCATCCAATTCTTACAAGAGAAGGATATGACTTGTTGTTGAAGGTGTATGTTCCGTTTACAAAACTGCTTACTGGTGGCGAGATTACAATTCCACTTGCTAAGGGCACAACTACTATCAAAATCCCCGAACTTACTCAAAGCAACACCATTTTCAAACTAAAAGGCAAAGGAGTAAAATATCTAAACTCTTCAAGTTATGGCAATTTGATTGTAACAGTAGTTGGCGAGAGTCCAAAATCGCTTAATAAGGAGCAAAAAGCGTTGTTGGCAAAACTTGCCGAATCCCTTGATGAAAATGATTTTTCAAGATACAAGAGTTATTTGAAAGACCTAAAACAACTATAAAGAGCATAAAATATATGCTCTTTTTTTATTTTATCCTTTTGCAAAGTGCTATGTTGTGTTATAATAAGACGAAGGAAAAATTATGAAACGATATTTTATAGATAAAAACAAGTTTGATATAAATGACATTATTTTGGAAGGTAGTGAGCACAACCACATAAAAAATGTTATGCGCACAAATGTGGGTGACGAAGTTGTTGTGGTGTGTGGTGACGGATTTGACTACAAGTGCGTGGTTAGATCGTTTGATAAAAATAAAACACACCTTAGCCTTGTTGAAAAGGTCGAAAATCCAAATGAACCAAAGCACAAACTAACTGTTTTTCAAGCGATGACAAAGAGCGATAACATGAACCTTATTGTTCAAAAATTGACCGAACTAGGTGCAACAACACTAATCCCATTTGAAAACGCTTTTGTCACAGCTAAGGACAAAGCAGGAAAAGTAGATAAGCTTCAAGCAGTGTCCAATCAAAGCATTAAGCAATGTCGTAGGGGCAAGGCACTTGATGTGGAAAACACTCTTTCATTTAAACAAATGTTGGCTCGATTAGTAGACTATGATATTGTTATTTTCGCCAACGAACAAGAAAAACAATTCAGTCTTGATAGTGCAAATTTTCCTTATGAAAACATAGCCATTATTGTAGGTAGTGAAGGTGGATTTAGCGAGCAAGAAATTGCACAACTAAACGCCTTAAAAAATGTTAAAAGTATAAGTATGGGCAAGCGTATTTTGCGTAGCGAAACTGCATCTATTGCGCTAGCAAGCGTGATTATGTACTTGCAAGGAGAGTGGGATTATGACTAAAACTGCGTGCATTATCACTCTTGGGTGCAAGCTCAATAAATACGAAAGTGACTGTATGTCTTCCATTTTGTCGTCCGCTGGTTATAATGTAATTTCTCACCTAGATAAAGCCGATATTTACATACTTAATACTTGTGCGGTCACTGCTGAGAGTGAGAAGAAAAGTCGTCAGTATATACATAAATGCTTAAGTCTAAATAGTGGAGCCAAGATTATTATTTGTGGTTGCGCTTCCCAAAACAATCCCGACCAGTTTTATGATAAGCCAAATGTGTATTCGGTTATTGGAAACGAGAGCAAAGAGCACATTCTTGATATAATCAATAATAGTACTAAAAACATAACTGATTTTGGCGAGTGTTATAATGACTTAAAAAATCCAAAAATTACTTCGACTAGGGCATATATGAAAGTGCAAGACGGGTGCAATAGATTTTGTAGTTATTGCCTTATCCCGTATCTTAGGGGGCGTAGTCGTTCACGTAGGATTGAAGACTGTGTAGAAGAGGCCAAGATGCTTTCCAAACACTCAAAAGAGATAGTTCTTACTGGTATTGACCTTAGTGATTTTAAGCCTAGTTTGACCGACCTGATGCTCGCTTTGTCAAATATTACTGCTCGTATACGAATAGGTAGTTTGGAAGTGAGTGTTGTTACAGATGAGTTTTTGCGTACTGTTAAGGCAATGCCAAATTTCTGTCCACAATTTCATTTGAGTTTGCAATCGGGCTGTGACGCTGTATTAAAGCGTATGAACAGACATTACACAACCGCTGAGTATAGCAGTGCTGTAAACCTTATTAGAAAATATTTTCCAGATGCAAATATAACTACCGACATTATTGTTGGATTTGCAAACGAAACTGAAAGTGAATTTGAGCAGACCGAAAACTTTGTAAAAGAAATCAGATTTGGTCAAACACACATTTTCCCATATAGTGTAAGAAAGGGCACTGTTGCTTCAAAACTATACAAAACCGACCTTGATATGTCGATTAAAAAAATGCGTGTAGACCGACTTCAAAAAGTTGCGTCCGAATCAAAAATAAAATATTTGCAAAGTATGTTAATGCGTACATTTGAAGTTTTGACCGAAGACGAAGAAAACGAGTGTGTTGTGGGTTATACTGAAAACTATATAAAAGTTTATCTGCCTAAAAACACGCCTAAAAATGAGATGATTAAAGTAAAACTATTGAGCCTATTTGCCGATGGCGTAAAAGGCGAAATTGTAATGTAATTTTTAGTTTAAGGAGAAAATATGGAAGATTGTTTGTTTTGTAAAATAATAAAAGGAGAGATTCCTTGCTACAAGATTTATGAAGACAAATACACTTTGGCATTTTTGGATATTTCAAACGATGGTGTAGGTGGACACACACTTGTTTTGCCTAAAACCCATACTCAAAATATCGCATCGGCAAATCAATTTGTCCTAATTAAAGTTATGTCAACTGTCAAAAAGATTTCTCGTCATTATATTGAGCATTGTGGTTTTGACGGCATTAATGTCTTTAATAATTGCAATGAGTGTGCGGGACAATCGGTTATGCATTTGCATTTTCACATTATCCCAAGAAAAAATAATGACGGTGTCAACAAATGGGATATCAATACTGTGCACAGTATGACACTTGAAGAAGTTTGTAAAAAACTTGCTATCAATAATGACAAAAATGCTTGACAAATGGCCTTTTTTGCATATAATAAACATTGAGATTTAAAATTGCGTTAGTAGTTTTGGTCAAATTTGTAAACAAAGTGGGTGAAAAGAGTTGAGTACAGTTCGCGTATACGAAAACGAGAGCGTAGAAAGTGCTATCAAAAGATTTAAGCGCAAATGCCAAAAAGACGGCATCATCGGTGACCTTAGAAAGCACGAAGCATACGAAAAACCTAGCGTAAAAGCTAAGAAAAAACAAAAAGCCGCTATCAAACGCAGCAGAAAAAATAAGTAGTTTTTATAAAAAAACAAAGGTTGTCACTTTTCGACAATCTTTGTTTTTTTTCGCTATCATATTTTTTAGGACAATAATTTGGGTTGTGATATAATCTTTGTAAATAAAAAGAGGAATGGAAAAGTTATGGAAAGCAACCTTAAAAGTCTGGCAAATCTTGCCAAACAACGCCTTAAAAACGGGAAATATAATCACGATGTAGTTAGAGATGCTCAAAAGTCAAAAGCAAAGGCGAGTGATTATTTTTATCAAAATATGTTGTCGCTTAAAAAGAAAAATTATATTGCTGAGTTTACTAAAATCGACAACAATGAAGACTTAAAACTCACTAAAAAAATCCTATCCCTGTTAGAACACGACGAGGTTCCGTTCAATCCGATAGGACTGCTTCTAGACAAGGATTATTATTGCACTCTAAGTGACTATGAAAAACAATACTATATATTAAAACTTTGCGACAAATACAATAAGGTCAAAGACGAATATATGTTGCAAAAAATATCATAAGCAAAAAGACAACTATGTTGTCTTTTTTTACTGCCCAAACAATACAAAAGTGCAGTTAATTGTTTTTAATAAAAGTACTAAATGTGATAAAATATAGTGATTGGAGAAAATTATGTACGACATATCACAACTTAGCGAAATTCAAAAACAAATTGTGCTTGACACTGATGGATATATCCTTGTGTCTGCTGGCGCGGGCAGTGGCAAAACCCGTCTGCTTACTCATAGGGTGGCGTATCTTATAAAAGACAAAGGTGTTGATCCACGAAACATTCTTGCGATCACATTTACAAATAAGGCGACCAACGAGATGAAGGAGCGTATCCAAGATATGACAAATTCTTGTGATGTGTGGATAAGCACATTTCACTCGATGTGTGCACGCATACTTAGACAAAACATTTCGTGTTTGGACGGTTTTAATAGATATTTCACAATATATGATGAAAGCGACAAGGAAAAACTAATCAAACAACTTTGTAAAATCGACAATGTTGACAAGGATATAGTTTCTGCGATATCTAGCAATATATCATCTGCGAAAAATATGGGAATGGAGCCGGACGAGTACGCAAAACTTCCTAGTTATGACAAGTCTTGGAAAACCATATGTGAGATGTACTCAAAGTACGATGCCGAACTTAAAAAGAACAATGCACTTGATTTTGACGACTTGCTTATGAAGACTTTGAAGTTGCTTCGTCAAAACCAAAGAGTGAAATCATATTATCAAAATTTGTTTCATTACATTCTTGTTGACGAGTTCCAAGATACAAATACTGTACAATATTTGATTTTGAAAGAACTTGTAGGTGTTTACAACAATCTTTTTGTAGTAGGCGACGAAGACCAAAGCATATATAGTTGGCGTGGCGCAAATATAGAAAACATTAGAAATTTTATAAAAGACTTCCAAAATGTCAAAGTCTACAAACTCGAACAAAATTATCGTAGCACTCAAAATATTCTAAATTGTGCCAACAAACTTATTGCACACAATGAATCTCGAATTGAGAAAACATTGTTCACTGAAAACGGTGCGGGAGAAGAAGTCGTATGTAGAGCGTGTCGTGATGAAAAAGACGAGGGTGACTGGGTGGTCAGAAAAATAAGTGACTTGCATTACTCAGGCATCAACTATGGTGACATAGGTATTCTTATGCGCATCAACTCGACCAGCCGTATCTTTGAAGAAAAATTGTTAAACTACAATATTCCATATCGCATTAGTGGCGGTCTAAAATTCTATGACCGAATGGAAATAAAAAATGTACTTGCTTACCTTACGGTTATTGTAAACGATAAAGACAATATAGCTTTGGAGCGTATTATCAATTTCCCAAGGCGTGGGATAGGTGATACGACTATTGAAAAAATATCGATTCTTGCAAAACAAAACAATGTGTCCGAATGGGAGGTACTAAACAATATTGATTTGTACGACCTTAAAAAATTGTCATCAAAAATAAAACCTTTTACTACTTTAATTAATGATCTAAAATCTTTGTCAGAAGTCACTGGACTTTACGATTTTGTAAATTCGCTTGTCTCGACCGCAGGAATAATGGATGCCTTTAATTCGGGTAGTGAAGAAGACGAAAGTCGAAAGTTAAACATTAAAGAATTGTTGAAGTCTGTAAAGGATTGGGAGAATGAAAATGTAGGTGCGACTCTTACGGATTATCTAGAAAGCGTAACCCTACAAAACACTACTGATGACGAAGAAGTAATAGGTGGCAAAGTGACCTTGTCTACTGCACACGCTGCAAAAGGTCTCGAATTTGATTATGTGTTTGTTGTAGGCTGTGAAGAAGGAATATTTCCACTTTCCAGATCAATAGACAATGGTGATGTTGAAGAAGAAAGAAGGCTAATGTATGTTGCTGTCACTCGTGCTAAGAAAAAACTATTTTTGACTCGTGCAAAATCTCGTATGCTTTATGGGTGTAGTGGAAATACTATGATAAGTCGATTTATCGAAGAAATGGAACTTAAAGAATTGGGTAGTAGTAGACCTAGTTTTTCGGAAAACAACTCATACAATGATAGTTATGAATATATACCTTCTACAAAGACGGATTATAGTAGCAAAATATCTTTTGGCGGTATGTCAAAGCCGTCTATAAATCGAAGCACAACTACTAATATTAGTACTAACAGTGGTAGTTTTGAAAACAATAAATTGTGGCAATCAAAACTAGATAATCAAAAGAAAAAGTATGACGATTACAAAATAGGCGTAAAAGTATTGCATCCTAAATTTGGCATAGGAACTATACTGAAAGTGGAAGATATTGACAACAACACATATGTTACTGTCAATTTCTCACATATCGGAAACAAAACATTGGCACTTGCCTTTGCACCATTGCAAATTTTAAAAAATACCTAAAAGTGTGATTTTTTGCTAATTTTAAATAAAATTTTTATTTTGGAGATAAAATGGAATCTTTAAAAAGAATGAAAGAATTGGTCAAATTGATCAATGAATACAATGACTATTATTACAATCACGATGAACCAATAGTGTCTGATGATGTGTGGGACAAACTATATCTAGAATTGCAAACTCTTGAAAAACAAACAGGCAAAATTTTGCCTAATTCTCCTACACAAAAAGTCGGTGGAGAAGTGTCAAATAAGTTTAAAAAAGTCAAACATATTATGCCACTATATAGTCTTGATAAGGTGCAAAGTATAAGCCAAATGACCGAGTGGTTGAGTGATATGCGTGACAAATTTGGAGTTTCTACTTTTGATCTAGAATACAAATTTGATGGTCTTAGAGTTGTGCTTACTTATGAAAATGGTCGTCTTGTTTTGGGTGCTACAAGAGGCAATGGAACAATAGGTGAAGACATAACAAAACAAGTTGAAGTAATAAAATCTGTACCGCACGAGATTGCGTTTAAAGGTAAAATTGTAGTTATGGGCGAGGCGTTAATGCGTAAAAGTGTTATGCTCGAATATAATAAAACTGCATCTGAAACACTTAAAAATGAGCGCAATGCTGCTGCTGGTGCACTAAGAAATCTTGACCCAAGTATCACTAAAGAAAGAAATCTTAATGTGTATTTTTATGATGTTTTGTATTCGGAAGGAATCAAATTTTCTACTCAAAGAGATGTACACAAATTTTTTATTGATAACGGTTTTGATGTGTGGGATTATTTTTATACTTCAAATAACATTGATGACATAATTAGTCAAATCAAATATATAGACACAATAAAAGAAAAACTTGACATTTTGATTGATGGTGCAGTAGTAAAGGTCGACGATTTGAGTGTTCGTGAAGACATTGGATTTACAAGCAAATTTCCAAAATGGGCTAAGGCATATAAGTATGCGCCACTTGAAGCCAGTACAAAACTTAAAAACATTGTTTGGCAAGTTGGGCGTACAGGCAAACTTACACCTATTGCCGAAGTTGAGCCAGTAAATCTTGCTGGTGCTACAATAAAAAGAGCAACTTTAAACAATATGGACGACATCAATCGAAAGGGAATAAAACTCCATAGTGATGTTTTTATTAGACGAAGCAACGAAGTTATCCCAGAAATACTAAGGGTCGCTCACCACAATAAAGATAGTGTTGATGTTGTTATGCCGAGTGTTTGTCCAGCGTGTGGTGGCGCTCTTATCCAAGACGGTGCAAATTTGTTTTGCACAAATCCTAAATGTGTAAAGCAAACCGAAGAAAAACTTGTTCACTTTTGTTCGCGAAATGCAATGAATATTGAAGGGATCAGCGACAAAACTGTAAGTAAGATTAGAGAAGAACTTGATATTGTCCATTATTCGGACTTGTATACTTTGACTTTTGAGGACTTATTAAACTTGGAGAGTTTTAAGGATAAAAAGTCGCAAAACCTTATTGATTCTATTGAAAAAAGCAAAAATTGTGATTTTAACAACTTTATTTATGCGCTTAGTATTCCAGGGGTTGGTGAAAAAACTGCCAAAGATCTAGCCAAAACTTTCAAGTCTCTTGAAAAATTAGAAAGCGCAACATATGCCGAACTTATAAACATCGAAGACATCGGTGATATTATGGCTAATGACATTGTGGAGTACTTTTCCAATCCAGAAAACATCGATGAGATCGATAGACTTATTGAGAATGGAGTTGTTATAAAATATCCCGAAGTTAAAAAGTCGCACGCAAACTTTGAAGGCAAAACATTTGTTCTTACAGGAACTCTTGAAAAATATACACGCGATGAAGCAAGTAAAATTATTGAAGATTTGGGTGGAAAAACATCTTCATCGGTTTCTGCAAAAACTGATTATGTTTTAGCAGGTGAGTCTGCTGGAAGCAAACTTGACAAAGCAAAAAAACTTGGTGTTAAGATAATCACAGAAGAAGAGTTTGAAAATTTACAAAAGTAATAAATTTGTTATTTGTTGATAAAATAAATGTTTGTTTTGTGCTAAGTGGTGTATTGTTGTGTTTGTATTGTTGAATCTTGTAGTTGATACTAGCAAAATAAATTATAGATC
>CALEWH010000002.1 GCA_937925475.1 uncultured Clostridia bacterium
TTATATTCACAAAAAAGGCGGAAACATCGACCTAATTGCAAAAATCGAGAGCAAGATGATGTTGTTGGTGAGTGGTGGAAGCCTGATTGCGACCATCGTTTCAAACAACTTATCGGCGCTCGTATCTGCAAACTACGCTAGAAGACTTAGGTCAAACATCTTTGCAAAAGTAAATAGTTTTTCGCAAGAAGAGATAAACAAGTTTTCGACTGCCAGCCTTATTACTCGTAGCACAAACGATGTAACCCAAGTGCAAAACGCTATGCAAATGGCACTTCGTATGTTGATAATGGCGCCTACTATGGCGATATTTTCAATCACCCGCATAGTAAATAGCAGTATCCAACTTAGCGGGGCTACTGGAATTGCAGTTGGGCTAATGTTTGCGATGTTTATAGTGTTGTTCTTTATAGTTATGCCATCGTTTAAGCGCGTTCAAAAACAAACTGACCGTCTAAACTTGGTTTCGCGTGAAAACCTTACAGGTATCAGAGTAGTGCGCGCATACAATGCTGAAAATATCCAAGAGAAAAAGTTTGACGAAGTAAACAAAGACATTGCTGATACATACTACTTTATCGGCAAAGTTATGAGTTTTATGGACCCAGGAATGAACATCATTTCCAATGGTCTTATCCTTACAATATACTGGCTTGGTGCAAGCCTAATCAATGCGGGCTCGCTTCAATATTCCAATCTAGTAGCGTTTACTCAATATGGAATGCATATCCTTATGAGTTTTATGTTTTTGTCATGGATGATAATTATGATGCCACGCGCATTTGTAAGTGCTCGTCGTATCAAAGAAGTTTTGAAGACAAAGAGCAAAGTTGAGCCAGGCACATTCGACGGCAAAACCGAAATTACTGGCAAGGTCGAGTTCAAAAATGTGTCGTTTAGATATCCCGATGCCGAACTTAACACACTTGAAAACATCAACTTTACAGTAAACAAAGGTGAAACAATCGCCTTTATCGGAAGCACAGGTAGTGGAAAAAGCACACTTGTCAATTTGATCCCAAGGTTTTTCGACACAACATATGGCGAAGTGCTAGTTGACGGAGTAAATGTCAAAGAGTACACACACGACGCACTTAATCAAAAACTTGGCTTTGTGCCACAAAAAGGAGTTTTGTTTAAGGGCACAGTGCGAGAAAATATCGGCTATGGCGTAGAAAAACTAGACGAAAACAAAATGAAAGAGTGTCTTGATGTAGCGCAAGCAAACTTTGTATACGACCTTGAAAACGGTCTAGATTACGAGATTTCACAAGGCGGAACAAATGTTTCGGGTGGTCAAAGACAAAGACTTTGCATAGCAAGAGCCATTGCAAAAGACCCAGAAATATATGTTTTTGACGATAGCTTTTCGGCGCTTGACTACAAGACCGACCGCGTGCTAAGAACAAGACTAAATGAGTACACAAAGTCTGCTACTAAGATAATAGTAGCCCAACGCGTTGGCACTATTATGGACGCGGACAAAATCGTAGTATTAAATGAAGGCAAAATGGTGGGAATGGGCACTCACAAACAACTTTTGAAGAGTTGTCCAGTCTACAAAGAAATTGCCTTGTCCCAACTTTCAAAGGAGGAATTGTAATATGGCAGTAAAAACTCCTAATGAAAACAAGAAAAAATCAATGAGACCACAAGATAAGCCTAAAAACTTTAAAAAGAGTATGAAGTCGCTTATCACTTCGCTAAAAGGTCACTATTTTATAATAATCCTAGCGTTGTCGTTTGCGGTTGCTAGCACAACATTTAGCATTGTGTCGCCTACAATCATTAAAAAGATAGGTGAGGTAATTGTCGTAGGCGGAACTCACATCGATATGGGCAAAGTCGGATACTATGGCATAATCATACTTGTTATGTTTGTGTTGTCGTCAATCCTAAACTACTTGCAAGGTCTAATAATGTCACGCATCACATCGCGTGTGACTTACAAATATAGAAAAGACATAAGCGAAAAGATAAATCGCTTGCCACTAAAATATTTTGACTCGACAAGTTTTGGTGACACACTAAGCCGTATCACAAACGACATTGATAGACTAGCAGATAGCCTTAGTCAATCTTTGAGCAACATCATCTCGTCGATTACTATGATAATCGGTGCAGTCATTATGATGCTTGTCAATAGCCCATTGCTTACACTTATTGCACTTGCAGTTATGCCACTATCTATTGGCTTTGTAATTATAATCGTCAAGATTTCGCAAAAGTACTTCCTTAAAAACCAAGTCGAACTTGGCAATATCAATGGTCAAATCGAAGAGATATACTCGGCACACAATGTTGTGACAGTATTTAGCGGTGAGAAAAAAGCCCAACAAAACTTCGATGCCACAAACAAAGAACTTTTCAAATGCGGTTTTAAATCCCAATTTTACTCGTCACTTATGTATCCTGCCATGAACTTTATCGGAAACCTAGGTTATGTGGCAGTGTGCCTACTTGGCGCATACCTAGCAATCAAAAACAACGACCCAGTTTTCGCGGTTACTATCGTGACATTTATCACATATATGCGTACTTTCAACAACCAAGTTGCAAATGTCGCAAATATCAGTAGTACAATCCAAGCGACCGCTGCCGCATCTGAGCGCGTGTTTGAGTTCTTGGATGAGCCTGAGCAAGCACCTGAAAACAAGACAAAACGCCTAAACGGGATTAAAGGTGATGTTGAGTTTAAAAATGTTTCATTTGGCTACAACGAAGACAAAACAATAATCCACGATTTCAGTGCAAATGTCAAAGCTGGTCAAAAGGTCGCAATAGTAGGCCCTACTGGCGCTGGCAAAACCACACTTGTCAATTTGCTTATGAGGTTTTACGAAGTGAATAGTGGCGACATCTTGGTGGACGGCGTGTCAATCAAAGATATGTCGCGTGAAGAAGTGCGAAGCCTATTTGGAATGGTTTTGCAAGATGCGTGGTTGTTTGAAGGCACAGTGCGCGAAAACATCAGTTATGGCACAAGCGGTCTTACAAGCGAGCAAATTGAAAATGCCTGCTGTTTTGCACACATCGACCATTTCATAAGGTCGCTATCAAATGGCTATGACACAGTTATTGACGAAAAGGCAAACATAAGCCAAGGTCAAAAACAACTTTTGACTATCGCGCGTGCAATGATACAAAATCGTCCAATGTTGATACTAGACGAAGCGACAAGTAGTGTCGATACTCGCACCGAACTTCAAATACAAAAAGCAATGGATAAGTTGACCATAGGCCGAACAAGTTTTATAATCGCGCATAGACTATCGACTATCAAAAACGCCGACTTGATACTTGTTATGAAGGACGGAAATATTATTGAAAAGGGCACACACAATACACTTTTGAAAAAAGGTGGCTTCTATGCCCAACTATACAATAGTCAATTTTCTAAAAACCCAACAATCGAAATGGAATAAAAATAAAGTATAATCGGATTAAAACTCTGTTTTAATTCGATTTTTTTATGTCTTTAATTTTCAAAACTGATATAATTTGTTATACTTAATATATGGAAATGGTGATTAGTGAAAATTTGAAATTGCTCTCTAGTGCTTTTAAGGAGTGTGGAAGCACTTTATATATTGTTGGCGGAGCAGTGCGAAATAGCATCGCAGGTCTAGATTATTCAGACATTGATATTTGTTCGAATATGCTTGGTGACGGAGTGCAAGGAGTCTGTCAAAAACTAGGTTTTGATTGTAAAGTTGTCAATCAAAAACTCGGCACAATGCTAATTATGGCGGGCGGGGAACAATATGAATACACGCCTTTCAGAGTGGAAAACTATATTAGGGGCAATCATTCGCCCGAATATGTCGAGTGGACAGACGATATAAAGACGGATGCGCGTCGTCGTGACTTTACTTGCAATGCGATTTACTATGACATTTTAAGTGGTCAAATTGTCGACTTTTATGGCGGAGTTAAGGATATAAATAAGAGAGTCATTAAAGCAATCGAAACACCCGAGTTTGTTTTTTCAAGTGATGGGCTTAGGGTGTTAAGGCTGGTGCGCTTTTCAAGTACTCTTGGCTGGAAGATAGATGCTAATACATTTAGAGTTTGTAAAAAGATGACCTATCAATTAAAATACATCTCGGGTGAACGCAAGACAAGCGAACTCAAAAGCATATTTACAGCGCACCAAAAATATGGCAGTCAAGTCAATCCTATCGCACTACTAAACAAACTCAAATTGTATCCATTGATTGTTACGCTAGCGGGTGTGCCGGATAAAATCGACGAGAAAAGATATGCAAACATTTGTAAATGCGATGATGTCATAGGCGCTTTTGTGTGTGCTCTGATTTTGACAAAATATCCACGACCTTGCAGGGACTCCCAACTTGTCTATGATGTGCAAAGTATAATATCAAATTTGCATTGTGGCGGAGATGTCAAAGACTTGTCTAGACTGGTGTCTGTGATGTTTGATGTTCGAGCGGGCAAAATAGATGTAAGCACAGTTTCAAAGTTTGTGTCATTAAAGGGTGAGAGTCGTGATATACTCAAAAACCTATTTGGATTAGACACATTAATAGACAAAGAAAGGGAGTATCGCCACAACAATATTCCGCTAAAACTTGACGAACTTGATATTGACAATGCGACCCTTATCAAACTTGTTCCGCAAAATCAAGTTTCGCACATGAAAAACTATTTGTTTGGGCTTTGTCAAAATGGGCTAGTCAAAAACACCTTAAAAGATTTGACAGCATATGTAGAGCAAATGCAAGAAACACTAAAAGCAGAGCATAAGTCCAAATAGTCGCATAAAAAGACAATAAAAATAAATAAAAAATAAAATAAACCTCATACTAAAAGTAGTAATGAGGTTTTTTATGTCTAAGAAAAATGTTGAAAACAAAAAAGCACAAAACAAAACTGTGTCAAAAACAAAAAACAAACCAAAACGAAAAGACGCAACTACTAGTGTGTTGATAGGATTAAGCGTGGTTAGTCTGGTTATGGTGATGGCGGTTGTGGGGCAGTTTTATATGGTCGATGAAAAGCAGGCAACAATCGAAAATGGTACATATATCAATGGCTACAACATCTCCGGAATGACCACAGCCGAAGCGCAAGAGTATTTTAGTTCGGCGGTTTTGAAGTCTAGCCAAAACTTTAACCTGACTTTGAGAAATGGCGACAAGTCGTGGACTTTCACAAACAAGGATTTTGAAGTCAATAGCGATGTTTTTAGTATAGTCGAAATGAGCAAGTGGCACGACAAGGAAGTGGGGAGTTATCCCGACCAAGTAAAGTATTTGCAAAACATAACAAAAGACGGAAACAATCTTAGTGTTGCGTTCAATTACATCTTTACAGGCCTTGACGAAAAAATAAACAAGGTCATCGAAGAAGTGGATGTGCCCGCTACTGACAGCACAATAACCTTTTCGCCAGACTCGCAAAATATGTGGGTCATTACAGACGAAGTTTCGGGCTGGGAAGTCGACAAAATCAAACTCTACAATATGATAAATGACGCTTTCAAAACTACAAATCAGATAGATGTCGAAATCCCGCTTGTCGAAGTTGTGCCAACAGTTTCGCGTAAGTACAATGAGGCGCTTACTCATAAGATTAGTCAGTTTTCCACCAATGTTTCAGATAGCACAGGTGGCAGAAAATCCAATGTGAAGTTGGCACTAAGCAAGTTTAATGGCATGAGAGTGGATAGTGGCGAGAGTGTTTCGTTTAATAGGGTGACTAGCCCGCATAGCATTGCCAATGGCTATAAAGTTGCGACCATAATACTAAATGGTAGTTTTGTTGATGGAGTGGGCGGTGGCGTTTGTCAGGCCAGCACAACACTATACAATGCTCTTCTCACAGCGGGTTTGCAAATTGACGAGGTGTCCAAGCACACTTTGCCTGTCAAATATGTTCCGCTTGCCCTTGATGCAATGGTGAGTGAGATGTCGGATTTAAAATTTACAAACAACACTCCATATCCTATTTTCATCCGCACTCATAGCGATTCGAATAGTGTGTATGTAGAAATTTATAGCCATCCAAACGATGACGGATATACATTTAAGACTCGCAGTGTCACTCTCCAAAACCTAAAAGCCGATGGCGATATTGTTCGTCCCGACACAAAGCGTGAGTACAGTGACAAGGTTTTGTTTAAGGGCGAATACTATCGTCTGTCTTATGCTCGCGAAGGTTATGAGGTCGAGTCATATCTTGATACATACAAGGATGGTGTGCTAGTAAAAGAGAACAAAATTCGCCACGAAATATACAAGCCTCAAAAGGGCGTTATTATAGAAGGCGTCGAGATTCCACCTGCCAATATCGTTATTAATGACGAATATTCGCAAGTAAAAAACCAAGAAAATGTATATTTGCAAAGAGAAGCAGAGAGTCTGATTCCTGTCGATCTTTGCCCATAGTCTGTCATATTTTCAAAATATATTGTGCATAACTTTTTGAAGTTTTGGCTTTTTGTCACAAAACCATAGTTCTTGTCAGATACTTTTGACATATTTATGTGGATAAATAGGCGCCCGATTGTGGATAAGTGGATAACTTTCGTGAATAAGTGGTGTAAATATACATTTTTACGCATTTTTAACCACGAATTCATAAATATTCATAAAAATTTATAAATAAAACAATGTGCATATGTGGATAACTTTTGTGATTAAGTGTGTGCAAAGTGAAAAACCCCTACATTTCGTAGAGGTTTTTTAATATATATCGACAGCAAAATATGCTGAGAAAGTGGGGTGATGTATAATAAATCTTTACTATACACTTCATAGTATGTCGACAATATAAAATATGTTACTACACATTGAAGGCATTTTATAAGGTCAAATTGTTTGTCATAAGTTATCTTTTAATATATAATTGTAATGTTGATTAGGAGATAATATGGAAAAGATAATTGTCGTTACTGGCGGAACAAGCGGGATAGGTCTTATGACTGCAAATATGCTAAGAGCGAAAGGTGACAAAGTAATCACACTTGCCAATATGGGTGGTGAGGACGACAAAGACTTTATGTTTTGTGATGTGTCGGATCAAAACAATGTAAAAGAGTGTTTTGAAAATATCGGCAAAACATATGGTCGCATTGATGTGCTTATAAACTGTGCAGGTTATGGACTAAACGGAGCGCTCGAACTTCTTGACAGTGAGAAAATCAAACGACAATTTGATGTCAATGTTTTTGGACTTATCGAATGTACTAAATGCGCATTAAAATATATGAGTCGTGGTGCTAGGATTATCAACATTGCTAGTGCGATGGCTCTGTTTCCTGTGCCATATAGAAGTATGTATGGCGCATCAAAATCGGCAGTTTTGTCGCTTAGTTATGCTCTTAGAATGGAACTAAAACCATCGGGCATTGATGTTTGTGCTGTGTGCCCAGGTGATGTCAACACAAACTTCACCAAAAACAAGGTTATCGAATACGCCACAAACGAGCGTTATGGTGACCGTATACAAAATGCGTTTAAAAAGTTTGATGACCCAAAGAGAAAAGAAAAACAAATCAAACCCGAAGTTGTGGCAAAGGCTCTTGTCAAACTTTGCTACAAAAAGTCTACTCGTCCTATGATAATTGTGGGAGCAAAAATGAAACTCTTGTACTTTGCGTGCAGGTTTACGCCAAAGAGTTTGCTTCTAAATTCGACCACAAAAATTTGTGGCTAGTATCAATTATTATTGACATAATGTCATTATGGGTTTATAATACAAGCAATAACGGAGAAAGTTATGCTAAAAATAATACTAAATGATGATTGCAATAATGATTTTGATACACATTATAATGGGTAGTTTTTATTGCAGTCGGTTTTAAGTATACAAATTGCCCTTAATGATATCATTAAGGGTTTTTTATTTGAAAAGGAGAAAAAATGAAAGAAAATATTTATCGCACACATAATTGTGGCGAACTTAGACTTAGTGATGCTGGCAAATCGGTTAGGCTTGCGGGCTGGGTAAACAGCATTAGAAAACTTGGTGGACTTACATTTGTGACACTTAGAGATCACTTTGGTCTAACCCAACTTGTAGTCAATGACGAATCAATTCTTGACGGCATTTGTAAAGAAACCACAGTCTCGATAAGTGGAAAAGTCATAGAGCGTGAAAGCAAAAATCCTAAGATGGAAACAGGCGATATCGAAGTAGTTGTTGAAAAAATAACAGTGCTTGGCAAGAGTCAAAATGTTTTGCCTTTTGAGATATCCGAAGCGCCAAATACTAAGGAAGAACTTAGATTAAAATATCGTTATCTTGACCTAAGAAATCCAGAAACTCACAAGATTATTGTTGTTAGAGCAAAGATGTTGAGTTTTGTCCGCAACAAATTGACCGAAATGGGATTTATGGAAGTCCAAACTCCAATCCTTACTTCGTCAAGCCCAGAAGGTGCGCGCGACTATATCGTGCCTACAATCAATGCTCCGGGCGAGTTTTATGCTCTTCCACAAGCACCCCAACAATTTAAACAACTTTTAATGGTGTCGGGTTATGATAAATATTTCCAAGTTGCACCATGTTTTAGAAACGAAGCCGCTCGTGCCGATCGTACACCGGGTGAGTTTTATCAAATAGATATGGAGATGAGTTTTGCAACCCAAGAAGATGTAATGAGTGCGTGCGAAGAGTTTGTAACAGCACTATTCAAAGAATTTACAGATTTCGAAGTTTCTAGCGCGCCATTTGTGCATATTCCATATCGCGAAGCTATGGAAAAATATTGTAGCGATAAGCCAGATTTGAGAAATCCACTTATTGTGCATGACCTTACTGAGATGTTTAATGATATTGAGTTTAATGCTTTTAAGGGCAAAACCATTAAAGCTATATGCGCAAACGCAAGCGAAAAATCACGCAAATATTACGACGAACTTGGCAAATTGATTGTAAGTTATGAAGGCAAAGGCTTGTCGTGGATAAAATATGCAAACAACGAGTGGGTCGGAAGCATTGTGAAATACTTGACCGATAAAGACAAGCATAACTTGATAAAAGAGTTTGGGCTTGTGGGTGGCGAGAGTATATTTATAGTTGCTGATGAGCGACCACTTGTGTACAAACTTGCAAATGTACTTCGCAACGAACTTGGCAATAGCCTAGGACTTATTGACAAAAACAAGGTTGCTTTCTGCTGGATTGATAATTTCCCATTCTTTGAAATAAACGAAGACACTGGCAAACTTGACTTTGCTCACAATCCATTTAGTATGCCACAAGGTGGAATGGAAGCATTGCTTACTAAAAATTCACTAGACATACTTGCATATCAATATGACCTTGTTTGCAATGGATATGAGACTCTAAGTGGTGCAGTAAGAAACCACGACCAAGCACTAATGGTCAAAGCGTTTGAGATGGTCGGATATGACGAAGAAGTGGTCAAAACAAAATTTGGCGCACTATACAATGCCTTCTCATATGGCGCACCACCACACGCAGGCTGTGCATTTGGCTTTGATAGATTGCTAATGCTTATCACTCAAAAAGATATTATTCGTGAAGTTATTGCATTCCCAATGAACAAAAACGCACGCGACCTTATGATGGGTGCTCCAAGTTTTGTATCCGAAGAACAACTTCGTGATGTTGGCATACAATTAATCAAAAAATAAAACCTTATAAAAAGGAATTAATTATGAGAAAAATAGATATTTCAGAACTATATAAAAAGAAAGAAGACTATGCAGAAAAGCAAGTTTTTGTATGTGGTTGGGTCAAAAGTGTAAGAGATGTGAAGTCTTTTGGCTTTATTGACCTTACTGACGGAACAAGTTTTAAGACTCTTCAAGTTGTGTTTAATCGTGACCAAGTCAAAAACTATGACGATATAGCTAAACTAAACACTGGATCGTCTATTATGGTGAGTGGCAAGCTTATTCTTACTCCTGAAAACAAACAACCTTTTGAAGTTGTGGCAAGTGAAGTTAATATAATCAATGCGACCGATGAGTCTTATCCACTACAAAAGAAAAGACATAGCATTGAGTTTTTGAGAGAAATCGCATATCTAAGACCCCGCACAAACTTGTTTCAAGCGGTTTTCCGTATTAGAAGCGTAGCAGCTCAAGCTATTCACACATATTTTCAAGATAGGGGATATTTGTATGTTCACACTCCACTAATTACTTGTGCGGACTGTGAAGGAAGTGATCAAATGTTTAAAATCACAACATTTGATTTCGACAAACTTCCACTTGATGAAAATGGAAAAGTAGATTTTAGCAAAGACCTATTTGGAAAAATGGCTTATATTACTGGAAGTGGTCAATTGCAAGGTGAAACATTTGCAATGGCTTTTAGTAAAATATATACTTTTGGGCCTACCTTCCGTACAGAAAACAGTAATACTAAGACACACGCAAACGAGTTTTGGATGATAGAGCCAGAAATAGCATTTTGCGATATCGATGGACTTATGGATATCGAAGAAGATATGCTTAAATACATTGTAAAATATGTTATGGATCGTTGTCCTGACGAATTAGAGTTTTGTGACAAATTTATTCAAAATGGACTTATTGACAAATTGAAGGCACTTATTGACAGTAAATTTGTTCGTGTTGACCATAAAGAAGTTATTGATATTCTTAAAAAAGCAAAAGTAAAATGGGAATTTGAGCCTGATTATGAAGGGGATATTTCAAAAGAACATGAAAGATATATCACTGAGTATTACAATTGCCCAGTGTTTGTGAAAAACTGGCCAAAAGACATTAAGGCATTTTATATGAAACAAAATCCTGACGGAAAAACTGTCGCTGGTGTAGACTTGATAGTTCCACAAGCAGGCGAGTTGATGGGTGGAAGTCAGCGTGAAGAAAACTATGACAAACTTGTAAAGCGTATGGAAGAAATGGGTGTCGATGGCGCTCCTATCGACTGGTATGTAAACCTTAGAAAATTTGGTTCTTGCGTACACTCTGGTTTTGGAATGGGTTTTGAGCGTCTAGTAATTTATCTTACAGGAGTAGAAAACATTAGAGATGTTATTCCTTTCCCACGCACCCCTAAAAACTGTGATTATTAATATTAATAAAAAATGACACAATTTTGTGTCATTTTTTTATTTTTTATATCTTTTATTATTTTGTGACCTATATGACAAGGACAATCGACTGACTATTTTCTAAGTCTCAAATCACTGCCTACAAGATTGATGGTGATGCATTTTTCTTTGTCTAGCATACGACTAAATATGCGCTCGTCATATGTATCCATAATTTGTTTTGGTGACAAATTAGATGTGATAAGTGTAAATTTATTGTTGTTGTTTCTCTCGTTTATTATCAAATATAGATATTCGACTGTTACATTTTTAAGTATGTTTTCTGTCCCCAAGTCGTCTATACAAAGTATGTCACAAGTAAGATATTTTTCAAGTATTTCGCCCTTTTTATCTAGTGGGGCTAGGTGATATGCAAGCATATCGTTGTTTAGATTTTGCGCTGTAGTGTATACAGTATAGAGATTGTGTGCTATTGCAAAGTCTACAAAACACTCTGTTATGTATGTTTTTCCTACACCGACATTTCCAAGCATATTAAACATCTTTTTGCTAGTTTTTCCATACTTATTGACAATATCTTGTAGTATTTTGACAATATCATTTACTTTTGTTTGATTTTCTTTATCATAAACACTATAATCAAAATTTTTAAAAGTAGGCAGTTTGTGTTTGATTCCGCTTGCTTGCAATAATTTTTGATTTAGTAGACTATTAAAGCATTTACAATGTTTTCCATTCACAATTCCGGTGTCATTGCATAGTGGGCAAGTGTATTGTGGTTTTAGTGTAGTTATGTCGATATTGTTTTGATTTAGAAGAGCGTGAAGGGACTGTCTTGTTTTGTTGTAGGTGTCGATTAGTGGTTTTGCATTTTTGTTTTCAAAACTACATTTTGCAATTTCATATTTTAAAGTGTTGCATTTTTCGTATAGAGATGCGATCTTTTCGTTTTGCAAAACTTCTCTTAGGTTTTGATCTGCGATCATTTCAGCGTTGTTTTTTCTGTCGCTTATTATTTTTTCAATTTCTTTTGTTATGCTCATTTTACACCTCTATCTCGTGTATGTCGTCAAATAGCGAGTCTAGTTGGACTGCACTATATTGTCTAGATGTTGGTTTTTTATCGGACTTGCTATTATTTGTGCTAATCTTGCTGGCTTCGGCTACACTTGTTATGTTTTTATTGTGATATGTGGTGATAAGTCTAGACATATTTTGCATTGGAAGATATGTGCCTTGACTAAGTGAAATTGCATAGTCGATAAGCTCGTCTGAAATTTGCCAGTCATATATCCAAGTTTTGTAAAGTTGGCGGTCAAGTGCATTGACATTTCTCTCGATTCCAAGTGAGCGTAGTATTTTTTCTATTTTGTCATCGTTTTCGATTAGTGAATTTACATAACTATCAATCGAGTCCATTGTGACAAGACCCTTTTTAAACAATTGTTGGATTTTGCTATTCATCCCTTCTAGTGTTCGGATACTTGATGTAAAACAATAATTGGCAATTGACACTTGTGTAGTGTTGTCAAATCCTAGATTGTTCCATGGCACAATGTATGTGTCAATTACATTTTCAAGGTTTTCATATCTTACGCCTAGATTTTTGCATACATTTTTGGCTGTTTCTTTTAGTGTTGATAGGTTTTCAAAATAGTCGTTGATTTCTTTAATGCTATATAGTTTTAGCGCATAACACTTTTCGACTGTTGTGTTTAGTCGGGTCATTCCGCCATTATTTTTGCCTTGCTTCTTTGCCAAAAACAATATTATTTCTAGTGGCATTTCAAGTTCTTTTATCCAATCAAGATACAATTGATATTCGTCGTTTGTAGGGTTTCGTTTGAGCCCCAACTCTTTAAGCACTAGGCAAACATCACTTGTGCTTTTCTCTTGTTCTTTAAGTCGCTCTTCGACATCTTCGCAAGTAAGGATTCCGTCATATGCCCAGTTTTTTGCAATCGTGGTTATGTATGCGTGATTTACTGTTTTGCCTTTTAGGTTTACACAATATTGCATTATCATCAACATCGCTTCGGGTTCCATATGCATAGATTCGATTACATAGTAGTATTCTTGATACTCGTTTGGAGTGATCATATTGCCTTTAATTTCTTGCGCTTTAATATTGAAGGCTTTGTATTTGTCGGTGTTAAACTTTTTAAGGCGACTGCTTCCATTTTTAAGTGGCAAGTATCTGACTTCAAGTGGATTTGTATTGATTAGTGTAACAAGCCCCAATTCTTGCCAGTACAAAAAACAACTTACAATGTCCTCAGTAGAAAGATTTAGTGTGCGTGCAAAACTTTCAATGTTGTTGTCGAGAGAAAGGGGATTGTTGCATTTGTATAGACCAAGCAAGTACACCTTAACACAGTTGTCGGGAGCGTTTGGTAAAAACTCGTTGAAAAACACATTGTCGATAGTTGTGGTGTTGGATTGAACCCACTCGCTTGAAAAATTGCAAAATGCCATACTTTTCTCCTTAATTTTTTCTATTATAGTGCATTTTCAAATAATAAACAATGTTTTTTTGAAATTTGCCCCAACATTTGCTTTGGCAAAATATATAAAATGTTTTAAAAATAGCGACAATATATTAAAATAATATAAAGAGTCGCACTTGTGACTACTGCTAAACTATGTTACAATAACATCAGAGGTAGAATATGAAATTTAGACAAGTCAACATAAACGGCGTAACTTTGCTGTATGAAAAAAGTAGAATGTGCAAAGGAGTGAGTTTTTGCATTGTAGCAGAAGGCGGATCGAGCCGAGATAGTATCCCTGGGATATCGCACTTTTACGAGCATATGCTTTTCAATGGAACAAGTACTCACAATGGCGAAGAACTTGGCAAACTTATAAGAAAATACAATTGCAGACAAAACGCATCTACAAGTCGAAGTTGTATAAAAGTGTATAGCGTAAACAATGTTAAAAATTTTGAGAAAAACTTTGCGATATGCACTGAGATGTTTTTTGATTCCAACTTTCCTAAGGACAAAATAGAAAAAGAAAAAGGTGTTGTAAATCAAGAAATAAACCGTTATCTTGATCGAAACGAGGCGGTCTGCTTTCAACAAATCTACAACAAGATTTACAGTTATCCAGAGTACAAATATCATGTATTAGGCACACCGGAGTCAATAGGCAAAATCACACAAAAGCACTTGATGGATTTGAAAAAACAAATTTCTGTGCGTGAAAATATTGTGGTTTCTGTGGCGGGAAATGTGAGTTTGTGCAAGTGCAAAAAACTTGTGAAAAAATACATTGCAGATGTTTTGCCAAGCGGTCAAAGTCAAAAACCTGCTCTGCTTGACCACACAATCAATGGGCGTCCCCAACTTGTTTTGCTCACAAAACCCACTTTCAAAACTTGCATTAATGTTTGCGTGAAAAAAGATGGTTGTGAAGACACTAAAATAAACTATTATCACAATGTTTTGAGTTCAGTACTAAACCGCCTAAAAGGTCGACTCTACAACACTTTTCGCGAAGAAAATTCGCTTGTATATAGTACAAGATTTAGTCGAGCGTGTACTTACAAGGACGGCTTTGATTGTTATGAAATATACACATCAAAAGACAAGATAAATGAGTGTATAATAGCTCTTGCAAAACTCTTGAAAGACCTACAAAAAAATGGCATAACCAAGGAAGAGTGGGAAGACTATAAGAGTGGCGAGAAGGTTAAGGAAGACACAAATGTCGAGATATATGAAGACTGGGCGCACGAGAATTATGACCGATATAGTATGTGGAAAGATGGTTGGAAAAAACGCGAAAAGTTATACAAAAGATACAAAAAAACTGTGACCTACGACGAAGTAAACGACTATATCAAAAACACTATCTTAAACGACAAGATATGGATATCGATAGTGGGAGATGTGACCAAAAAAGATATTTATTCATATAAAAAGATGTGTGAAATTTTGACAAAGTAACCATTTTGTATCAATGAATATTGGACAAATACTATTTACTTTTGAACTAAACTTTGATATAATAAAGCATACATCTATCGAGTTATGATAGGAAAAAAGGAGAAAAATAGAGTGGAACCACTCACGCAGTTATGTGCTATTAGTACAATTCAAACAAACATTATTTTAAGCATATTGGTAGTATTTTTGCTTTTATGCTCAGCGTTCTTTTCAGCGAGCGAAACATCGTTTTCGACAGCGAGTGCATTAAGACTTCGTACTTACGCCGAAGAGAAAAGGAGGGGAGCAAGACGCGCGGTCTACATAGTGGAAAACTACGAGAAAGCTTTGATTACGATTTTGGTCGGAAACAACCTTGTTAACATCGCTTGTACTACTATTTGTGCTTTTATTTTCTCAAACACTATCCAAAATCCAACCCTTGCAAACATACTAAACACAGTAGTTATGACTATTGTTGTTTTGATATGTGGCGAAATCACACCAAAATGTGTTGCAAAACTAAACCCAGACAAATGGGCACTTCGTTTTTCGGGCGCTCTTTATGTGCTTATGAAAGTGCTTATGCCTATTACATTCCCATTCTTTGCATTGCAAAAAGGGCTGTTGAGAAAAGTCTCTTCATCAGACGCACCTACTGTCACTGAAAACGAACTTGAAAGTATCATTGACAAAATGGAAGAAGAAGGCGTGCTCGATTCGGACGATGCCGACCTTATGCAAGGCGTGCTTGACCTTGGAAGCAAAACCGCATACGATGTTATGACTCCACGTGTCGATGTGACAGGCATAGAGATTTCGACGTCAATTGAGCAAATCAAAAACACTTTTGTTGAAACCCAATATTCGCGTATCCCTATTTATACTGGCAATCTTGACCATATCGTAGGAATACTTAGTCAAAAAGACTTTTTCACAGCTTTGCTTTCGGGCAATAAAGTTGTAGTCAAAAATATTATGGTTGCTCCATTGTTTATCAATGAAAATATGAAAGTTGATGACATAATCAAACTTATGCAAAAAGTCAAAAAACATATGGCAGTTGTTGTAGATGAATACGGCGGAACAAGTGGCATTGTCACAATGGAAGACGCTGTTGAAGAAGTTGTTGGCGAAATATATGACGAACACGACGATGTTGAAAATGTCGAAGAGATAAAGAAAGTCGACGAAAACAAATATCTTGTTAATGGTGACATCGAACTTGAAAAACTATTTGAATATTTGCAAATCGAACATTTGCCAGACACTCAATATGTGACTCTTAGTGGATTTCTATTTGAGCTCGCTCAAAATCTGCCAAAGACCGATCAAGAACTTACTTGGATAACAGTTGACGAAACCTTAGACAAGGATGCAAACTATATCGAAAAGACAATCAAAATGCATTTCAAACTTACAAGAGTAGTTGATATGCGTATTAGAGAAGTACTGGTGAGCATAGAAGATTTTGTTCACGAAGACAAATAATTGATGCCTCATTTTTGGGGCATTTTTTAATATGATTGCATAACAAATTATTGGGATTTTTTTAACCCTTTTACATAGTAAATAATTCGACTTTTTGCTTACAATTTTTCTCAATATTGAGTATTGACTTTGAGGCTATCGTGTAGTATAATATTGATGTAAAAATTTTGGCTTCTATTAAAGGAGGGATTTGTATGAAAAAATTTTTGGCGTATTTGCTAGTGATAGTGATATCGGTTTCGCTAGGATTTGCCGTATTTTATTTGGTAAGAGATAATGAGAAAATTTCGCTTAGTACTACTACTCTTTACAAAGACAAAGGTAGTACTTTCGAACTTGCTCTTGACATGACTAAAAACAACTCATACACAAAAATCACCGTAAACAGTAGCAACGAAAAAGTTGTCTCAATTAAAAATCGTGAGATTGACGTAAAGAAAGGTGTTGCGAAAGCCACTCTTATGGCAAACGAAGGTGGTATTGTGCGTGTTAATTTCCAAACAAACAATAGCAAGTTTAGAAATTTGTATTGTGACATTACTATCGGTGATGGTAGTAAGGAAAACCCATATTTTATAAGCAATCCAGCCCAACTTTATATGATTGGCAGAGAACTTGAAAATGGTGAAGAAAACAAATACACACTAGACAGCCATTATGAAATAGTAGAAAATCTAGACCTTAGTCAAGTTGATGACGTGTGGAAACCAATCGGAAACGAAGTAAACAAGTTTACAGGCAGTATCAACGGAAATGGTCACACTATCTACAATATGAACATATCCAACTCTGCAAGCAAAAACATAGGTTTGTTTTCAAATATTGGTGCAAATGGTAAAGTAGAAAATGTCAAATTTACAAACATCAATATTGTAGGTTCGGACGATACACAAAGCATCGGAACAGTTGCTGGTGTAAACGAAGGTACAATTTCTCGTGTTGAAATCACAAACCTTACAATTTCAAGCCTTGCAAGAAACTGCTATATCGGTGGTGTTGCTGGTAAAAACTTGTCATCTTTCTCGACTGTTGCTCCTATAAACGCTACTATCATTCGTAGTTTTGCTGAGTTGACACTAAATGGCGGAACTAATGGTGAGTTTACAAATGGTATCAATGGTTATGTAGGTGGTATCACTGCTATAAATCAAGGTGGTACAGTGGCATATACTTATACAAAAGGTAATGCTGTCTTGGGTGAAAACCTTAATATATATGGTGGCATAATCGGAAATAACAAATATGTAGAAAATCCTGGTTCGGTCAGTGGATATTCGAAAGACTTGGCAGGATTTGTAAGAGATTGTTATACACTTGTAAATGTAAACAGTGATAGCGTTGGTGTAGCAAGTGTGGGTGCGATTATTGGTCAAAACACTGACCGCGCTGGCGAAGACAAAGTAAATCAAATCTTAGGTTGTTATTATGGCGAAAACATCAATTTGTCAAACGGAATTGGTGGAAACGCTGACGAAAAATATGTTGCACAAGCAATGACAGAAAGCAATATGAAATCGCTTTCAAATTATGTTTCGTATATCGAAAAAGAGCCATATATCGAAAATGGCAATATCAAATATAAAGATGGCGACATCGTATATTGGGATACAAAAATCTGGTCAATCGTTAATGGTCAAAATCAAGGTTATCCAATTATCAATATGACCGCTATGGAAGTAAATCCACATATCAGCGGAGATTCGTTTGAAAGAGTATCTACATTGCAAGACTTGCACGACAGAATTAGTTCGGGTCTTGACGGTGAGTACTTTATAGAAGACATTTCAAATACTACAAACTATGAATGGACTCCAATCGGAACTATCGAAAAACCATTTACTGGTAAAGTTTATGGTAAAGATGATATCTCGACTATTAAAGGTTTAAAAATAAAAGAAAACCTTGATCAAAAATACAGCGGAATGTTTGGTGTAATAGGCAATGGTGCTATTATCAAAAACATCTGCCTTGAAGATGCAATCGTAGCATCAAACAATGTAGAAGTTGCTGGTGCTGTGGCAGCATACAACAATGGAAACATTGAAAATTGTATAGTAAAAAATGGTATTGTAAAGGCAAGCAAAATTGTAGGCGGAATCGCTGGTGTCAATGAAGGAACAATTACAAGTTGTGACGTTGTTGGTGGAGTAGTCGGCGAAGAAATGATAAGTGCAGGAAATTCGCTTGTATTGAATGTAATAAGTAGCGAAACAGCAATTATCGGTGGTTTGGTTGGTAAAAACAGCGGTAGCATTGTAGCCAACATTCAAAACACAAATAGCGTTAAAGGTTTTGTAAACCTACAATCTGCTAGCGTACTAAGTGACAGATTGTATATGGGCGGTGTTGCTGGTCAAAACGACGGTGATATCAGTTATGCAGTTGTCGAACTAAACTATTCCGATGGCAATACTAAATATGGTATGCAAATCGGCAATGTAAACGCTTATGTCGGCGGAATTGCTGGTCGCACAACAGGACATATTGCTCGTGTAAGAGTAAGCGCAAACATCCTTGCAAGTGCTGAGAAAGACACATATGTAGGTGGTGTTGCTGGTGTGTTTGTAGCAAAAGAAGGCAAAGACAAAATCGAATTTGCAAATATTACTAACTCAAATCTAAATGGTAAATATGTTGGTGGCTTAGTTGCTTCTATCAATACTTCTTATAGTGAAAAACTTGCTTTCAACAACAACTGGCTTAGAAACTTTACTTCCGAACAATATAAAGTTAAAAGTTCGGTTTACAACGCTGATTTGAAGTATGTACTATATGCATCAGCAGTAAACAGCGATGTTTCTCTTGGTGGAAGTTATACAGCAGGTATTGCATATGACATCACAAAAGGTGTTGTACTTGATTGTTATTCGCAAGCAAATCTTGGCGGTGAAAACAATGCTGGTCTAGTTTACTATATCCGTTTTAATAAGGATAAAGAAGGTGGACTTATGACTCGTTGTTATGCAGTTGTTAAGTTTGATGCAGGTAGCAAAAATTTTCAAGTTTCGGCTTCAAATATCCACTCTGATGGTTGGGATATAAACAAGCGTACAGCTGGATTTATTGACGACTATTACTACACTGTTGAAAAAGACAAAAATAGTAAAGAACCTGTTTACTCTGGCAATTTGATTATCGGAGCTGGAAATCTATTTACAAACGACAGCAATCGTATTACAAAACGCGATAGAAATGCAAGCACTATGAAAGGTGACTCACTATGGAGTTCGTTTGTGGCCGATAGCAGTGTTACAGGAACAAGCGTTTGGTCAGTTGGTGGTGGTTATCCTACTATCAATGGTTTGATCTAAGCACAAAACCTAAAAGAAAACAAAAAAGAAGATTGATTTCAATCTTCTTTTTTTTATTTATTAAATTGTACCAATTCTTACTCTACTGGTTTTTTCAACTCTTCTTCAAAAGCTTTTAGCACAACTTTGTTCATTTCCTCACGAGTAGGAGTGTTGATAGGGTGTGCTACATCTTTGTATTGACCATCAGGAGTCTTTCTGCTAGGCATACTTACAAAGTAACCTTGTGTGCCTTCCAAGATTTTGATGTCGTGTACTACAAAACAATCATCGATAGTGATAGAAGCTACCGCTTTAAGTTTTGAGTCATCTTTTTGCATTAAGCGAATTCGTACGTCAGAAATTTTCAATTTTGTATACCGTCCTTTTTTATTAGCAATATAATTACTTACTTTATGATAGCACGAAATAGTCTTTGAAAACAACTTTTTTGCCCCTATTTCATATATATTTTTATGGAAAAAAAACAAAAAAATCAATATTTACACATACATTTTATCGGAATTGGTGGAGTGAGTATGAGTGCGCTTGCAACATTTATGCTAAGGCACAATGTTTTTGTGAGTGGAAGTGACCAAGTTGTGTCGCATTTTACGACAAATTTGGAGAGTAAAGGTGCGCTTGTGTATTATGGCCACAAAGCCGAAAATATCCCCTACAACTGTGACCTTGTGGTGTACACTGGTGCTGTTCAAAACGACAATCCCGAATATATAGAAGCACAAAATCGTAATATTCGACTTATGGAAAGGTCGGAGTTTTTAGGATATGTTGCTAGTATGTATGACGAAGTAATTGCAATTAGTGGGACTCACGGCAAAACCACCACAACATCAATGCTTGGAAAAATATTTTTGTCCGCAAAACTAAATCCCACAATACATTTGGGAGGAGAGAGTGACGACTTTGGCGGGAATATGTTTCTTGGAGAAAACAAGATTTTCATCACCGAAGCGTGTGAATATCGCGATTCATTTAGGTTTTTAAAACCCCAAATTGCACTTATCACAAACATCGAAAAAGACCACACTGATTTTTACAAAAATATGACACAGATTATGAATGCGTTTGCTCATTTTGGCAATAGCAGTAAGGTTTTAGTGGTTTTTGAAAATAATGAAATAGTGTACTATATTGATAAAAATGTCCGTGTAGTCACTTGCGGATTTGACGGTGATTATGATGTGAAAGGCTACAATCTTAGCAAAGACAAAGACGGCTGTTATTCGTTTGATGTAAAAAACAATGGAGTGTATTTAGGACATTTTCGATTAAGTGTAATCGGACTACATAATGCGAAAAACGCACTTTGTGCAATCGCAATCTCGGCTTTGTATGGCATAACTTATGACAAAATGTACTATGCTTTAAAAAATTTTAGCGGTGTCAAGCGTAGATATGAAAAAGTAGGCGAGTACAAAGGAGTTCCAGTAATATGTGACTATGCTCACCACCCGACAGAGATAGCAAATAGCATCAAAGGTGCGCTCACTAGTCACAAAAAAATACTATGTATTTTCCAACCTCATACATATTCGCGCACTCTGTCGCTAATGTCCGAGTTTTCACATTGTTTTAAGGGCGTCCATCGACTTGTCGTCTACAAGACATATCCCGCTCGTGAAAAGCCTATAAACGGCGGAAGAGCGATAGACCTACTAAATAATGTAGTTGGTTTTAGAGATAAAAAGTTTTATTGTTATAGCAAGCGTTGTCTAAGCAAAACCTTAAAAGAAATGGACAAAACATATGATCTAATATTAGTTTTGGGCGCGGGCGACATTTACGATATAATAAAACAAATCATAACAAAAATTTGAAAAATGTGTTGACTAAGCCACACTTCTATAATATAATAGTAAAGCATTATTTATAGAGGTGAAACGCAATGAAAGAAAATATACATCCAGATTATCACGAAGTTGAAGTAATTTGCGGTTGTGGAAATAAGTTTAAGACTCGTTCTACTGTAAAAGGCGACACAATAAAAGTTGAAGTATGCAATAAGTGCCATCCTTTCTTCACTGGCAAACAAAAACTTGTTGATACAGCAGGAAGAGTTGAGAAATTTAAAAAGAAATACAACTTGGATTAATTTAATACTTCTATAAAGGCATTAGCGGTGAGTTAGTGCCTTTTTAAGTATAAGGAGAAAAATGTATCCTATCAAAACATCGCTAAAAAAGTGGCAAGACAAACTATCAATGGCGGGCATAACTTCGGCTAAGGACGAAGTGATTTTTTTGTGTCACGAACTAATTGGATTTACTCGTGCCGACCTTGTTACAGCAGATGAGTTTGACGCAAAACAATACAAGATAGTCGATAGGGCTGTAAACAAACGCGCACGCCATGTTCCTTTTGGGCTAGTAGTGGGTAGTTCGGATTTTATGGGAGTAAAGATACTCGAAAATAGACACACTTTGTCGCCACGCCCCGAAACCGAACTTTTATGTGAATATGTGTCAAAGGAAAGCCATTCAAAAACAGTGCTCGATATGTGCACTGGCAGTGGTTGTATAGGGCTAGCACTCAAAAAAATCGGCTTTTGCGATGTTACACTATGTGATGTTTCTCTAAAAGCACTAAGAATGGCTAAGAAAAATGCAAAACTAAACAACCTTAATGTGAGATATATTAAAAGCAATATGTTTGATAGCGTCATTAGCACATATGACATTATCGTGTCCAATCCACCATATATCCGTCACGATGACATAAAGAGTCTCGACAAAGAAGTACAAGACTACGACCCAAAACTCGCACTAGATGGTGGACAAGACGGGCTAAAATATTATAGAATAATTGCAGAAAAAGCCCCCGAGTTTTTGACTCGAAACGGAATGTTGTTTTTGGAGATAGGCAAAGGACAAGAAAATGATGTTGTGGCTTTGCTAGACAAAAACTTTACAAATATTGTCGTGTATCCTGACTATGCGGGGATTAATCGAATAATAAAGGCAGAATTAAAATGTTAGATAAATTAAAAAGTTTAAAAGAAAAATATTATGCACTACAAAACGAGATAGTAAGTCCCGAGGTTATTTCAGACAATAAAAGATATATCGAAGTGGCCAAAGAGTACAATACTCTCCAACCTATTGTAGAAGCATACGAGAGATACGAGCGCCTTATTGCTGATAGCAAACTTTGCGAAGAAAATCTCAAAACCGAGACCGACAGCGAGATGATTGATTTACTAAAAACCGAACTAAAAGAAAACAAAGAAAAAATCGCTGGACTTGAAGACGAGTTGAAAATTTTGCTTTTGCCAAAAGACGAAAACGATGACAAAAACGTCATTATGGAAATCCGTGGTGGAGCAGGTGGCGAAGAAGCAAGTTTGTTTGGTGGCGATTTGTTTAGAATGTACAGTATGTACGCTGACAAACAAGGTTGGAAAGTCGAAGTTCTTAGTATGAACTCGACCGAACTTGGCGGTGTCAAAGAGTGTTCGTTTATGATAAAGGGCAAGGACGCCTACAAACGCCTAAAATATGAAAGCGGTGTTCATCGTGTCCAACGCGTTCCAGAAACCGAGTCAAGTGGTCGCATACACACATCGACTGCGACTGTTGCTGTTTTGCCAGAGCGTGAAGATGTTGATGTCGAAATCAATGAAAAAGACCTAAAAATCGATGTTTATCGTAGTGGCGGTGCTGGTGGCCAACATGTCAACACAACCGATAGTGCTGTGCGCATCACACACTTGCCTACTGGAATGGTTGTGGAGTGCCAAGATGAGCGAAGCCAATACAAAAATAAAGACCGCGCAATGTCGATACTTAAAAGCAAACTATATGACTTTTATCGCACACAAGCCGACGAAGAATATGCGAAAACAAGAAAAACACAAGTTGGTTCGGGTGATAGAAGTGAGCGAATTAGGACATACAACTATCCACAAGGTCGACTTACAGACCACCGCATAAACTATACTGTCTACAATCTTGAAGCATTTCTAAATGGTGACCTTGACGACCTTATCGACAACCTTACAATCGCTGATCAAAAGGCAAAACTTGAAGGTCAAAAAGACTAACCTCAATAAAATTTTGTTTTTACAAAACTCATATTTAAAAAAAGAAAAATATCTAAAAAATATTTTTCTTTTTTATAAAAAGGTCTTGAAAAGGCTTTATTTGTATGTTATACTTAGACGCAAAATATTTAGGGGGAAGGAAAAATGAGTAAAAAAATATGTTATAGATGCAGACAAGAAATGAATATTATAAAGTTGGTGAAGGTGTACGAGCATTTTATGCTTCAAGCGTCATCAGCATATGGTATAAATCAAGAAGAGTTTGCTGAAGCAATGGTGGGACTTACAAAGGGTGTTAATATATTTTCTGCCCGCATAGGTCTTGATTTCATTTTTCCTGCACTTACTACTGGTGAAGGACTAGCCAATGAATGTAAAAAAGTGTATTTAGATTGTTTTACAATGAACTTGTCAAAAGATTGTAAAGACAAAAACATTGGGTTGTTTAAAGACTTTTTGAATACATATAGTCCTATTATTGATAAAGCAACAAATGAAAAGATTGAATATGAAAAATCGTTAAGAGAAGCAATGTCTAAAAACACAACAAAATCTGTTATTAAAGATATTGCTACTATTAGTGCAAGTGCCGAAAGTGCTTATCAAGTAAACACTTTCCATCTTCCAAAATACTGTGCAGTTGTTTCGCCAGTTAAAACACAAAAAACAAGTGCAAAGACAAAAACAAAAAGTGACGGGAAAGATAGATAAGAAAAACTCCAACATTGTTGGAGTTTTTTTATGTTACAATGCCACGGCACCTGTTACAGCCACAACCTGTGTTTGAGTTGTTGGTTTGACCGCTAAGCACAAGAAGTAAAAGCAATAAAAAGTTTGTGTTTGTGTTTAGATTAGTATCTGTCGCGCTCGTAAAAACAGATAGCAGTAGAATAAGTAAAATATCGTTTGTAAATGTCATTTCCCCCTCCAATTTACAAAATTATTTATTTATAGTGTTTATGCGACAAGGCATTTTTTTGTGTATAAACATCGATAATGATAGGATAAATCTAAGGAGAAAAATATGTCAGAAATACTATATCTAAATGAAATCGCGCAAAACAATATTTTAGAATATATGCCGTCACTTGATGCGCTAGAAAAACTTGCAGGATTTTTTAGTGTGTTTGGGGATAGCACTCGCATAAAAATAATAACCGCATTGTCCATAAGCGATATGTGTGTAAATGATATGAGTGTGGTTTTGTCCATCAATCAAACTACACTTTCGCACCAACTCAAATTGCTTAGACAAAACAATATTGTCACAACTTTCCGCTCGGGCAAAACTATCTATTACTCACTAAAAGATGGCAGTGTAGGCGAAGTGATGAGTAAGGGCGTTGACTTTTTGATTGCAAACTAAAAATCTATAAGTTTTCACTTTTATAAAGTGCGAAATTGAATTATAATAAAAGTATGAACAATCGAATTGAGTTTTTAAAAGCAAAAGTCGCAAAACTACCTTTGCTCCCAGGTGTCTACAAGATGCTTGATATGTATGGCAACATCATATACATAGGAAAAGCCAAGGCTCTAAAAAATCGTGTTTCGTCGTATTTTATCAATACAGCCAAACCCGAAAAAGTAGAGCAAATGGTGTCAAATGTGTATGATTTTGACTACATAGTTTGCCCAAGCGAACTTGAAGCGCTCCAACTTGAAAGCAATTTAATACATAAAAATATGCCGTTTTACAACATTCTATTAAAGGACGGCAAAGCTTTTCCATATCTCAAAATTGACATCAAACACGACTTTCCAAAGGTCGAGATAACAAGAAAGGTCAAAAAGGACGGATGTTTGTACTTTGGCCCTTATTTCAATGGCATTAGCGTAAACGAACTCTACGACATCATCAACAACACATTCCGCCTAAAAGACTGCAACTACAACACTCCGCAAAAGCGTGCTTGTCTAAACTATCATATAGGAAACTGCCTAGCGCCTTGCATAAACAAGGTCACTAAGCAAGAGTATCATAAAGAAGTGCAAAGGGTCACAAGGTTTTTGAAAGGAGACCTGACCGAAGCGCGTGAAGTTTTGACTGAGAAAATGAAAATATGTAGTCAAAATTTGCTATTTGAAAAAGCACTCGAATACAAAAACAACCTTGCGACAATCGAAAAACTCAACAACAAACTCATAACCCAACTCACAACACTTGAAGACATAGATGTATTTGGATACGCCACAAATGGACAAAACAGTGTTGCGACATTGCTTATTGTGCGTGGTGGCAAACTTGTAGGTGTGCAAAACTACAACATCATTGATGCGTCTATTGAGATGAGTGAAGTTATGACCAACTTTATCACACAATACTATTTGCAAAACCCAGCAATCCCTGACAATATAGTCGTGGGATTTGATAGTCCAGCGCTCAATGAGTGGATAGAAAAAGAGCGTGGCAAGAAGGCGAATATAGTTTTTGCGAAAAAAGGCGTCAAGAAAAAACTACTTGATATGGCAGTTCAAAATGGGCAAATTGATATGGAGAAGAGTATAGAAAAAGAAAAATTATACACTCTCAAAACCACAGGCGCAATCACACGCCTTCAAAAAGTGTTGGGGCTTAGCAAACCGCCAAAACGCATCGAAGGCTACGATATAAGCAATATTCAAGGCACAAACACAGTCGCAAGTATGGTCGTGTTTACAAATGGCGTGCCCAATAAGGCGCACTATCGCAAGTTTAAGATATCGCTCGACAATCCGGGCGCTCCCAATGACTTTGCAAGTATGCACGAAGTTATCACGCGACGCATAAACGAACTCAAAGGAAGCGATGTGAGTTTTTCGTGCCCGCCTGACCTTATCTTGATTGACGGTGGAAAAGGTCAACTAGGTTATGCTTACGATGTACTTTGTTCGACCGGCTTTAAGTGCGATATGGTTTCACTTGCTAAGCGTGAAGAAGAAATTTATATCCCTAATGAGCCTGACCCAGTAGTTCTTGCAAAAAGCGATTATGCACTCAAACTACTACAAAATGTTCGTGACGAAAGCCACAGATTTGCAATCACATTCCACCGCTCTTTGCGTGACAAAAAGACCTTGTCGTCCGAGTTGTTGAAGATTGATGGAGTGGGAGAAAAGACCGCAAATGCACTTTTAATCCACTTTAAGAGCATAAAAAATATTAAGTCGGCAAGCGTGAGCGAACTTATATCGGTCAAAGGCATAAGTCGACCTACTGCGGAAAATATCTATAAGTATTATAATAAGGACTAAATAGTGGTCCTTATTTTTATATTCCCCCTTGAAACCATAAAAGAGTTATGATATAATAACATTGTGAGGGGAATTATGGCAAAGATTACAGAAGAAAACTTAATAGAATTTAATTTGCATAATGTTATTGCAAAAAACTACGACGAAATACAAGCGGGCAAGTATGATTGGAGTGACGAAGAAGTTATTATGGTCTACAAGATGACCAATTACTTTCTAAAAACTATGAGATTTACTAGCCCACAAGCAAAAGAAGATTTTGTGCAAGAAAGTGTTACAAACTTTTTTACAAAATATCTTCCAAGTTTTAATCCAGATAAGTCGCGCATAACTACATTTTACAATGTATGTTTGCACAATGAATACTTGAAAAGTCTTGCGACTAAGGAGTTTAAAACTCGCATAAACACAAATAGTTTTGATAATATGGAAATAGAGTATCAACCACAAGAATATGAAATATATGGTTTTCAAAACTCTACAATCAAGTCACCAGCCGAGACTTATGTACTAGAAAATTGGAACGAGTATCTAAATCAAAAGTTTGACAAGTATCCGATACTAGCGGATTATTTTAGAGATAACCTTACTTATGATGAGATAGCTTCAAAACATGGCATTAGTCGTACATCGGTTGGAAAGAAAATCAATAAAATAAAGGCAGATATTTTAAAAGAGATTGACGCAAAAGATATGGATATTCCTAGCAAGTACTATTCGATTTTCAATGATGAAAAACAAATCAAGATTGTTCAGACACAAAATAAGTGGAAGGCATTTGTATATGACTACGCAAAAGGAAACTGGATTATAGACGAGTTTTATATCAAGCGCCTTAAAACACATCAAATGGCAGCAAAACACAATATTGACAAAACAGTTATGAATGATATGGTCGATGCTGAAACTAAAAAGATGCTAAATTGTGCAGACTCAAAAGGGGTCATTTGCCCAAATCGTATGAAGCACGGAGATGTGAGCAAAGAGTTTGTAAGGACAAGCGTTTATACTATCCCTGTATGTCGCAAATGCAAGGGCAGAGAAACAAGAAATAGCGAAGAGTCTAAGGCTAGATAACACACACCAAAAGCACTTTGAATATATATTATATATATTTGAAGTGTTTTTTTATTTGCAATTAATATTTAATTGAAAAATTTGTTTATTTGGGGTAAAATATGTGTGAGAGTAATGTTAGTCTTTATACGGCTCTTAAAAAGTGTTTGTACAGTGGAAAAATAAAGAAAAACGCCAGCCTTAGTGACCTATCTTCTTTCAAGATTGGTGGCAAGTGCAAGATCCTTGTCGAAGTGACCACTATTGAAGAAATCATTAAGGTGACACTTGCACTCCAAAAATACAATGCAAAATATGTGGTTTTGGGAAATGGCACAAACACACTCTTTTCGTCAGATGGCTATAAGGGCGTGGTTTTGAAGATTAGCCATAGATTTGGCTACATCGAAAAACTAGGCAACAGCCTTATTGTTGACGGCGGAACAAATTTTAACAGCGTGCTTTCTCAGGCGTCAGACCTAGGTCTTGGCGGGCTGGAAGAAGGCGCGGGGATACCGGGTTCGGTGGGCGGAATGGTCGTGATGAACGCGGGTGCATTTGGATTTAAAATGTCAGATGTTGTGAAGAGTGTTTTGGCACTTGTAGACGGCAAAATCCGGCACTTTACAAATGCCGAGTGTGGTTTTGGCTATCGAAAATCGGTCTTTCAATCACTAAACAATCCTATCATTTTGCGTGTAGAGTTTGGTCTTAAAAAAGCCAGCAAAACACGCATTAAAAAGACGATTGCAAGCACTCTTGCACTGAGAAGTGAAAAACAGCCAATAGGTGAGCCAAGTTGTGGAAGTGTGTTTAAGCGGATTGAAGGGATAAATGTAAGCAAACTACTTGATGACGAAGGCTACAAAGGACGAAGAGTGGGCGGGGCAATGGTCAGCACTAAGCACGCCAACTTTATCATCAACACAGGAGATGCCACATCAGAAGATGTGCTTGCACTTGTAAATTTGATAAAAAAAGAGATATACGACAAATACAAAATTTCACTTGAAAGTGAGATAAAATACATTTCATAGGAGAAAAAATATGAACATTTGGGGAGATTATCACACACATACAGTTTTCACACATGGCAAAGGAACAGTGGAAGAAAATGTTGTTTCGGCAATCAATAAAGGGCTAAAACAAATCGCCATCACCGAACATTCGTTTTCGCACTTGGCCTACGGGATAAGTCGTGAAGACTACAATTTGCTTCGTGTCGAAGTCGAGAAAATGCGTCGAAAATATGGCGACAAAATCGACATTTTGGTGGGACTTGAAAGCAATATTATAGGTCTTGACGGCACTATCGATTTGCCAAAAGAAGATAGGGGAATTGTCGACATTTTGGTTGTGGGATTTCATAAGTCCTTTAAGTGTAAGATAAAAGACTTTTTCGGCTTTTTACTTCCTAATGTTTTGTTAAAAAAGAAGAGCCAAAAACAAATAGAGAAAAACACCCAAGCATACATCAATGCACTAAACACATATGACATTGACATACTTGCACACCTAAACAGCAATGGTTGTAAAGTTGACCCTGTGGCGATAGCAAAGGTTGCAAAAGAAAAGGGCACATATATCGAACTTAATGGCAAGCGCATAGACTTTACAGAAGATGAAATCAAAGGAATGATTGCGACTGGGGTGAAGTTTATAATAGATAGCGATGCGCATAGACCTGAAAGAGTGGGCGTAAACAATCACGCATATTTGATAGTGGACAAGTATCAAATACCTGCCGAGCAAGTTGTCAATCTAAATAAAATACCAAAGTTTAAGACATACAATTAGGAGAAAATATGGACTATCCAATTATGGACGGCTTTTACGATAGCAAATGTTTTTTGACCACAAAAGAAAGTGTCGGCGAAAAACTTGCCTTTGCAAAAGAGTACATAAAAACACACAAAATAAAAACCGCAATATTAGTGTTTAATCGTGCGTTGGAACAAAACCCAGACTTTTTGCCCGAGCGCATAAAGATAGGTGAGTTGCAAGCGGGCGAAGATTTGCACGGGCTTTATGCTTATAAAGATGTAGTCATTACTGTTCCGTTTGTCGGCAATGCCAATGCTAGCGGAACTATGGAAGAATTGCACTATTTAGGCATTAAAAATGTACTATGCGCGGGCAGTGCGGGACTTATTGATGAAAATTTTGACGAAGAAAATATGTTGGTCGTGAGCAGTGCTATAAGGGACGAAGGCGGTTCGTATCACTACGCACCACCTGATACATATGCATACACCGACCCTAAAATAACAAAAGCCATTCAAAGGACTTTTGATGATATGGGCATAGGATATAAGACCGGCACAACATGGACTTTTGACTCTTTCTACAAAGAGAGCGAAGCGCGAATATGTAAGCGCAAATCCCAAGGCGCAATGGCGGTCGAAATGGAGTGTGCGACATTTTGCGTCGTAGCAAAACACTGCAATATGAGATTTGGTCAATTTTTGTTTTTCTCTGATAAGGTCAGCGATAAAATGTGGGCTATGAAAGGGACAAAAGAGCATAGACTTGGGATAAAAAATAAAATAACATTGCTATGTATAGAAATAGCAAAAAATATAAGGTGAGATATGTCGTTTGCATACAAAGCAAAACTTGAAGTACTAAAACAAGATATCGAAAACGATTGTTGTTCGATAGCTTTTTTGAGTGCGATAATCAAGTGCAGTGGACAGTTGGGCATTACTGAAAATGGCAAATATGCAGTCGAGATATTTACTGAAATCGAAGAACTATTTGACAGAGTCAATAATATAATCAAACAATATTATGGCAGAGAATGTGTGCTAGAAGTTGCGGAAGAAACAAACATCGCAAAATCAGTGCGTTATCGCATAACCTTGCCCGAAGACATCACTGACCAGTTGTTGCTTGACCTTGGCATAATGGGCTCGACCTTTGACGGATATAAGACCATCAACAACGGCATTTCCAATTTCTTAGTTGCGGACGAGTGTTGTAAAAGGGCGTATATTATGGGCGCATTTGTAAGTTGTGCCACAAGCAATATTGTCATAAAAAGTTATAACAATGAGACGAAAAACAATAGCGGTTATCATCTCGAATTTGTGTTCAATTTCGAAAATCTTGCCAATGACTTTGTGCGACTTCTTGCCGACTTTGATATCACTGCAAAAATCACAATCAGGAAAAATTGTCCTATTGTGTATATAAAAGAATATCAACTTATATGTGACACATTAGCGCTAGTAGGTGCTAGCAAAGCCGTGTTGCAGTTGCAAAACGAAGCGGCAATTCGTGAAGTGCGAAACAATGTCAATCGCCAGACAAATTGTTTTAATGCCAATCTAAACAAAACAGTGAGTTCGTCAGTAAAACAACTTAATGCAATAAAAACAATCCAAGAAAGCATAGGTCTTGAAAACATAGATGAAAGCCTTGCCGACTTGTGTATGATACGACTTGCCAATCCCGATGAGTCGCTGGAAAATCTTAGCAAGTTGTTTCCATATCCCATCACCAAGAGTGGGATAAATCACCGCTTCAACAAGTTGTACAAACTTGCAAGCGAAATTAAAAATAAAAATATGAGGATCAAAACATTATAATCTACTAAGGAGGCAAAATGGGTAATTTTGTACATTTACATTTGCATACAGAGTTTAGTCTGCTTGACGGTGCGGCGCGTATCGAGAAAGCGGTTAAGGTAGCCAAAGAGTATGGAATGCCAGCTATGGCTATCACTGACCACGGCAATATGTATGGTTGCGTCACATTTTATGATGCGTGCAAAAAAGCGGGAATAAAGCCAGTTTTTGGCTGTGAGTTTTATGTTGCTGATGACCTTTATGTAAAGCAAGGCAAAACAAAACTTGCCCACCTAGTTTTGCTTGCCAAAAACCGCGAAGGCTATCTAAATCTTTGCAAACTTAACTCTATCGCGTTTAAAGACGGATTTTACTACAAGCCCCGCATTGATTACAAAACCCTTGAAAAATACGCAAGTGGAGTTGTGTGTTTGTCGGCGTGTCTTGCGGGAGATATTCCACAAGCCATACTTCATCGCCAATATGACGAAGCCGAAAGACTTGTAAAATGGTTTAAGGATTTGTTTGGCGAAGACTTCTATTTGGAGATGCAAAATCACCACCTAGAAGAACAAATCGAAGTCAATCAAAAACTTCGTGAGTATGCTAAAAAATACAATATAAAAACAGTTGTCACAAATGATGTGCACTATATCTATCGTGAAGATGCCGAAGTGCAAGATGTAATGTTGTGCGTGCAAATGGGAAAAACAATCGACGACCCTGACCGCTTCAAATTTCCAAATGACGAGTTTTATTTGAAAAACTACGACGAGATGGCCGAACTTTTTCCAAATGACCTTGACGCACTCGAAACCACTTTGGAGATTGCTGATAAGTGCAACTATTCGTTTGAAGAAGACCATATTGACAAAAATATGTATATGTTTCCAAACTATATTCCGCCTGATGGCAAGTCGTGTGAAGAGTATCTAAAAGAACTTGCCTATGCGGGACTAAAAAAGCGTTATCCAGTAATCACTCAAAAGATACTAGATAGGGTGGAGCAAGAGTTTAGCGTCATAATCAAACAAGGCTTTGCCCAATACTTTTTGACCGTTCAAGACTACATCAACGCAGCCAAATCGCAAGGTATCCCAGTAGGTCCAGGCCGTGGTAGTGGTGCGGGTTCGGTAGTGGCGTACGCTATCGGAATTACAAACATTGACCCGTTTAAATACGACCTACTTTTCGAGCGTTTCTTGCACAACGAGCGTGTTACTGCGCCCGACTTCGATGTGGACTTTGCCGATGATAGACGGGGCGAAGTGATCGAGTATGTAAAACACAAGTATGGCGAAGATAAGGTTGTGAAAATATTAACCTTTGGGACAATGGCTGCCAAAAACGCAATCAAAGATGTCGGTCGTGTACTAAAAGTCCCATATGCCGAACTTGATAAGGTCACTAAAGCCATTCCCAATATCCCTGCAAAACACCACGATGTAATTAAAAAATCGTTTGGATTTTACAAAGCGAAAGAAGGCGACAAGGACTTTGGTGTAAATTATGCTGTTCCCGAACTTGTCGAGGCCTACAACAACAATGATGAGATAAAGAAAGTCGTCGATATCGCCATGAAACTTGAAGGTATGCCACGCCAAACATCGACTCATGCGTGCGGTGTAGTTATTGCGTGCGACGACCTTACAAAGTTTATGCCTTTGTCGCGAAACGGCGATGACCTAACTACTCAATACAGTTTTGCTGATATTGAGCGTCTAGGCCACTTGAAAATGGACTTTCTGGGACTTCGAAACCTAAACGATATTCAAAAGTGCCTAAACTATATTAAAGAAAACCATGGTGTCGACATTGATTTCGACCACATGAATTATGACGACCCAAATGTGTTCAAACTGATTTCGTCGGGAAACACAAAGGGTATATTCCAAATTGAGTCGGGCGGATTCCAAAAGTTTATGAAAGAACTTCAACCAACCTGTCTCGAAGATATTGTCGCTGCGGTGTCACTATATCGACCGGGCCCTATGGACTCCATTCCGCGTTATGTCGAAAACAAACACCATCCAGAAAAAACCACTTACGCTCACCCTATTCTAAAACCTATTTTGTCGGTTACTTATGGCTGTATAGTCTATCAAGAGCAAGTTATGAGAATCGTGCAAGATATGGCGGGTTATACACTAGGTCAAGCCGATATGGTAAGACGTATGATGGGTAAGAAAAAGATAGATGCCATGCGTGCTGAAAGACAAGTTTTCTTGCACGGCAGACCAGCCGAAAACGGCAAAACCGCTATCGATGGTGCTATAAAGCGTGGCGTGCCAGAAGATGTTGCAAATAAGATTTGGGACGAGATGGAGAGTTTTGCTTCCTACGCCTTCAACAAATCTCACGCGGCAGCATATTCATATATCACATATCAAACAGCTTATCTAAAATGTTACTATGAAGCCGAGTTTTTGACTTCTATTCTAAACAACCGTATCACAAGTGCAGATGAAATCAAAAACTATGTCACATATGCAAAAGAAGAGAAAATCGAAGTTTTGCCACCTGACATCAATCAAAGCAAAACATATTTCAGTGTCAAAGACGGAAAAATCCGATTTGGTCTTGCGGCACTTAAAAATGTGGGCGTCAGTGTCGTGGATAGCATTATTGCCGAGAGAGAAAAGAATGGCGAGTTTAAGTCCATTGCCGACCTAATCAATCGTGTGGACTCACAAGCGCAAAACAAGCGTTGTATCGAAAGCCTAATACTTAGTGGTGCGTGCGATTGTTTTGGCGTGCCTAGAAGCCAACTTATGCGTGTTTATCCTGAGATAATCGACCGCGTTTCAAACGACAGAAAACGCCAAGCAACAGGTCAATTTAGTATGTTTGGCGACCTAATCGAAAATGTAAACGACGAAGTAACATATCCAAATATCCCCGAATACGACAACCAAACAAAACTAAAACTCGAAAAAGAAGTAGTCGGAGTATATATTTCGGGACACCCACTTAATCCATATATTGACAGCTTTGCCGACTTCAACCTTACAAGCGATATGTTTAATGTTGAAGAGGACGAAATCGAGCAAACCGGCGACGAAGAAGAAACACAAGAAGTCGAGTACACAGGTCTAACTGACGGAATGGAAGTTACTTGTGGTGGTCTTGTGACTGAGATTAAAAAACTATACACCAAACGCGGAAATCAAGAAATGGCGTTTGTGAAAATCGAAGACTTGTACGGAACAATAGACTTGATGTTGTTTCCTACAATGTATGCTAGATATAAAAACACACTTAATGTCGATGGACTAGTGACTGTAAAAGGAAAGTTGTCGATAAGGAGCGGAGAAGCGCCAGTTGTTTTGGTCGATAGCATCACTCCTTGGCAAACTCATACTGCTACTCCAAGTGCGCCAGTTGTCCAACAAAAGAAATTGTATTTGATGTACAATCTAGACGATCATAATTTGCATGAAAAAGTCATGGAAATTTTGCAAAATTATCCGGGAAGCACACCAGTTATTGTCAAAAACTCAAATGATGGCAAGCCATACAAACTTGGCGTGTACATAGAACCAAACAGTTTTGTCACAAACGAACTTCATGCGTATATAAGTGATGACTTTATAAAACTAGTATAAAGGAGTATGAAAAATGGAAAGAATCGGAATTTTGTGTAGTGGTGGCGATAGCCAAGGCATGAACACTTGCATCAAAACCATAGTAAAAATATGCGAATCTCACAATATTTTGCCCATTGCAATCAATCGTGGTTTTCAAGGACTAATCGAAAACGATTTTAGTTTTCTAAATCACGAAATGGTGGCAAACATTGACAATCTAGGCGGTTGTTTTATTAAAGTGGCAAGATGTAAAGAGTTTGAAACTCCCCAAGGCGTCAAAAAAGGCGTCAACAATCTTATAAAAAACCGCATTGACGGATTAATTGTTATAGGGGGAAATGGCTCGTTTAAGGGGGTTGAAGAGCTTGCAAAATATGGCATTAAGTGCATAGCAATCCCAGGAACAATCGACAATGACTTGTTTTACACAGACAATGCGCTAGGTTTTGACACTGCTGTTACAAATTGTGTATCAGCAATCGAAAACATCAGACAAACAATGCTTGCAAATAATAGAGCCTTGGTGGTCGAAGTTATGGGTCGTGATTGTGGAGATATAGCACTAAGGACAGCGCTTGCAACAGTGGCACATTCAGTCGCAACTAAGGAATTGAAAAAGAGTGTAAAAGACATAATTAAAGATTTGCGTCAAGTACTCGAATTTGGCATTGTGTCGCCAGTGGTCGTGATGAGCGAACACCAACCTTTTACTCCACAAGATGTCGCAAATGAAATCGAAAAACAACTTGGCGTCGAATCTCGTGGCTGTACTTTGGGCTACATTCAAAGAGGTGGAGCTCCAAGTGTTAAAGACAAGATCCTTGCTATCAAGTGGGGGATTGAAAGCGTAGAAATGTTGTTGGACGGAAAATATGGCTATGCTTTAGGAGTTAAGGGAAATCGCATAATATCTGTTCCTATTGAAGAAGCCAATCGCACAAAACAAGTATTTGATATGGATTCGTATAGGGCACTAAGAAAACTTTATAATCTAAAATAAATGTAAGAAAACACAACGAATTGATATTTTATATATAAAAACAAAAAAGACCTATAAAGGTCTTTTTTCTTGCTTAACTCTATTAATTTGACATAAAAACAAATGTTTTTGTCATAAAGATGTTACTTATTGCCACAATCACAGTCTTTATTTGTACATTTGCCACAATCACAATTTTCTGGTTTATTGTTTTTCACTGGTGATGAATCGGCTGTTTTGTGCGACATATCGTGTGCGTATTCGGCAAATTGTCGTCGATAATCCGCATACTTGTTTTGGTCACTTGTTTGGCGAAATTCTGCTACTTGATTTGACTCATTGTTTGTGTTTGCATAACTTGCGTTATTTGCATTTTGATTTGACAAGTCTGCACTAGTTTCTTGTGCTCTTACTCTTGACATATTGTTTTCTTCGGGCACAAATACAGGATTTTGTTGCATAGTTTTTTTGTTTAGTTTTTTAAGATTGAAAGTAAGTTTTCCTTTGTTTTTGATTAGGTTTATGCTTACTATCACAGCACCAATGCCAATGACTACATATACTATTCGACTAAATATATTTGCTTGGCTTCCAAACAATCCTGCCACAAAGTCAAATTGTAGTATGCCTATTGTGAGCCAGTTTGCACACCCAATTAGTACTAATATAAACGATATAAGTGCTATCATATTACCTCCTATTTTATATTTAGTTTTCACAAATAAGAGGTTTTTATGTATAAAAAAACACCCTTGCGGGTGTAAGAAGATTGACTACGATCTAATTATCTCTATTGCAAACTTTTCATTGTAAAACTTTTCTACAAAATCATCTTTTGTAAAATGTGTGTGATTAAAAAGAATAAAGTTTTTTATATGCTTTGTGAGTATAACAGGAACAGGGATATCAAGACTTGCACAAATTTCGCTTACATAGTCATAAAAACTATGTATAGAAAAATCACCATCTACTACATAGACAGTATCTTTTACTACCTTATTATCGTCTAATATTTTCCCCCAAATTTTCATCTGTTTACCCCACGACATATTGTAGCACATTTTTCTGTTTTTCCAAATCTTTTATTGAGTTTTTGGGACATATAAAAATGTATGAATTATTTTTAAGTTTGTAGAATAAATTAATTAAAAATTTTCCAATATAAATGGATTAAATTATTGACAAATAATATTTACTAATATATAATAACACAACTTGAAAAGTTATATATTATTAGTCTTAATTAAAGGAGGGCAGAGTATGGAAAATGAAGTATATTTGACAAAAGAAGCATATAAGGAATTGCAAGAAAGATTGGCTTATTTAAAGAGTGAAGGCAGAGTGGATATTGCAAACAAAATTGCTGTTGCGCGTTCGTTTGGCGATATTAGCGAAAACAGTGAATATGATGCTGCCCGCGAAGAGGAAGCCGCACTCGAACTTGAAATAATGACAATCGAAAACAATCTTCGTAATGCAAAAATCATCACTAAAATGAAAGTTGATACATCGGTGGTAAATGTAGGATGTGAAGTAGTCGTAAAGGATATGGAATTTGGTGATACACTTACATTCAACATTTCAGGAAGTTATGATAGCGACCCTACAAAAGGCATTATCTCCAATGAGAGTCCTATTGGAAAAGCCTTGATTGGAAAGAAGAAAGGCGACATTGCCGAAGTAGTAATTCCTGCGACAAAGGGCGTAGCAAAATACAAAATTATGAGTATCAAATATTAATAAAGAGGTGAAAACCTCTTTTTTGTTTTGTGGTCAAATAGTGGCAGATTTGACAAAACAATACATATATGATATACTAAAATAGTAAAGAAGGGAGTATTATGAAAACGACTGAAAAACTAGTAAAAAATAAAAATGAAATAAATGTAGTTGATGTAATCAATTCAATAGTCGAACAACAAAATGATTTGTTTTTGAAAAATTTTAAAAAGGCTACACCAAGTGAAAAAGTCATTGAAGTAAGCAAGAAAGAAAAACAAAATGCGTTGTTTGAGGCTTTTTATTATCTAGACAAAGAAGATTTTATTGAAAAGGTGTTAAAACAAATAAATGGAGATCATGCATACAAGTACACTCCAAGAGAAAATTTGACCTGCACATATGGGACATTGTATTTGCCCGTTGTCGACACCAAAACAAAAACGGTTAAGATTGAAAAACACCAAGCCATCTACTATACAAGTACAGACGACCGTCTTGCAAAACTAAGAGAAGACAATATGTATACATTTGATGAGGCAAAAAGTCTTTATGAATATGCTTTGCGTGAGATGCATGCAAACAAAATGGTGTTGTTGAGGGAGAAAAACGACATAATAGATGTTACACCTCTTAAAGAGAAGGAAAAATTTTCTTATGCCACACTTACATATGATAAGTACCCATTGTATGCCCTAGACATAGTAAGACGCCAACACGCAATTGTTTATGGCATAACAGACCATATCGCCAACAAAATCATTATGGAAAAAGTGGAGAAAGAAGGATATCAAATCGAACTTACACCTAAAAAGCAATTTTTGAAAAATGTCAAAAAAGTCTTTAAGCGTTCGGAGAAAAATTGTTTTGAGGAAGAACAAAGACTATACAAAGTGAAAGTGGTGGATAAAAACCATCCAAAGCCACGCAATTTCTTCCAAAAACTAACTGATTATGTGAAGCGCTCAAACAAAACTAAATCAGATAGTTCGAAAGTAGACGGCAAATAGAATGTAAATAAAAAAATATGACCTAGTCGGGTCATATTTTTTTGTCTTATTAAGTTGATTAGATGTTAATTACTAGTTTACAATCCAAGACGGCGCTTTAATTCGGCGTTTTCTGCTTCCAATCTTTCTACTTTTTGAAGTAGTGCAAAATATTCTTCATTTGAAATATTTGCAGTTTTTGGCTTTGCATTAACTTCGTCTTTTTCATCAGTAACTGTTTTTCTTCCGACGATGCTTGTTGTGCACAAAAGTCCAAAAGCAACAAGGCAAAGCACTAAGAATAACTTCCAAAATCCTTTAATTCCAAACACATTTACACGGAATACTTGAAGGGTCAAAATAACATCGATTGCAAGAATAACAATGTAGGTTATGATTTGCAAAGCAAGATATTTTTTATCAAGTTTTAGGATAAGCGAAATGATGATGTTGAATAATACAGCAAACATTCCAAGCACGATAATTACTTTATTGAAATAAACTGGAGTTTTGAAATTTGTAAAGTAGATTATAAGTGCCATAACTGTTGTTGCGGACATAAGCGCGATAGTTGCGATTGCTATCGATCGGTTTTTCTTGTAAATCGATATCGAGTTTACCGAGAACGCCGACGCAACCCCAATAGTTGCAAAACTTAGTAACACATTTAGAAGCGGTTTTTCAAATACTGGCAGTTTGAATATTGCACCTATCAACATTGCCACAGAAATTAGTACGCAAGCAAGTGATACATATGTTAAGATTTTCTTTGTTGTTTTCATTTTTACACCATACCTTTTTGTTATATTACCATAATTATAGGGAGAAACTAGTTTTTTGTAAACTGATTTTATGTTAGTCTTTACAAAACTCTAAATAAAAAGTATAGTTTTGCCAATTATTATTTGTAATCGACATTTTTCCTTGATTTTGAGTGTTGAGTGTGTTATTATAATCTCAGCTGAAATTATAAATGGTTTTAGTGATGCAATACTGAGATGTTTATATTATATGCAGGCGTACCGAAGTGGTCGTACCGGGACGCACTCGAAATGCGTTTGTCGAGCAATCGGCACGTGAGTTCGAATCTCACCGCCTGCGCCAGAAAAAAGGTCTTTTGCAAAAAGGCTTTTTTATTTTAAAACATTGACAAATATAGATAGATAATTTACAATAATAACAACCATAAAGAGTGTGTGAGGGACAGCCCCGATGACCACACAGCAACCTGCGTAAAGACGAAAGGTGCTAAAGGCTGACCGATGGGATAATTGTACATTGAGGTCCCGTTGGAAACGACGGGATTTTTCTTTATGGAAGATAGACAAAGGAGAAACAAGATGAAGAAAATAATAACAAGTGAGAGTGTCTGTATAGGACACCCTGACAAAACCTGTGATACAATCGCAGATGCGTTTTTGGATGAAGCGCTAAGACAAGATCGCAATAGCCAAATGGCTGTTGAGTGTGCGATAAAAGACGAACATTTGTTTGTGTATGGTGAAGCCACAACAAAAGCCCAAATCGACTATGATCGCATTGCCCGAGAAGTGCTTGCCGATGTTGGATATGATGCCAGCAAATTTGACATAACATTGCAAATTAGCAAACAAAGCCCAGATATAAACCAAGCGGTTGTGGGAGAGCATCTAAATGCAAATGACCAAGGCATAGTTTTTGGATATGCGTGCAACGACACACCTGAGTATATTCCTTTGCCAATAATGCTTGCACACAAACTTATGCAAAAGTTTGACGAGTTTAGACGCAAAAACCACTTGTATCATTCGGACGCAAAAAGCCAAGTTAGTGTCGAATACGACAATGATAAAGTAAAGCGAATCGACACAATACTTATATCGGTTTCGCATGATAAGACACTTGGCATCGATACAATCAAATCCGACATTATGATAAACGTCATAGCGCCAGTTTTGGCAGAGTATAGCCAATATGACAAGGGCGACATAAAAATGCTTATAAACCCAAGCGGAAAATTTACAGTGTGGGGAAGTTATGGCGATAGCGGTTGTGTGGGTCGCAAAATTGTTGTTGATACATATGGTGGAGTAGGTCGTGTCGGCGGTGGTTGTTTCAGTAGCAAAAACGCAACAAAGGTCGACCGCAGTGGGGCATACTATGCTAGATATATAGCAAAAAATATTGTTGCAAATGGACTTGCGGATAAGTGTGAAGTCGAACTAAGTTTTGGCATAGGACTAGCCCGCCCGCTAAGTATCAATATTGAAACATTTGAAACAAATCGTGTTCCTATGGAAAAAATCTACGAATATGTACGCCACAACTTTGACACATCGGTCGAGAATATCATAAATGAGTTGGATCTACTAAGACCAATTTACAAAAACACCGCTTGCTTTGGACATTTTGGAAGAAACGAGTTTTCGTGGGAACAAATAAAGAAAACAAAAAACAACTGATAATCAGTTGTTTTTTTGTTTGTGTATAGACTAATAAAAGTCAATATCGTCTCTTTTAAAAATCGGGTCATCTAGAAATTGAATAGGGGTTATGTTAAAGGCATTGCACACTTGATAGATAAGAGCAAGAGTGGGAGATTTTGTATTTCCCTTTTCTATGTTTACAAGAGTCGAGCGTGGAATACACGCATCAATCGCAAATTTGTGCAAACTCATATTTCTCTCTTTTAATAATGCTCTTAGCCTTATGCTAAATGCTTTGCCCAGTGTCATAAAAACCTCATAATATTGTTTTACTATCTCTATATTATCATTTTATATTTTTGTTGTACAAATTAATGTAACTACTCGACTCGACAAGCCCTATTCGAAGTCTAGATTGTGCAAATCAAATACAGGGTCGTCAAAAAACTCCGTCAAACTAATATCCAGAGCATTGCATATCTTTACTATTGTCGAAAACTTAACATCTTTATTTACTTCATTAAAAATGTATCTTAAAGCCGAATGTGTCAATCCGCTTTCTTTTTCTAATTTGTATTTTGACATTTTCTTTTCTATCAAGAGTTTGCTAATCCTTAAAGCAAAGGCTTTGTTTGTATCCATAATAATCACCATAGTCGTAGTAAATAAGTGAAATATACTGCACTTATTGTTGACATTATAATTTATTATGAATAAAATATAAGTGAAGTATACTGCACCTATATACATAGAAAAAACATAGGTGGAGTTGTATTTTAAGTCAAAACAAAATAAAAAAACAGTTGGTAGTCCAACTGTTAGTCATCTAAGTTTTCAAATAATGGGTCATTGAAAAACTCACTTAGAGTAATGTTTAGGGTTGAGCAAATTTGATAAATGACCTCGGTACTTACTCTAAGATTTCGTTTGTTGACGATATCGTTGATGGTTGTGCGTGCAATTCCACCGTTTTTGTAAAGATAATATTGTGATATGTTTCTTTCAGCGAGTAGATTTTTAAGCCTTTGACTTATTGCGTCAACTAATTTCATAATTTGTACCTTCCAATAGTTCGATATACAGAATTATAAAATTATTTGATAATAATATAGTTCGATATATCGAACGCTTTATGTATTTGTTTTGCGTGTAGTAAAATATATGTTGTGGTGAGAAATGAAAAAGATATGTGCGTTTGTAGGTCACAGAAATACTAAAATAAGTCAAAAATTGAAAGATGATGTTTTGGAGCAGGTCATCAAACTTGTTTTTGAGCAAGATGTCGAAAGATTTGTTTTTGCTCGAAGCGGAAATTTTGACAATATGTGTTTTGAGATAGTCACAAATTTGCAAAAGTACTTTTCTTTTATAAAGATAATTGATTTGTCGAGTTCGACATTGCGTGTGGGGGATATTGATGACGAGATTTTAAGGGCGCTTATTACTTTTGACACTTCATCGACATACAATGTAAAGAGCAAGAAAATAATTGATGTCCTTAACAATGTGAGTATTTTCGAATTGTACAAAAAGATGATTGACCTTAGTAGTTGGGTTGTGTTTTATTTTGACCTAAATAGCCTTGGATATCTGGCAAATAAAAAAGTGCCAAGTTTAAATGAAAAGAGCGAAACATTTTTGGCGTACAGATATGCTTTGCAAAATGCGAAAAACATTATCAATTTGTGTAAAAAATAAAGAAGCGTGTGCTTCTTTATTTTTTAAAGTTAAAATTCGTAATTAATGCCCATAGCAGACTTGACTTCTTGTAGTGTAGCTATCACTTTTTTGCGAGCTTTCTCACTGCCAAGCCTTAATGCTTTGTAAACTGCTTCTTTGTTTTGAGCAAGTTTTTCCCTTCTTTCGCGGATAGGAGAGATGGTCTCTATCAATATGCTTGCTAAAAAGTTTTTGATTTTGACATCTCCAAGACCACCTCTTTGATAGTGTTCTTTAAGCTCGTTTAGATTTTTGTACTCTGGCAAATATTTTGCAAAATGTTCGTCTTTGCAAAATGCGTCAAGATATGTAAACACAACATTTCCTTCTATTTTTCCAGGGTCGCTTAGGCGTATGTGATTTGGGTCAGTGTACATATTGCGCACTTGTTCGCGTATGGTGGCGTCGTCGTCGCTTAGATATATACAATTTCCGATAGACTTGCTCATTTTGGTTTTGCCGTCTGTGCCGGGAAGCCTACGACAACTCTCATTGTTTGGGAGTATCGCATTTGGCTCTACTAAAACATTGGCCTTGTATATCGAGTTAAACGACCTTACGATTTCGCGTGTTTGCTCTATCATTGGCAATTGGTCTTCGCCTACTGGCACAATGTTTGCTTTAAAGCCAGTGATGTCGGCCGCTTGACTGATAGGGTAGGTGAAAAATCCTACTGGAATACTTTTTTCAAAGTTTCGCATCTTGATTTCGTTTTTGACAGTCGGGTTGCGTTGGAGCCTTGAAACTGTAACAAGGTTTTGGTAGTAGAAAGTAAGTTCGGTAAGTTCGGGTATCAACGATTGCACAAACAATGTGCATTTTTTAGGGTCTAGCCCGCACGCCATATAGTCAAGCGCAACTTCGATTATGTTGTTTTTGACCTTATTTATGTTGTCAAAGTTGTCGGTTAGGGCTTGTGCATCGGCTATCATAACATACATTTCGTCATAGTTGCCTTCGTTTTGAAGCCTTACACGCTCAC
>CALEWH010000003.1 GCA_937925475.1 uncultured Clostridia bacterium
AATTGTTATGTTATTGTAAAAATGAAAAGTGACAAGCTAGACGAGGCAGTGTATGAAATACAAAAGGGAGCATACTACTGCTATGTGACTGCATTGTATTTCATACACTAACAAAGTATAGCAAACTTTGATTTATTATTGCAGTAAAAATGAAAAGAAACAAGTGAGATGAAATAATGTGAAAAAAATAAGACGGGAGCATACTATTGCTATGTGACCGCCTTATTTTTTGTATTCACAATTGTTATGTTATTGTAAAAATGAAAAGTGACAAGCTAGACGAGGCAGTGTATGAAATACAAAAAGGAGCATACTTCGCTATGTGACCGCATTGTATTTCATGCACTAACAAAGTATAGCAAACTTTGATTTATTATATTGCAGTAAAAATGAAAAGAATCAAGTGAGATGAAATAATGTAAAAAAAATAAGACGGGAGCATACTACTGCTATGTGACCGCCTTATTTTTTGTATTCACAATTGTTATGTTATTGTAAAAATGAAAAGTGACAAGCTAGACGAGGCAGTGTATGAAATACAAAAAGGAGCATACTTCGCTATGTGACCGCATTGTATTTCATGCACTAACAAAGTATAGCGCAGTCAATTTTCATTTTTACCTGTACCAGATATTAACACTATCACTATACACCTCCACCCCATCATCATAGGAAACAGAGATGCTGATCATAACATTGGATTTGGTGAATTTGATGATACCTTGATCAATGAGAGTGTCATCAATGAAGGATATGTCGCCACCATTTAGAGTGTACCAGATGTCACCAGATGACACTGCTGAAATGTCGATTGGAAGGTCTTTAATGAGAGTGATAAGTTTTAGATCATAGTTTTCGTTTGGCGCGATATCAGATGCTGTCAAAGTAATATAATCGTCATCGCCTTTATCCCACCAAATACCTTTTTGAAGGGCATTTGTTACATTTACTGTAAAGTGGTTTTTGATATCTGGGTTTTGTACAGATTTTACCCAAATTGTAGTAGTGCCATAGTTTATGCCAGTAACTTTTCCGCTTCTATCGACTGTGGCAATGTTTGGGTTTTCACTCCACCATTCTAGTCCACGCATATTTGCCGGAACAGTATATGGAACAATAGTGTGTTCGACAGATTTGCTACGATTTTTGTTTATATTTAGCACTCCTGGGACACCAACACCTAGGTCTGTCGAAAGATTGATTGCTTGTATTTCGTCTTCTGCCACCTTGATAGTTATCGAAAACTGAACATCTGTTTTGTCTTGCGATGTAATGATAATTGTTGCTTCGCCAAGTTCGAGCCCAGTAACCATATGGGTCTCTTTGTCAACGCTACACACACTGCCACCACCGCTTATGCTTATGGCTTTGTTTGAGGCGTACTCAGGATAAACCTTTATGCGAAGTTTGTCACCTTTGCCTTCGCCCTTACCTATTTTTATTATCGAGTTTTCTTTGTACTCATCACCTTCGCTATCAAGTACTGCAATGCGTTCGACCGCAATGTATGTGTATTGCGACAAGATGCGACCAGTAAACGATATGAAGTAGATTAGTAGAAATGGAAGAACTAATAAGATTGTTACAACTGCTTTTTTCATACGCCTATATCTCCATCCTTGTGTAATAGTAGTTTAGGCGGATACTTAGCAAGTGTATGCGTCCAACAAGGTAGACCACGCTCACCGCAAGTGCGATAAATATTCCTTTTATTCCAAACAAAGTGACTATCAAGCAAAGCAAAACTGGCAAAGCCAAAGCATATATCATACTTTTAGTGGTGTTTTTGCCTATGGTAGAAATCTCCGAGTTGTCGTACCAGTCCAATACAGGATGTTGGAGATCAAGGTCAAAACTATGACAAATATGACCTAGCGCCAAAATAGTCACAGTCAAACTACTAAGTAGTGTAACCCAGACATTAAGGTTTGTAAATATTAGCGCAATAATTGTTGTGACCAAAATTGCACCAACAGTAAATATCGCATTAAAAGTAAGTTTTGCCATTGCTTGAACTTTGTAATTTATAGGAGTGGTTTTTGCAATATAGAAAGTGCCACCTTCCTTAGAAATCGCAATCGATGATATGGTGTTGCTCATAAGTGCGATGATGCCAAGTATCAGCATATGCGAACCGAAAATCATATTTTGTCCCGCTTGATTAACTGCGATATTGATTAGCAGTTTGTCGTATGTAAACACGATAAGTGGCATAAATAGTGGAAACAAAAAGAATTGGAAAATGTAGCCTGGGCTACGGAAAACCATTCGGATTTCGTTTACAAGGAGTTCTGCAAAAACGCTACGATATTTGAATGGTCGGTGTTTGCTTCTAATAACTGATGTGGTTTCCATATTGATGGTCGAGACCTTATAATAGAAAGGCTTAATAAGCGCAAAACAAAGCACGACCAAAAGTAAACTTCCCATCAAAAATGCAAGTGGGAAATAGAAATATTTAAACGACAACATTGAAAGTGCAATTTGATAATATATCCAGATTTTAGGGCCGGTCGAAACAAGCCAGTTGTTGATTTTAAGACCAGTCGAAACTTGTTTTTCGGCGATATTGATGACGCTTGAAAGTTTTGTAACAAAACTCATATATGCAACAAACACAGTCGCCACAATTACTAAGATTGTGATTATTGAAAGCACAGTGTGTCTTTTGAAAAATTTTAAAACAAACATTATAGGAATACTAATTATGCTTGCAAGTGCAATAGGCAAAAGTGGAAGTAGCGGAATAATAAATATTAATGATGCAAAATACACTCCGCTAAGTTTGCCAAGCCAGCCCAAGCACAAAAATACGGGCAACATATAAAGTGTATTAAAGATGAGTTCGGACACATACAAAACCATAATTTTTGACACAAAAAGTTGGTTGAATGTGACAGGCAAAACCATTAATAGTTCGTTGTCTTTGCTAAGATACAAGGTGCTAATCGTGTTTGCAATCGCAAACGCAAACGATATGCCCTGTGTCACCAGCAACACTATGCTTATAGCATTTTGGTCGACCTTTATAAACAACAAATTGAATATCTTTTTCATTATCAAATACAACACGAGCGTGATTGCAAGAATTAGACAAATCGACTTGAAAAGCGAGATAAAAAACGCCTTTTTATCACGCGATTTAAACAAATTGTATTTGTTGTCTAATTGAAATTTAAACAGTTTTAATATTTGTGACATTTTCTACTCTTTTATTTTTCTTTTAGTTTTGATTTTTGGTTGGTTTAGTTGTTTGTTGACATCTTTTACTGGATTGTCAGAAATAGTGTTCATAAACAACTCTTCAAGTGATTCGCCCTTGGCTTTTAGTTCGTGCAAATCGTATATTCCTTGAAGTTGACCTTTCTTTATGATGCACACCCTGTCACATAGGTTTTCTACTACATCTAATATGTGCGAACTGAAAAATACTGTGTTTCCGTCATTTGCGTGTTTGCGCATAACCGCTTTAAGTTGGTATGCACTTTGTGGGTCTAGTCCAGTAAGTGGCTCGTCTAGCACCCATAGTTTTGGTTGGTGCACTAGCGCCGCAATAACCGATATCTTTTGTTTCATTCCGTGGCTATAACTCTTGATTGGATTGTCAAACGCGTTTTGCAAATTGAATAGTTTTACATAGTAGTCGCTTATCTCTTCCCTTTGCTTGACCGAAACATTGTATAGATTTGCAATATGATTGACATACTCGCGTCCTGTAAGGCGCTCAAAAACTGCGTGGTTGTCCGGCACATATCCTATCATTTGTTTGGCTTTTAGTGGATTTTTTACAAGGTTGACTCCGCATATGTCCACTTCGCCTTCTTCAAATGGCAATATGCCAACTATGGATTTGATTGTTGTACTTTTTCCCGCTCCGTTTGGGCCAAGAAAACCAAACACTTCGCCCGGTTTTAATTCGAGCGACAAATTGTCGACAGATTTGACTGTGCTGTTTCCATATCTTTTGGATAAGTTTTTAATTGTTAACATATATACCTCGTTTAATCTTCATATTTTTGTTTTGGCACGCGTTTACGATAGCGACCTTTTTCGATGTTTGAAGCAATTTTGATGTTGCGAACATTGAAGTGGTCATCTCCCACTCTACAAAGTTGGAGATAAAACCAATAGAACACCATACAGAATACGCTATAAAGTATGTATATCATAAGCATATATAGCGGATAGAATGTGTACCCACCCCAAGTGACCGGATACTTGCTTGTAAACGCCAAGAACGGCAATGCTTTAAGTACTGTTGTGTCGAAAATGTAGAAATAGTTTACTTTATTGAAAAATATACTTGTAGGGTCGTACCAAACACAGTTGGCAAGTAGTCCCGAGATTACGCAGAACATAAAATACATTGTAAAGCCAATAAAGAAATGTTTGAAACCGCTCTTTTTAGGTCTATCCACCACCCTAAGTGCAACCATTAGAAGTGGAATAACAAAAACCCAAGTGTGTTCGATGTAAAAGTGGATATTCCAGTAAGAAAGCATACCTTCTTTTACGTCCGGAACGCAAAATGCTATCATCGAACCAGGAACATTTGCCAGCAATACAAAGTCAAAAAAAGCTGGTTTTTTAATAAGAATAGCGATAAGTACAAGGTACGAACCAAGATTGCAAAGTTGGAAAGGAAGGCGGGACATCACGAAGTCCATAAGGTAAATTTGGTTGTAGTGCAAAAACAAGAACAACGCCAAAAATGTACAAAGGCTAACACGACTCTCACGATCTTTAAAGCGATATATAAAATACAAGACCACGAAAATAAGTAATATTGTAAGAAGCCATAACACGTGTGGAAGTGAAAAGACTTTCATATATCTTTTTGAAAAACCAAAAAGCGATTGTGGAAGTGTAACCGGAACTGTCACAAGCAAAGCAAACGGCAACACTCCAAAAAAGTACGCCCATTCAGTTTTGTTTTTTACATCAAATTTGTGTCCAGCGCAAAACCTAAGAAGTATAGGGAATGCAATAAGGATAATAAGTTCGAGCGAAAACTCAATGTGTCTTACAATTTCAGGTGCCCAAATAGCGCGTCCCGAGTTTGTGGTGAAATAGTACAAAAACCTATCATAATAAGCAAGACAAACTAGCGCAACTGGAAGACAAAAATATATCGCCCAGTTTTTAAAAATGCGTTTTTTGTAGAAGGCAGCGCAAGGATATACAATAAAGGCAAATGTCATACCCCATCTAAGCAAACTTTGCAAAACATCTTTATCTTTATAATAACTCTCGCCATATGTTCCGCCATTAATAACCCATATAAAGCGGTCGTTTAGAAAACTGCGCAAAAATGCAAGCACAAAAAGAGATATTGAAAGTATCTTCAATATCAAGGCGACTTTTTTCTCACCAAGTTTGTTTTTGCATATTATTAGCGGAACTACTGTGGCGACAACTACACCGAGGATTATAAATATGTTTAGCATAAGACACTCTTTTGATTGTTACTTTCTGTCATTATATCATCATAACAATAAAAAAGCCACTTTTTGACACAAAGTTGTATATTTATTGGCTAGATTTTCGGACTTTTGGTTGGTTTTATAAAAAAGAACAAAACACAAGCGTGTTTTATTCTTTTACTTCCTTTCTCATCGAAAACTCACAGCCACAATAGTTTTGGCGATAAAGGCCATATTTTTTGGAGTTTTGGATACTTTTTAGATAACCATCTTTCTTTTTGAAATTAAACGGCAAAAACTTTGTATTTTCATCCGAATACATATTCCCTATTTTTACAATGTTGTCATAATTTTTATATGGACTAACACTAAGAGTGGTTGTGTAGGCGTCAAAGCCGTGCGATTTGGCATACTCATATGTGTGGCTAAGTCTTAACTTAAAACACTCGATACATCTACTCCCGCCTTCTTTCTCGTTTTCAAGTCCCTTAACGACAGCATAAAAGTCGTCTGAGTGATGTTGTTCGACAACATATTTTATTCCAAGTTGGTCAAGAAAACGCATTTGTTCTTTGGCGCGCAAGTCGTACTCTTGGGCAGGATAAATGTTTGGATTGTAAAAATACACCGTAACATCATAATCTTTTAAAGTGTCAAGCACCCCACTACTGCAAGGCGCACAACAACTATGCAACAACAATTTCATACTCTCACCCCTATATAAGCAGTAGCAGATATCCCACAATAATTGACGAAACAAGTATTACTGACACTATCTTTAAGGCGTTTTTTCGAGCATTTCCCCTAAACAAAACCGCATATGCTATGCCCGCATTGACACATAGCCCTGTAAACAACGCTCCAAACATAAGCCCGCTAGACAAGTAAAGTTGGGTCAAAATAACCGACGATGCACAATTTGGGATAAGTCCCACAAGTGCGGTCACAATAGGTTGGAACCATTTTCCAGTCGACAAAAACTCGGCTATATTTTGCTCACCGACAAAGTAGATTATTAGTCCCATTACAATATTGACTAAAAGTATAAAAGCAAATATTTTTAGCGAGTGCATAAGTGGGTGCAAAAAGTATTTTTTCCATACTTTTTCATCACTCTCTTCAAGAGTGTGTCCACAACACCCTTTATGATGTTGGTCTTCATCAAGATACACATCGGCGACCAAATAATGCTCTTCCTTGTCCGCATTTGCCTTTTGCGTGTCTATTGGCAAGTATATTTCACCAGTCACTACTGCTTGCTTTACTTGTTTTTTGCTGACAATAGGATTTTTTCTTATTCTCAAAATATACAAATCGACAAGATAACCCAAAACCACTGCAAAGACAAATTTTAACACAAGTAGTGGCAACAACATCTTTATTCCATAACTACTGCCAAGCATAATAGGAATGGCTTCGTCCGATGTGGCGACATAAACCGCAATTAATGTGCCGGCAGTAATGCGACTTTTGTTGTAAAGATCAGTGGCGACTACTGAGAACCCGCATTGTGGAATAAGACCAATCCCACCACCTACAAGTGGCGCAAAACGATTTTTTAGTAGTTTTTCATTATTAAACTTTTTCGACGAGTATTGTTCGACCCATTCGATAAGTAAGTACACCGCAAATAATACGGGCAAAACTTTTAATGAGTCGATGAGTGCGTCAAGCAAAACTTCACCCATATTATTTCCTCCTAAAACTCTCATATATTATACTATTTTATTTCAAAATGTAAATACATTTTGCTTTTTTAGCCCAATAATTTCCATTGTGCACAAGGTATAATTTGTGCCAAATTTCAAAAGATAAAACAAAAAGGAGGGGACTATGACAGAAAGCGGTAAAAAGATTTTGCAATACATAGCCTACTATGGAATGATACTTACTATGCTTGCTTATATTGTTTTCTTTATTTTTGGTTTGCAATCAGATAGAGTGTCAAATTGGGCAAGAATATGTTATATCATTATTTGCGGATTGCTTGTAGGTCTTGTTGTGTTTGACCTTATCTGCAACTATATGGGAAATTATAAGTTTATCTCAGGTCTTATACTTGTAGCCATAACTATTTTCACCATCGCTATGTCTTTTGCAGTATATGGCGCTGTCGCAGTAAGAGGCGCAATTCCTGCTGGACTTCTAGATATTTTCTATCTACAAATTGCAATGAGTTATGGCATTAATATCCTTACTATTGTGATTTATTGTGTCGGCGGTATGATGCGAAATCGCAAACTTACAAATAAAATAGGTAAATAGTTTTTAACAATAAATATATACTTATTGACAAATTGTCAAAATGTATTTGCAAAAACTTAATAAATGTAAAATAAAAGAATAGGCACAACCTATTCTTTTATTTATTATCATTTTCATTATTTTTATCATTTTTGTCTTTATTGTTTTCAATATTTGATGCATCTAATTTATCAATACTTGCATCAACATTATTTACATTTTCTTGGTCTTTAAAGTCCCTTGGAAGTTTTATCTTCTTTTCGCTTTTGATTATGTCCACATTGTTTTCACTCTCTACTGGACTTTCGATAGCCAAGTCAGTGTTTTGGATATTACTATCTTCTTGTATGATTCGTATCTTTTCGATGCTTGTATCAGTCTTTGTGTTTGGCACACCGCTAAACACTTCTTTGCAGTATTTATTGGTCATTTTATCGCCGACCTTGCACAAGCACACAATGATATATGTAGGCACCATGATACAAAATGTAGCATAAAAATCTGCAATATAGTGTTGTTTTAAAAATACAGTCGCAAGCACTGTCATAACAGCACTAAACATAACTGCTATTTTTGCCCACCATTTCATATCTTTTTGATTGTATACGCACAAAAACGAACCTATCGCCATCATACAATGACCTGATGGAAAACAACAGTTTGGATTGCCAGTTTGCCAAGTATTAACCATCATTCTATCTGATAGCGACTTAATTGGATATGTATCAATAGGTTTTATCATCTCAGTAGGATAAAAATAGTAAAACAATCCACTAATAAATGTCGTTATCCACACAGTGACAATTACATTGAATGTGCGCTTTTTGTTTACGCTTGCACAGTAAAAATAACTCACAATTCCGACCGGAAAAGTCAAATAGTAAAACCATATAAACCAACTCACTATCGGAATATACTTATCTAATGCTGTCCAAGGATGATTGACTCCTGGTGTATAGATAAGTTGGTTTCCACCCCACGCAAGCATTTGCAAAACTAAAAATACACAAAATGGCAAAATGGCAAAAGATATTGACTTAAACCACTTTTTAAATTTGTTTTCTTTTGTTTTGTTCATAACTTACCTATAATGTTTTTAATACTTCGCTTACTGTTTTCATCTCGCACTTGCCATTGTAATTGGTCTTAAAGTGACGCATTACACTAGGAACTGTTTTGTCGTCAAGTGTCATTATTATTTTCTTTATTTCTTCGGCACTTAACATACTTGGAAGATATTTTTCAATCGCTTGTTTTTGAAGACCTATGTTGTTGTACTCTTCCATATTGCCTACTTTTTTGTAGTTTTCAGCTTCTTCGTCAAGTTCTTTTATAGTCTTTTGTATGATTTTTATCATATCAACATCTGTTACTTCGGTGTTGTTGGCTCTTGCGTTTACTGTTGCTTGCATATGTTTGTTGATAAGCACACTGTAAATCGAACGCAAGTTTTGATTTCTACTTTTCAATGCTTCTATATTTGCTTTTTTGATTTCATCAATAATCATTTTATATTCCTTCTTTAAACAAAATTTTTACATATATTTCATAGGGTTTTTAAGTCTGTCATCATTAATGTTTTCCATTATAATGCTCTTTTCGTCTCTTGCTATCTCATCTAGGATTGTGGCAAGCTGAGTGCAATATGGCACAACTATGTTGTTGGCTTTTGCTATCTCTGTCACGCGTTTTATTAGACAGTCAAGTTCGGTCGGACGATTGTTTTCAAGATTTCTTAGTACAGATGACACTGTATTGTGGTTTTGGTTGATAAGACGGCGGAACATACTAGATCTATAAAGCACACCACTTATACTATCTTCGACAAATTTGTAATAGTCAAATCCAAAATTGAATCCGCTTACTCTATGTCTAAGCATTGCTTCTGCGACAATAATTTCTTCTTTGATAAGATTGATATAAAGTCTTTTGCCTTCTTTTGTTTTTAGTATGTGCGCAAGGTTGTATCCAGTAAGAGCGCCTAGGCTTGAAGTAAGTGATGTAAGTATAAACTTGCTCCATATAAAATCAAGCATATCTTCTTCAACTATGGTGTTTGTGACATTATCCATAAGTTTTTTGACAATAGGTACAAACATTTTGGCTTTTGGATTAAGTACACCGATGTGGTTATCGCCAGCGTGATTTACTATAACAAGCTTTCTATCGACATATCTAAATGCATTCCAGTCAACAACAAGGCTTACATACTTGCTACTTGGAATGACTGAGAAAAACTCTTCAAGATTAAGTACATTTTGGATACCAACCACAATACCATCTTCTTTCAAGTATTGCATAGTATCACTCAACGCGTCTTTTATTTTAAAGGATTTTGTCATTACAAAGATAATGTCTTTGGGGGATGTAAACTTATTGCTAAGTACATAAGGCACAAGCACATTTTTCTCACCAAACGCACCACATATCTCGACATTGATCATATTGTCGATCACAAGGTCTTCGTTTAGTTTTGTGGTCATTTCAACATCATAGCCAGCGTCAGTCAAAAACAATGATATTATTCGACCCACTGAGCCCGAACCTACTACTCCTATTTTTAGTTTTCTTTCTGTTGTTTCAGCCATTACAATCTTTCCTTTACATATTGATATATTTGCTCGTGAATATCTTCTATGCTACGAACTTTGCCGTCTTTAACACAGTTTACGAGCAAGTATCCGTCACGACTAGCAACTTCCAAGCACGCCCTAATGCTAGCCCTTTGATATACAAGGTCTTTTTCTACATCGTCTGCTTCTTCGGCACGATTTTTTTGCAAAATCTCACGATATTCGAGTGGCATAAACAACATTATCTTAATGTCAGGTTTTGGAAGTCCCAACAAGTCATATTCGAGTTTTTCTATAAACTCATATTGTTTTTCTCTCAAAACATCGTCATCAATTTTGCTACATTGATGTACTTTATTGCTATCAACATATCTATCAAGTATAACACTTGTGCCCGAATCAAGTTTTGATGTGACCTTGTCTATATTGTAGAGTCTATCAGCAGCAAAGTACAGCGACGCAACTTTTCCGTTCATTTTGCCAGCGCCTTCGTCGAAATACGATTTTCCATATGCTGGTTTGCCAAGCATAGGACCTGCGATAATGCGACCAGTCGGAGTGTCGTACATAGGAAATTGCATCCGAAGTGTAGAAAAACCTTCACTATTTAGCCTTGTAAAAAGCAATTTGGTTTGGGTCTCTTTTCCGCTACAATCAGTACCTTCAACAACTATCAACTTTCCTCGCATCTTAGCCTCCCATATCTATATTATTATATAACAAACTCGTTCTTTTTTACAAATTATTGTATACGACTTTTAAAAAAATATAGAGCATATGCTCTATATTAGTTTTTCCATTTCCTTTAACGCCCAATTAAGTTCGCCAAAGATAGTATCATATGGAGTGTCTGTAAGCAAATCAACTCCTGTGCGTTTTAGTATCTCATTTGGATAGTCGCTATCGCCACTCTTCAAAAACTGCATATATTTGTCAGTTTTGCCCGCCAAAACATCATTGGCAATCGAGCAAGCACTAGTGATGCCTGTCGCATACTTAAACACATAATATGCTCTATAAAAATGACTTATTCGATACCATTTATAACCGTTTTCTTTAATGCAAGTGACCTTATTTCCGGCGTATTTTTTATATAACTCATACCACTTGTCATTTAGCATATCTTTTGTTACGCTTTCGCCTTTGGAGATTTTTGTATGCAACCAGTATTCCCATTCGCTATACATAGTTTGATTGTACAAAGTACCAACGATAGTATTTACAAATCTATCAAGCACAAACATCTTCTCGCTTGATTTTGTACAAGTACTATACAAATATTTCATAAGCAAAACTTCATTGACTGTACTTGCTATCTCAGCTGTAAAAATGTCGTTGTCGCTAGTAGGATATGGTTGGTTTTCCATACTGTATTGGTGGTGCATAGCGTGGCCAAGTTCGTGAGCAAGTGTAAACATACAGTCTATTGTGCCCACATTATTAAGCATAATATATGAATGAACTCCATACACGCCCAAATTGTATCCACCTGTATCCTTGTTTGGAGTAGGATAAACATCTATCCAGTTGTTATCCATAGCATTTTTTATGCGTCTGACATAATCTTCACCCATTGGCGCTAATGCTTTCAAAACAGTTTCTTTCATTGTTTCGTAGTCAAGTTTGCGTGTCCACTTGCCCATTGGCGCATTTAGGTCATAGGTGTATAGTTTGTCATATCCCAAAACTTTTTTCTTTATCGCATTGTATTTGTGCAAGTATTTTAGGTTTTTATTAACATTGGCGATAAGATTTGTGAATATTTCGCGTGGCAAATTGTCGCCATATAGCGCTTGTGACAATGTGTCACCATAATGGAAAATATCACTGTATGTTTCGTCCGCCTTGACGCTACTTGTAAGGGTCGCACAAATTGTATCACCTAGTGAGTTGTATCCGGCATACAATTTTTCAAACGCTTGTTTTCGGATTTCACGATTTGGATTTTGCAAATATCCTATAAAATTGGCAGTGTTTAGTGGCAAGGTCTTTCCGCCTGCTTTTATGTCGTCAAACTTTACATCAACCACATCTATATTGTCAAATATCTTACTAAATCCGCTTGCAAAACTACTGACTTTGGACATAATAAGTTCTTCGCTCTCACTTAGAGTGTGTGCCCTGTGACGCTTGGTCTCCATCAAATCAAGTTTGTGCGAAGAAAAATCTTTGTCGGCCATGAGTTTGTCGAGATACTTGTCGGACAATGTGGCAAGTTCGCTATCCACCCACGCAAAAGTTTTGCTGACCTTTTCTTCCAAATATTCGACTTCATTAAACAACGCAACACTTGTGCTCTTGCTCATATCTTCGCTTCTAAGCAAATATGCATAACCCGCAATTTTTTCAAGCATCATTCCCATAGTGTCTTGATACTCGAAAAAGTCCAAAAGCACTTTGCGACTGTCCAACTTGCCTTTGTATTTTGGCGCATCTTTCAACATTTCTTCGACCTTATTCATATCGGCTTTTAGGTCGGCGCCAGTCTTGTATATGTGGGTCAAATCCCATTTGTATTTGCTATCAATAGAACTGCGTTTTTTCATACTTTTTATACTCCTAAATGTGCAATTTTTTACGACTTTCGTTTTTGATTATGCGATAGCCCAACAAAAGTGTGCCAAGTATCGCCATAATAGTGTAAAGCATATTGATTTGATTTAAAATTTTGAAGTCGTCATATTTTCCCGCAACAAGCACGATTGACATAACCAGTGACAAAATATATATCGCCAAAAAACTAAGCAAAAACTGACTGCGATGTTGTTTTCCGATAAGCGAAATCATAATCAAAACAGTAGTAGTCACAATCGCGACAGACGGCAAAACATAATCGATAAGCCATTTGCCACCGCCCGAAAGATTGTTGGACGAAACCAAAATAGCGATAATATTGAGCACTTGGAAAAGTATTTTTTCAAAAACACTGCGCTTGCTCAAAATGGTGTGGCTTACAAGCACCCACACATAAAGCACGCTAAGTGCAACAAGCACGCTCCACGCACTGCCTTTTACTAAAACATTTATAAACACGCAAGTGCCAACGCACATAATACTCAAAAACAAAAACAATCTTGCAAGAAAATATGATTTTTTCTCATATGTTTCGTTTTTCTCACGATGTTTGTAATACGGAACACTCTCGACTTCGGCTTTTTTGTCCGAATTGACAGGAGTGACCGATTCGAGTTCGTTGTAACAAAGCGGGCAGTACTTGCCTGTTTCGACATCTACTTTACATATTGGACAATGTTTCATAGTTTCTCCTCCCAGTAGTTGCTAAATAGTGTAACATCTACACCATTTGATGTAAGCATTCTGAAAAACTCGCGTTCGATTTTGTTTTCGACAAACGCACGAGAGAATGTAATATACAAGTTGTTGTTGTAACCTACGACCGCACAATGTGTTTTGCACGAAAAACTTGTGCCAAGATTAAACACAATATCCTTGACATATTTGCTCATACTTTCAGGCAGATTGACATATCCCAAATTGCTCATATTGGCTGTATGCAAATTGTCGCCAACATGTTTGTATGCAATTCGCATCGCAACATCTTTTACAAACAATGGCATTATCTTTAATATAAAGTTTTTCTCAACTTTAACATTGCTATATATTATTGCATCAAGTTTGTCTTTTTGTATTCCTTCGTGGAGTTGGGTCTTGCAAGTATCTACACACTCTTCAAATGTAATCTCGTTTTCCCAGTTGTGTGTAAGGCGGGCAAAAAGAGCAAAGTTTCGCATTGTTTCGCTTGGATAAACCTTGCGCATATTGACCGGCACCAATATGGATATGTTTTTATTTTTGACCTTTCTATTTTTGATGCACTCTTTATAAATGCAATACATATATAGTGCACTTATATACTCACTTATTGTCGCATTGTATTTTTTGCAAAGAGTTTTCAAATTGTCGACACTGACCTTGCCAGTGATTATTCCACAGCCGTCACTATCAAATGGTGTTCCGTCAGTCTTAAAAGCATTGACTTCTTTTTTGTTTTTGGTCTTTGGCTTGTGAAATTCGCGCAAAAATGTGTCTTCAACTTCACCTTCGGTATGCGGTGAGTTTTCGCTAATAACTAGCCCTTCGGTCTTTATGTCAAATCCTTTAAGTTTGAGATACTCAGCAAGTAGAGCTTTGAAAAAGTTTAGACCGCCTGTGCCGTCACAAAGGCAGTGGAAAAAGCAAACTGTTATTTTGTCTTCGCGATACATCACCCTAAACAAATACTCGTTTGAATGGGTGTCGCCGATATAGCGCATAAAATATGCGTCTTCGGGCTCGACCTTAAACGGGCGATTGTTTTCTTCGAGATAATACCAAAAAACACCCCTTTTCAGACGCACCTTAAACATAGGAAATCTTTCAAACAGTGTATTTACTGCTTCGTTTAGGATCTCTGGATTAACTTTTTCAGTAAGACGAGCAGAAAGTGCAAACATTCCACCGCGCCTGCTACTACTAACTGGCGGATATATCTTTGCTGCATTGTCAAGTGGATACCAAGTTCGTTTCATAATTCCTCTTTTTATTATGGACAAAAAAATGTCTTTTTTTCTTACTTTAATTCAAATCACACTTTTTGTAAATCTAAATAGTCCACATCATAGCCTACAATTTTAAAAAGTGCAGTAGAGTAAATAAAGCCACTCTACTGAGAGTAGAATCATACTCCCGTGCCATCAAAATGTGGGATTTGGTCAGTGCCTGTGCTTTCAAGTGATTGCATAAATCCGTCCTTAAAACCAAGACTAATAAAGTGAGTAATTACTCTTTTGTATTCGAGTGGACGAAGTTTGCGATTTATGTCAGGATAGTTTTTCGCATCAAAAAGCGGTGTGTATTGTCCCATTATTGACACAATAGTGTTCACTCCAAGATTGTCTTTTATCCAGTCCAAAACCTTGCACGAGTCATCAGTGTGATTTGGCAAAACCAAGTGTCGGACAATTACGCCCTTTTTCATTATCCCATCTGTCTGCTCATCAACTGGTTGGTTTTTGCGCATTTGAAGGATTGCTGATGTGGCGACTTCAAAATAGTCACCTGCATCGGAGTACAATTTTGCTAGACTATCATCAGTGTATTTTAGATCTGTAAGATATATATCAACATAGTCTTTTAGTCGGATTATACTATCCACACTATCATATCCATTTGTGTTGTAGACAATGGGGATATGTGGTCTATATATGTCCAGCGCTTCTATAATTTGATCGACATAAATAGACGGGCTAACAAGATTTATGTTGTTTGCGCCTTGTTGTTCGAGTTCGTAAAAAATTTCGCTTAGGCGTTTTGCGTCAATATGCTTGCCCCAGTTTCCGTGGCTTATGCCATAGTTTTGGCAAAAAACACATCGCAAATTGCAACCACTAAAAAAGATTGTGCCACTTCCATTTGCGCCACTTATTATAGGCTCTTCGCCATAGTGCAAACTCGCTCGCGCAACCACTATGTCGTTATTGATTTTACAATATCCCTTGCCACTCTCACGCAATTTTCCACATTGGCGGGGACAGTTTTTGCATATTTTTGACATACCTATATACACAAATATTCTCACTTTTTTGTGAGAATATTTTTACTTTTTATTAATCTTCTTTTGTTTGCTTTTTCGACTTTTTTGTCTTTTTCTCTTTTTTAGACTTTTTGTTTGACTCAGTTTCGTTTTGCTTTTTAAGTTTTGCTTCTTTTTTAAGGCGTTTTTTACGCTCTTTTGGACTTTCGATAGGCTCAATGTCTAGTCTTTCTTCCATTTTTGTAGGGTCGTCAAGTAGGCTTTTCCATAGACGCATTGATTTTAACATATAAAATCCGTCGGCATAACGCTCGTCTGTTGTGATGCCTAGTGTCATAACCTTGCCCACTTCAAGTTTTTCATCAGCATTTACGCAAGGCTCCAATTTTTCCTTGCCCATACTTACAAACATACCTGTTGTGCCAAAGTTGTAAAGGTGGTGGAAAATCCAGTCGCCCTTAATAGATTTTAGGTTGGTGAAATAAAAACTTGTATGAAATGGGCTGATGCCAATAAGTTTGTTTCCAAGAAGTCCATATCTATCAAGCAGTCTAATTAGTCCCACGCCAGTGCCCAACAAAAACGAAGGGATTGATGTGATTTTGCCCGCAGTCTTTGTCGAACCATTTTCGCGGTCAGCGTCCGCCGATGCTTTTATCGCGCTGTCAAGTTTTTCTTTTACATCATAGATGTTTTCTTGACCTGTAAAACGAATCTTTGTAGTAAGTTCGGGCGCATCATCGGACAAACTTACTTTGGTCGAGATGGACATATATAGGCCGTTGCGTTGATAAATACGGCCATTTACAACAAAGCGATTAAGCCTTTGTCTTAGCGCATAAGTCCTGACCATACTTGCCACAACTACATGCATATAACTAAATCGCACGCCTTCTTTGTCGCTTTTTTCTCTTATCCATTTGTCAATATTTTCTACCCTTATAGGCATAGTATTATAGTTCATAGCGTCATTTCTTGTACGCATAAGTTGGGGAATCATTTGGTCAATAGGGTCAAGACCTTTGACTAAATATCCGTCTTTTCTAAATCCAAACATTGTTTACTTCCTTTATCTTTACTCTAAATTTTATTATACAACAATCTTTTTCAAATCAAAAATGAAAATTGTACATAATTGAAAAAGAACAAAAAAACACCACACAAATGGTGTTTTTGACCGCTAAAACTTGTCTGATTTTCTAGATGTAGAGTATTTTTCTAGCAAAGCATTAAATTCTTCGTTCCATTTTTCTTCACTTATGACGCCCTTATCTCTAAGTATGCGGAGTTTTTCGACTTCGTGTGCAAGCACGCTAAGTTTGGCAGTGCCACGATTTGCCCACACACTGCGATTTAGTCTTGTAGCGACCACAAGAGATATTGTCGCAGAAAATATATTGGCTGTAAACAAAAACTGAAATATCGCAACATTGATAAGCACTCTCGAACTGCCCACAACAATGTAGTTGCGTTTTGCAAGCGACAACTGTATGTATGCCGAATATATGTTTAGAAAACACGCAAGCAACATCTCGCCCACTACTACAAATCGCACAAAATCAAAGTCGTGTTTGTATGTCATATTTTTGATAAGGTTGTGCACAAAATCGTCAAATATTTTTTGAGCATTAAAGAAATTAAAAAGTATGCAAAGACTGCCAAAAACTATAAGGCTTGCAAAGCAAATGCTAATAATTCCCGCAGTCCTAAGCCACACTTTATGCGATTTTTGCAAACTAGCCTACGATGAGTTTGTTTAGAAGTTCGATATATTCTTCTTGGGTGATGGCTTTGTCTTTTTTAAGTTCTTTTATTTGCTCAATTTTGATTTTCATTGTTTCTTTGTCGACTTTCTCTTCGACCTTAAAGCCATCGGCTTGGTTTTTGTCTACAAGCATGGCTATATAAGTAAGGATGCTTGGCACAATACTTGCTAGTGTCAAAAGGTTTATTGTCGCAATAACCGCCATAAGCAATCTATGTTGCAATGGATTTCTGCCACTTCTTGATGCTTCTAGACTTATTATCCCTGCTACAAAGTTTAGCGCGATAGCAACTGCCAAAAATATAAATATTCCCACAACCGCAAGTGTGATAAGTTTGTCACCTTGTTCGGCCGATGAGTATCTATAAACATCTGTGCCTATGATTTGTATCTTCAACCACAAATATACAATATCAAAGCTTAGTGCAATCATAAGCAAAGTTATGCAGTACAAAAAACTCTTTACGATATTGATTACTCCACCTACTAAAAGTAGTGTATTTCTATTGTTTCTCATATTTTTCTCCCAAAACTAATTATTATATTATACCAAGTTTTGCACTATATTAAAAGTAAATTTTTACCTTCTAAAAGCATTTTCGCGGTTTATTTTTAGTATAACTTCAAAATCATCATCAGTCGCACTCACATTTGTGCTTTCAGCCCCACAACGCGTGCATTTATAATGAATGACACGACCTTTTTTCGATGTGTCTTCCACATACACTGGTCGCATAAGTCCCTTGCAGTCGTTTGCCCTATCGCCCGGCATAACATCGACATGCAGTGAATACAGACAATATGGGCAGTGGTTTCGCGAAGTGTAACCAAGCGGGCTTACTGTTTTGCCACAATGTTGACAAACAAAGCCTTCGTCGCGTTTTGTAAATCTTTTCATATCACGCCTCGTAGTGCGCATGGTCTTGCGCTATCATACTTGTACCCACATACTTACTGACTTCATCGCGATATTCTTGGAGTTTGTGACTTATAAAATAACTATAATATCCGTCAGCGTTTATGATTATATGATCGAGCACCAATATGTCCATAATATCCATTGCACACACTAGCGCCTTTGTAAACCTATCATCTTCGGCAGACGGACGCGCCACTCCACCAGGGTGATTGTGTGTAACTATCACATTTGTAGCACCATAGTGTACTAGAAGTTCGGCAATCGAGCGGATAGAAACATTGTTCTTGTTGACAGTGCCTGTACCTATTTTCTTTGTAAACAAAAGGTGATTTTTGTTATCAAGTCCAATCACATACATCTCTTCGACAAGTTTGTTTTTCAAAAACCAACTCATATACAAGTATGCTTCGCGCGAGTTGTTGAGAGTGGTGACATTTTTGGCTTTTGAGTTTTGATAGTACAAAAACATATTTCGAAAATTTGCTAGATAGTGTGCCACAACCTCACCTATTCCGTCAGTTTCGGCAAGCGAAGTTTGATTTGCTTCGAGCACATTTGTGATATTGCCATACTTTTCAATAAGTCTATGTGCTATGACATTTGTGTCTTTTTGTGGCATAACAAAAGAGAGCATATACTCCAAAACTTGATGTTCGGGCATACCCTCCAATCCTTTTTTATCTACCATCGCTCTTAGTCTTTGACGATGTCCTTGATGTATGTTTTTCTTCTCAGTATTTTCCACACTAATATTTTACAACAAATTTGAAGTTATGACAATCATTAGTTTGCATTTATTAAACTTGACAACTTTTAAAAATACCAGTATACTTTGCTAGATTTTATTTTTAGGAGAAAACAATGGCAGTAAAAATTGCGTGTGATAGTTCGACCGATTTAGGTCAAGAGTTTTACAAACAAAACAATATCGGTGTGCTTCCATTTACTATAAATCTTGGCGAAGAGTCTTTTCGTGACGGGGTCGACATCAACAACAATATGATATTCGAATATGTTTCGGCATACAAGGTTTTGCCAAAAACCAGCGCCATCAACATATATCAATATGAAGAGTTTTTTAAAGAAAATGCAGGAAATGACGGACTTGTTTTCGTGTCGCTTTCTAGCAAACTAAGTAGCACCTTCAACAATGCCCTTATAGCTTCACAAAACTTTGACAATGTCTATGTGGTGGACTCTTTAAGTCTATCAACAGGCGGTGGACTTCTTGTGATGTATGCGTGCGAACTAGCAAAGAAAGGAATGAGTGCAAAAGAGATTTATGACGCACTTGAAAGTCGCAAACAATATGTGCAAGCAAGTTTTACAATCGACAAACTCGACTTTTTACACAAGGGCGGAAGATGCTCTGTGCTAAAAATGTTGGGCGCAAACCTACTAAAACTACACCCACAAATCCAACTTAAAAATGGCGCAATGGGCATGAACAGAAAATATCGTGGCAAAATGAAAGACTTGGTCAAAGACTACATTGACGACACCCTAAACGAGTTTGACAATCCCGACAAGTCATATTGTTTTGTCACCCACTCAAACTGTGACGAAGAGATAGTAGACTCCGCCATATCACACTTGAAAAGCAAAAATATCTTTGACAAAATTATCGAAACAAGTGCGGGCTCAACAATTACTTCTCACTGTGGCAAAAACACAATCGGAATACTATATTTTAATGATGGCGGAACCATGGCCACAAAATAACTGGTCAGATAATCAATATGGATTTAGACGAATAAAACAGAAAAACAAAATATAGAAATAGAAAAAATGCACAAATGAAAAACAAATTAATCTGCGCAAAATAAAAAAATAAAAACGGCAATCGAAGCCGTTTTTTTATTTTCACATTAATCGCTATACTTTTTCATATTGGTCACTAGACTTTTTACATTAATCGCTAGCCCAAAAACAATTTTGCCTTATCAAGCAGTCCGACAATGGCTCTGCCCCTATGCGAAACGCTATTTTTCTCATCATCACTGGACTCACCAAAAGTCTTTTTAAGGTCGTCCGAATAAAACAAACAATCATAGCCAAAACTTGTATCCCCGTGATACTCTTTTGTGATGTGACCAAAGGTTTTGCCTTCGCTGTAAATATAACTTCCATTTGAAAACAACCACACAATCACACAGTTGAAGTACGCTGAGCGGTCGGTTTTGTCAGCAAGAAGCGACAATAGTTTTTGACGATTTTTTTCACTGTCACCATGTCCGCCTGCAAACCTTGCGCTATATATCCCCGGTGCACCATCAAGTGCATTTACACAAAGCCCGCTATCGTCTGCCAAAACTCCCGCAACAATGCCTTTTTCTTTCAAATACTCTTGCATTTTTTTTGCTTTGATTAGAGCGTTTTCCAAAAAAGTTGTGCCAGTCTCATCAATATCGCAGTCAAATCCGATATCTTTTAGCGACAATATTTCTCTGTCTTTAAGCAGTTCTCTAAACTCTTTTATTTTGTGGCTGTTGTTTGAAGCCAACACCAATTTTTCCATTTTTATCTCCTAATTCATTATAGCTTGTGCAAACAAATATCCAAGTTTGATTTGCGACATAGTATCATAATGTGCTAAATCGGGATTGTTTGCTGGTTCGAGATTGTAAGTTAGTCCCTCACCAATAGTGTCAATATAATAGTTTTTGTCCGACAATTTGCTATATTTTTTCTTGCAGTTGTTGATGGTCTTATACTCTTTCCAATACGGACTATCACTAATGCCCGCATCTATCCACTTTATATCGCCATATTCCTTTCTAAGCGACTCTACAAGTTTTTTGGTATTTTTATAATACTTTTTTGATGTTTTACCAAAAGCGTCGCTTTCCCCCTGCATCCAACATATTCCTTCAATAGTTGGAACATAGTTTTTACTTGTGAGATAATCGAGCGAAGTATTAACAAATTTTACAAAACCCTTATACAAACATTCGTTTTCTTTGTTCCAGTTTTCATATAGATTGCTTCCACCATACGAATATTTTATTATGAAATAGGTATCGTTAGTTTGGCTTAGTTTTTCCGCTAGCCCTATCTCTGACCCAAAATATTGATATGACATCACATTTGTATGTACGAAGCCATCCGATTTGTTTGTTCCATTTTCAGTATTGTAGTTTATGTATACATTTTTATAGCCATGTGTATATTCATCAAATTTTGCCTTTGACACTTTTTCTTTTAAAATGTCGGTTTGTGCTACTCCAGTCGCATTTGATTGACCAGCAATCATAACAACCTTGACTTTTTCACCTTTTCCATCTTCTAGTGTGTCATTAACCACAAAATCAAAGTTAAGATTAAGACTATTTTTCTCTACTTCTTTTTTACAACCACAAAATCCCATAGCCCCTACTAGCATTAATAAAAAACAACATATTTTTTTCATCATATCCCCCACTTGTCGTAATTTGTCGTAAAACATCGCAAATTGTCGCAAATTTACCTATCTTGCTCTGATTTTAGTTTTTGATAACAGTTGTAGCAAAGTGCTTCGTATGACTCGTCACCGCCTAAAAATATTTCGTCACCTTCGGTCACAAGTCTGCCATCTACAAAACGCCCGTTTGTGTTTGCTTTTCTGCCACAGCGACACACAGATTTTAGTTCTTGCAAGGAGTCGGCTATCTCGACTAAGCGTTTGCTCCCTTCAAAAAGATAGGTTTTAAAATTTGTAAGCAGACCATAACAAAGCACAGGCACATATTTTGACACTTCCTTTAACTGTTCGATTTGTTTTGCCGATAAAAATTGGGCTTCGTCAACAATGACCACACTTTTCTCGTCCAAATATCCAGCTGTTTTTACAAATTCAAACATATCAGTGTTTTTATTTACAACATTACATTTTGCAGTAAGACCTATTCGGCTTTTAATAACTATCTCATCATCGCACAAATCACGCGTGTCAATCTCTGACTTAATCAGCAAAACCTTATAGCCCTTTTCCATATAGTTAAACCTACACATTAGTGCTTGTGCCGACTTCGAACTTCCCATAACACCATATTTAAAATACAATTTTGCCATATTACTTGTCCTTTTTCAAATCAGTAGTTTTGTGATTATATTTAGACACCAACTCAACAACAACATATGTGGCTATTGCGATAAATACACCAGATAGTGCGTCGAGAAAATAGTGTTGTTTGATAAATAGTGTCGACATAACAATCAACACCGCTAGTACAAGCGAATATACCCTGTACCACTTTGCAATGTTTTGGTTTTTGCGCACTATCAAATAACTATATGTGCTTGTCAAACAATGATAAGACGGGAAAAGATTGAACGCAATTTTTCCACCGTCCAGTGAGTAAATGAGTTTTAATAGCCAGTGGTTTTTGGAGTATTCCAAAATTCCTTCGTCCACTCTATCCATGTATGTGGGCATAAAAATGTAGATTACAAAACAAATAAAGTACGCACTTAATTGACCGATGATGTATTTTTTAAACTGCTCTTTGCCCGATAATGACGCAACCGCTCCCGCACTTATCCAAAAAATGTATGAGTACACATACGGAATAGCAAAAACCGCTATTATAGGGATAGCATTGTCAATTACTGCCACCTTTGTTGAAATGGGCGTAAATCCAAAAGCACCAGCAAGGAAATTGGACAAATAGTAAAAAACCGCTTGTATTCCCAGCGACAAAAAACCGGCAAGCCAACCCCACCAAGGAACTTGTTTTAGCCTTTTTATAAAACTGTACTTTTGTTTTTCTTCGTTCATGTCCGACCTTTTTCGTGACTAGTATAGCACAAACATATTTTTTCGCTAAATAAAAATAGGCCTTGTAGCCTATTTTTATTTTGTGTCACCAACACTCTTTTCTTTGCCTATCGAAATCTCTTTTTCACACTCCAAATTTAGACAAAACATCTCTGTGCTTATATGTTGTCTTAGTGTAAGCAACCTTAGTTTTGGGTCAATAAGTGTACAAGTATCTATCGTCCAATAGTGCCAGTATAAAGGTCTATAAAAATGTACAAAAGGTGACTTTGAAATAAAAAGTTGACAAATACAAAAAAATGGCATAAACTATCTATATAACACAAGGAGAAAAATATGTTTAGACTTATCAACAACAATAACAATAATAATTCAAACACATATAATATGGGTTTCATTTTTGTTGTTGAAAGTCTTTAATAAATAATACAAATCAGCACTCTCTTGAAACTCAATTCAAGGGAGTGTTTTTTATAAATATGACATTTATAAAACAGTGCACTCCAAATGCACTGTTTTTTTATTTTAGGAGGAGATATGAGAAAGCGTAACGCCGTAGCGGGCGAAAATGACAATATAGTAAAAAATAAAATAGTTAATAAGAAAAACAAAATTAATAAAAAATAAAAAGTAAATAGGAGAACAAAGAAATGTTTATCAAAGAAAAGTATACAAAACTAACATTAATAGAAAAACAAAAATATATAAAATTAATAAAAGACAGATTTGAAAAAGAACTCAGCATAGCGCTTGACCTACTAAGAGTGTCAGCTCCACTGCTAGTTACACGAGAGTCGGGTCTACAAGACGACCTGTCGGGTGTCGAACGCACCGTAAGTTTTGACGTAGCAAAGGACGGCAAAGAAATAGAAATCGTACAATCGCTTGCAAAGTGGAAAAGATTTGCTCTTGCAAAATATGGTTTTGAAGTACATAAGGGACTTTACACTGATATGACTGCAATCAGGCGTGACGACAAAATGGACGAAACACATTCGATATATGTAGATCAATGGGACTGGGAAAAAGTAATAACCACAAAAGATCGAACAATGGCATATCTAAAAAGAACAGTGCGTCAAATTGTCAAAGCAATAATCAAAACAAGTGAGTATCTTGCAAAAAAAGGTTTTGACAAAGTAAAACTTGAAAAAGATGTGCATTTTGTCACATCCCAACAACTACTTGATATGTATCCCACACTCACTCCAAAACAACGCGAGTACGAGATAACAAAAAAGTACAAAACTGTGTTTATAATGCAAATAGGTGACACATTGAGTGACGGAAAACCACACGACCTTAGAGCGCCCGACTACGACGATTGGACTCTTGATGGTGACCTAATGTTTTATCACGAAGTATTGGATATGGCACTTGAAATATCCAGTATGGGAATCAGAGTCGACAAGGATAGTCTTATGTCCCAACTTCAAAAGGCAGACAAATTGGATCGACTTAAATACACTTATCACCAACTTATCCTACAAGACAAACTTCCACTTACTATAGGTGGTGGAATTGGACAAAGCCGACTTTGTCAGTTGTTGTTGGGTCGAGCACATATTGGTGAAGTTCAATCATCGTATTGGGACACCGAAACTTTGCGCGATTGCAAAGAAAAAGACATCGAATTGTTGTAATAAAAAACTTTGTAAAAATAATAGTTTAAAATATTAAAGTAATAAGATTAATATAAAAAGACATCAAAAATATAAATAATATATCCACAAAAGACATAAAAAAGCAGTCACTTCGACTGCTTTTTGTTTTCAAAAACGCGTTCATCACACTTTTAATATACATTTTTCATAACCACATCTCGCAAAAAGTTTTGGAAAAATGTGGTTTGGCTTTGTGTAAGACCTTTTGGGCTACTCATTATTACAAGGTCGTGACCTTTGTTTGCCTTATGATAAGGCGGGTGAACATGTGGATAAGGGTTTTCAACAAATCCACAACGCTCATAAAAGCCTTTGCGTCTAACAGATATTTCATCGACTGGTGGGTCGATTTCAAGGATTAGTGGGCGGTCTTGATACATCTTCAAAACATTTTGACCGTAGTGTTTGTTTCGCATTTCGGGGCGTATGCAAAAGTGCTCGATATACAAAAACTCCCCTACTTGCCAGTATAGTATTTCACCTATAAATGTGTTGTCGTCAAAAATAGTATCAAAATGATAAAGTGGATTGCCCAAAATCTCTTTTTGAGATTTGCTTTCTCTAAGTTCGTGTGATGGAAAACTGCCCATATACAATGCTATTGCATCGTCATAATTAGGGTCAATCGCGTCGGTTATACGATGAATTGTGAGCATATTTTCTCCTAAAATATTAATGTTTTTTAAGCATTATAAGCGGAACCAACATTTCTTTTGTAAGTGATGTATGGTGTCCCTTAAAACGCGTGCAATTTTCGCTATACAAAAACAACTTGTTTGTGTAAGTTCCTATCGCTATGTAGTCACCTAGCAAATAACCTTTGTCACCGGTTTTGCCAAAGTAACCTTTCTTTATAAGGTCGCTTGATTTGTACAAAACAAAATCCTTGTTGTACTTTGCCCTAAATTTCTTTTCAAACTCCTTTTTGCACTCGTCCTTAACTCTAAAAGCGGGTGTTCGTGCGTCAAGATATGGTGGGCAAATCAACATATCGTAAAGTTCTTTGTCATTGTAGAAATCAACATAACCTTCTATATCTACTTGACCGTGATCGGCAGTGATAACAAACAAAGTATCACTACACTCGTCATACAATTTTTGGATTTGGTCATTGATGCTTTGGATGTTCTCTTTGGCTTCCTTGCTCGAAACCCCATATCTGTGCATTATCTGATCAGGGTTTTCGTAGTATGCATATACAAACTGCTTTGTAGGACGAGCGATAATCTCTTTTATCTTTTCACATAACTGAAATTGGTCAGTAACATATGTGTTTTGCTCGGCGTTTTGCACTCTGCAATATGGCATAAAAATAGAGTTTATCTGGTAGTCAGTGTGCGCTTTATCAAAATAGTATTCGGTGTTGTCCGCTAGTGGCATATTGTAGCAAACCTTCTCTTCGGTTTGGGAGTCTACCCCCATATAGATGTCTAGATTTCGGTGTATCTCAGGGAAGTTTAGACTCCAACCTAGCCAGCCGTGTTGCAATGGATATGTGTTGGTCGCAAGCGATGTTGTGGCATTGGTTGTGGTCGAAGGAAATGTCGAAACAAGTGTTTTTGCCACACCTTTTCTTAGTATCGCATTTTTGTCCAAGTTGATTTTTAGCGGATTTATTCCTAGCCCGTCAAAGATTATAAAAACCACATTTTTGTAGTTTTTATTAAGTTCGTTTTTCAAAACACGCAATGTAGGGTTTGAGTTTGGCGCACCCAAAAACTCCGCCAAAGTCGACGAAATGTTTAGGTTGCTCTTTTTAAAATTTGGTTTTACAAATCTGACCATTTTGATGTCTCACCTTTTCAAGATTGAATTAAAACACCCTTATTATACTATTTTCGCTCTTTTATGTCAAACTCTCGCACACTTGCCACATTTTAGCACTTTTCAAAAATCTTTTGCCCTTTAATGTCGCTACAAACAAAAACAACTGGCTAAATAAAAACCAGTTGTTTTGCTTATTCGTTTGCTTACTTATCTTCACTTGTTAGACCTTTGATCGTATCCAAAACCAAAGATTCTATTGTTTCTTTATCGTCGACATTTTCCACTATATACATAGGTTTTGCGTTTGTGTAAGGCAATTCTTTCTTCAAATTGTATTTGCTGTTTGTGTTAGTGATTTTCACCAGCAACCTATCATCAAAAATCCCGCCAAAGTACACGCCATTGACATATAGCAAATACTCACCCATCATTGACCTAGTCCTTGGTTTTAATCGCCCCAACTGCTCTACTATATAATCCCTATATTCTTTACTCGACGCCATAACTTTTCCTTATTGATTGTAATTTATGGAGCAGGTAGCGGGAATCGAACCCGCAACTAATGCTTGGGAAGCACTTGTTTTACCACTAAACTATACCTGCAAATTGGCAATGTTTTTACACAAAACATTATATACCATTTAAAAAAATATATCACTTAAAATATAGCAATTTTGTACTTTATAAAAAAATAACCTTATTTTAAGAACATGTCGGACTATACTTTTTGAGAGTAAATATTAAGAGTACGATAAAAAATAGGGACTCATACATTTTTAACTATCTCGAGAAACAAATATTTGTCGCTCGATTCGATAGTATTTAAAAGCTTCATCTTCTCCAACAAGGTTAAAACCAGCCTTTTCTAACACATGCTGACTTCGAGTATTCTTTGTGATAGTATCTGCGTTTACAGCATTCATACCCAGACAATAAAAAGCATATTTCACTGCTAAACACTCCGCTTGCGTTCCATATCCTTTTCCCTTCACGGCGTCATTTTGCATATGGATACTCATCGTGCATTCTTTTTTCATATGATCGATTTGTTTTAACTGCAATTCACCAATTACCTTATCCCCCAGCATGATTGCAAATAACATACATGATGAGTTTTGTACTTTCTTATCAAAGTATTGATTTACCGCAGTTTCGTCATAAACATATGGCTTAAATAAATGCATATCCCTATAAATAGACGGGTCATTCGTCCAATGTTTGTATAGTTTGTGACATAGTTCTCTCGTCATCACCTTTAAACAAATTGTTTGCATCTTAGACCTCTCAAAATTTCTATTCAACTTTACATATATTTTAGCATACTATACGATATTTTTCAATTAATAGAAAACTTGTGAAAAATAATGATCTACAAGATAAGACTTATAGACCACTACATTTGGTGCGCCTAGAAGGATTCGAACCCTCGCTAATGGTTCCGAAGACCATTGTGCTATCCATTACACCATAAGCGCATATCTCTGTTTATTATATATTCTATTGTACATCACTTCAAGACAAACTAATCCATATATAACAACATAAATATTATACACCAAAGGAATAACAAATGCACTAAAAATGTTGAGATTTGACAAAGACCAAGACATAATTTTGCAAAAAAAGAATGCAAAACCATTTTGAAAAGTATATTTGTTGTGCAAAACCTAAAAATATGTTATGATTTTTGCTGGAAACAGGAGAGCGCATGAACAAATATATGCAAATGGCTATTAAAGAAGCCGAGTCTGGCATAGCCAAAAACGAGGGTGGTCCTTTTGGCAGTGTAATAGTAAAAGACGGTCAAGTGATAAGCAAAGGACACAACCATGTCATAAGCCACAACGACCCTACATGTCATGGTGAAATAGACGCCATACGAAAAGCGTGTAAAAAACTTGGCACATTTGATTTGAGCGGTTGTGAAATATACACAACAGGAGAACCTTGTACAATGTGTGCGTGTGCCATAATGTGGGCAAACATCGACAAAGTTTACTATGGCGCAACAATCAAAGACAACACCCAAATTGGTTTTCGTGACGAAAAGTTTGCAAAGATTTTTAAGATGACAAAACCCGTCGGAATGTACCAACAAATAGACCGCAACGAGTGTCTAAAACTGTTTGAAAAATACAACTTGCTTAAAAACAAAACCAACTATTAGTAAAAACATACAATAATGTTTTTAAAAAGGTCACACTTGTGATAAGATAAAAATATGGAAAATCAATACAAAAAAACTGTTTTTACAAGGCCAAAATTTCCACTTGGTGACATTCTATCATGGATTGCCATAATATTTCTTATTTATGTAGGGATAGTTTTTTTTGCGTTTTCGCGATATTTTGAAGCGATATCGGTTAAGGGCAGAAGCATGATCCCCACCTACAACAAAAACGGTGGCGAAGACACTGTATATGTACACAAAGCCAACTACGCATATGGCGACATAGTGCTTATCGACACCGAAGACAAAACCATAATCAAACGCATTATTGCCATGCCCGGTGACAAGGTCGAATTAAAACTACAAGACGGAGAATACACAGTTTTTGTAAACGGCGAAGCGCTAACTGAGCCTTACATCAACGGTCCAAGCGGAAACCGCACAACTTTCCAAAACCTTATCCACTACAAATCTATGCACCCTGGTGAGTTTGACGAAAACTCATATGTAGTAGGTGAAAATATGATATTTGCACTTGGTGACAATCGTGCCGAGAGCAAAGACTCGTCATACTATGGTGCGTTTTCACTAGACAAAGTCAAAGGCAAGGTTTTTTATAGCGTTGACAGTCACTCAAACACCACTTTGTCGCTATTTATCCAATTATTTTTACCAATATTATGCAAATAAAACGGCTACAAATAGTCGTTTTTTATTTTACAAATTTTGACAGCAAGCCAAACAAAACGATTAGGTCTTGTAAATTGTCGGAAATTGTAGTATACTTATAGCATAACAAAACATTGTTTGAAGGAGAAAGTATGGACAGAATCCAACGCATATACTATGACTATGTTGATGGTTTGATCACCAAAGCCGAAATCCCCGAAGAAGCCAAAAAGTACCAACTTGAAATGGACAAGTGGTACAAAAAGTTTGTCGAGTTGAAGATAAACATACAAGGGCTTGAATACACATTGAAAAATGGAAAGGTCGACATAAACGGCCGAACTTACGAACTTCGCAATGGTGTCGTAAATATCAATGGATCCGAGTTTACTCCTACAAGCAACAACATAAAATACAGCGACTTGCCAGAAGGCGCAAAACACAAAGTCAATATGATGGTTGCGCGCGCAAACCTATACAAAGAGAGCAAAAACTTGTCACGAGTGATTTCAGCATATGCCATACTTACAAACTCACTATATCCCCCATACGAAGAGATATATGATGATTGCTTTTATGCCGAGTCAGACAAAAACACTCGTATCGGAACATTTGCTGGGCTAGTAAAGAAAAAATTTGACGACAAACTTGACATAGACTTTGGTCACGGCTCACTAAACACATATGGGCTAAAAACCTTAATCGATTACAAACGAATGATAATAAACGATATGGACAGCAATGAGTTGTTTGACAAATCAGTATCCGAATATGCTTCATTTCCCAATCAACAAGCCCGTCTAGAATCCATGGCCTTTAACAGCCAAATGCTAGAAGAGAGCATTAGAAGATGTGCACGCAAGTTGGATTGTAATCCCGACCTTATCGGCAAACACTCCAATCAAATAAGCGAAGACTCTGCCACAAAATATTTGCTTCAAATCGAACAACTTGGTTTGTCGCCTGACTTTGTAAAACAATGCACCAAAAACGCAATTGAATATCTAACAGGAAGCGAAAGTGAAATAGCCAATTCTGAAAACATCACACACAAAGTAGTTTTGCCAGAGCCAAATATGGACGAATACGAAACTTACTTTGACGAAAACGACTACCCTTTGCGCAAAAATTCGAGCGGAAACTGGGAATATTGTGCAGATGGCAGAAGATATTATGGCGTAGTATACAGCGAAGACCATTGTCCCGTAATGGATCCTATCGAAGAATACAAATACTACAAACAAAGCCTTCCACCAAAAGTTACAAAATCCGTTTGGTCACCAAAAGGTGATGATGACGAAAGACAAAGACAAATGCTTCCTAAGAAAAGTCGCGGTGAAGAAAACACAAGATAGTTTGTAACAACTCAAAATAAGGTTAAAATAGTATAATAAGGTTTTATAAAAAATATAAGATTCCAAATAAAAACAAATTAGATTAAAACAAAAAAGACCAAATAATTTGGTCTTTTTTTACGCTTAAACATATTATTTTTTATATTATTCTTATTTTGAAATATCGTCTTCTACATCGTCAGATGTTTTTGTTTCGTCAATAGTAGGTGCTTGATTTACAATGCTTCCTTTGCTTGTGTCATGATGTGACATTATCAAAGGCACGCTTATACATAGCACCGCAATAATTATCACCATACAACTTGCAAGCACTGCAAACCACCTATGGCTTTTTGAATACTTTTCGTTTATGATAGTTACGCGTTTTTTAGAAGTAACTTCTTGGTTTTTGATATCGGGCAAAATATTAGGAGTCATACTATCGACTTCGGCTTTCAACATTTTAAGCAGTTTTTTATCTTTCAAAATCCCCTCCCATATTTTTCTTCAACTTTTCAAGTGCATTTCGATACGACCATAGCACTGTTCCAAGAGGTTTTTCTAATATCTCGGCGATTTCGCGGTGTTTGTATCCGCTCACGCAATACAACAACACTATGCTTAGTTCGTCTGGGCTGAGTATTTGCTTTGCAATTTTGAATATTGGCACTTGCAAATCCCTTGTTTCACTCTCAAACGGGGTTACATCAAAATCGGTCGCAACTTCGCGAACACGCTTTTTGTTTTCATTGATGCTAAGGTTTCGTGTGATTGTAAGTATCCACGCATATGCATTTGTGTCTGGTCTATAAAGATGTATTTTCTCTTTGATTTTCAAGTATGTTTGTTGGGTCAAATCGCACGCTTCTTCATAGTTTTGCACAACACTTAGAGATACTGAAAAAACACTCTTATGCGTAAGACGATAGATCGTGTCTAGTGCATCTAAGTCGTTTTTTTGCAAAGATAGTAGTGCTTTGTTTAACGCCCTTTTATCCATAGTATCTCCTTTGTACTACTATAATAGCACATCTTAGACACCGATTTCAAGGCTTTTACTATCTTTACTATTACAACAATTTTATTTACACTTTTATTGGGTTGTTTTTAATTATTTTGAAAAAATTTTTAAGGTCTATTTTGTAAAATTTGTGATTTTATGAGTCCCTAATATTATTGGAAAACAAGGAGTTTTGTGTTATACTATTATTATAAGGTATATTGGGAGGATAAAATGACAAGATTTAATATCAAGAGTTTTATTGGTGACGAAGAATTGCACGACATTATCGAACTTGACAAGCAAAATTTTAGTGGTGAAAACTTTACTAGTTTTGAAATATGTAAAGAGTGGATTGATGTCAATCCCTTTATATGTACTTGCGCATATGACCGCGACAAACTTGGCGGATATATCGCTTTTATGCCTATCACCAAAGAGTGTTATTTGCGCCACATAAACGGCGAGATGAAAGACTGCGAAATAAGGGGCGAAGATGTGCTTCCTTTTGTAAAGGGTGCTGAGCATTATTGCCTAATAGTTTCGCTGGTTGTCGCAAAAGAGTATCGCGACGGCGACCTTCTTGTGTCACTTCTAAATAGTTTTTACAAACGCGTCAAAGACTACGAAAGAAATGGCGTCAAAATAAAAACCGTTATTGCCGACTGCGTAAATCCACGCGTCGAAGAGTTTGCCAAAAACAGCGGTTTTAAGTGCGTGATCAAAAACAAACATTGCAAAATTTACGAAGGAAACATTGTTTAGTAGATCGAGTTTATCAAAACAATGCTTGTTTTCACACAATGTATACAACATTTTAGTATTGACAAACATATATTTTTGTTGTAAAATGTTGTTGATTTAGGAGGAGTGTTATGTCAAAACGAATTATCAACATTGTCGTAATTATGTTAATTAGTTTTTTTGTTGTGTTCTTTGGACTTAAAATCGGATATGACACTTCGGTTATTGACAAAGCGGACAGCGATTACAACAATGACTATAAAGACAAATATGAGTCATCTTTTAGTGCGACCACTGATTATAAATATTACAATCTTGACAATGTAAAATTTTTATAAAAATCATATAAAAAAGACAACTGAAAAGTTGTCTTTTTTTGTTTCTCTTTTTCATTTTTCTTTTTATTGTTTCTTATCTCGATTGTTATTTTCTTATCTCCATATTTTAATATTGTGTTTTATCCAACTCTACAATCCTAAAAAGTTATTTCTTTTTGGATTGTTTTTTGGTCTTTTTTCCACCACAACCACAGTCTTTTTTGTCTTTCTCACAGTCGCAGTTGTCATCGCAGTGGCACTCGCCACCGCAAGTACACTCTTTGCCTTCTTGACAACCACAAGTGCAGTCTGGTGAGCAGTTACATTTGCTGTCATTACAACCACAATCATCTCCGCAAGTGCAGTCCTTGCCGTCAGCACAGCCACAATCGCACTCATCGTCACTACTAAAATAGTGCTTTTTTAAAGCTTTTTTAAGACTCTTGAAATACAATTTTTGGGCTTTTTCTAGTTGTTCGACAATATATGGATTGTGACAACCTAAAAAGCTTGTAAGTATGCGACCGTCATTGCTTAGCATAATGTTGATGCAAGTACAACAATTTTCATTTAAAAGCAAGTCTTTATTGTTTTTAATTATTGCTACATTAAGGTCGTTTTCAGTATCAAAAACAGCGTCACCGCAGTGGCAATCATCGTCGCAAGTGCAGTCTTTACCATCGGCACAACCGCAATCACAATCTTCGTCGCAGTGGCAGTCTTTTTCTTCACAACCACAGTCACAAGTATTATCTTTTACTTTTTTATCTTTATCTTTTTTCATAATTTCCTCCTAAACATTAAATCTAAACAACATTACATCGCCGTCATTAACTACATAGTCTTTGCCTTCTATGCGGACTTTGCCGTGTTCTTTGGCAGAAAGCATACTTCCTTCTTTTACAAGTTCGTCATATGACACAACTTCGGCTTTTATAAAACCTTTTTCAAAGTCAGTGTGGATTTTGCCCGCCGCTTGTGGAGCTTTTGTTCCTTTCTTAATTGTCCACGCACGCACTTCTGGTTCGCCCGCTGTAAGATAACTTATTAGTCCAAGCAAAGCATAACTAGCTACAATTAGTTTGTTTAATCCAAGATTTGTTATTCCTAATTCTTGCTTAAATATTTCCACTTCTTCGTCAGTAAGTTGGCTCAACTCTTCTTCAAGTTTTGCACTAATAACTACTACTTGACTATTTTCTTTTTGGGCATAGTTTTTAACTTTGGCTACATTAATTATGTCGTCTTCTTTTAGTCCTTGTTGAACTTCGGAGATGTTTGCACAATAAATAACTGGCTTGCTGGTGATTAGGAAAAATCCTTTTATCATTTCACTTTCTTCGGGAGTCGCATCATAACTTCTTACAGCCTTGCCACTTTCCAAAAGTGCTTTTAGTTTTAACAATAATTCTTTCTCAGCCACAGCGCTCTTGTCACCAGCTTTTACTCCACGCTCTACTCTTTCAAGGCGTTTTGTCACGCTTTCAAGGTCGGACAAAACAAGTTCGAGATTGATCTCTTCGATATCGCGTATCGGATCAATGTCACCGTCAACATGAATGATTTTGCTGTTTTCAAAACATCTAACCACATGTATGATTGCGTCCACTTCTCTTATGTGACTCAAAAACTTGTTTCCAAGTCCTTCACCTTTCGACGCACCTTTTACAAGTCCCGCAATATCCACAAATTCAATGGTGGCGGGGGTTATCTTTTTTGTGTGATACATATCAGCAAGCACTTTCAATCTATCATCTGGCACCATAACCACACCAGTGTTTGGCTCTATTGTGCAAAATGGATAGTTTTCGCTTGGTATATGATTTTTTGTTATCGCATTAAAGAGCGTGCTCTTTCCGACATTTGGTAGTCCTACAATTCCTAGTTTCATAATTTTTTCCTTTTTTGTCACCATATTATACTACACAAAGTTGTTTTGTAAAAGTATTTTTTAAAGTATATTTGACTATATTTATTAATAACATAGTATAAAAAAGAGTGTAACAATGTTGTTTTTATTTATAATAACTATATCTATCGTGCAAGGCATAACTGAGTTTTTGCCCATTAGTAGTAGCGGTCATCTGATACTTGTCTACAATCTTTTTGGCGTAAAAGACGAAACTCTACTACTAAGTATCATACTACATCTTGCCACACTTGTGTCTGTCATCATTTACTATCGCAAAGACATATGGGCACTTATCACTCACCCACTATGCAAAACAAACAAACTCTTAGTTGTAGCCACAATCCCCACAATCATTTTTGTGTTGATTTTTAAAAAACTGCTCGACAATTCATTTGGTGGCGACTACATTATCTATGGGTTTATAATAACAGCACTTATACTTGCAATAGCCGACTATTTGTCAGAAAGTGGCAACAAAAAGACAAAAAGTGGGCGATATATTACAGAAACATCGCTTTTAGTAAATTTGCCAGACAGTGACAAAAATATAAAATCTCGACAAAATAACACTTCTTATGAAAGACTAAAACAAACCGATATTGAGCCATCAAGACACAATGTGAGTCTAAACAAAAAAGTCAAAAATGAAAATCCCATTCTTGACCTGCCTTTAACATATGGCAAAAGTATTATTCTAGGGATAGTGCAAGGATTTGCATGTTTTCCAGCAATCAGCCGAAGCGGAAGCACTATCTCCGCAGGGTTAATGATGAAACTCGACAAAGAGACCGCAACAAAGTTTTCTTTTCTAATGAGCATTCCTATAATAATCGCGTCCCTTGTATATGAGATTGTTTTTGATAAAAGTCAGCCTATAAGTATGCCAGCAATATATATTATACTTGCATTTGTCATAACAAGCATTGTTGGATATTTTAGCATACTTTTTGTAAGTGAAATGGTCAAAAACAGCAAACTCTCATATTTCTCATACTATCTACTCGCCCTTGTATTTATAATTCTCACAGCAAAGTTTTTTATTAGATTTGCCTGAATCACTAAAAAAGAACTCTATTTGAGTTCTTTTTGTTTTTGTATTTTCATTGTGAATATCATTGCAGTATTTGGTCTAATCACATCTCTATTACATCGTCATCGGACTTGTCTGCCGATTTTGTCTTGCGCGGATTGCTTTGAGCATATTTATATGCTTTATATTCGTTTACACTATGATAATGTGAAGAGTGCTCAAATCCTGTCATATATCCTTCATCGTAAAACATTTGCTCGCTCATTGGATCAAAGCCATACATTTGTTCGTTGATAAAACGGTCATTTAGATGATTGTTGATATATGTGCCCGACCAAATTCGCTTAACTACGGGAGAAGGGACATGTTCGTCTTTGACATAGTCGTTGCACATTATGTACTCTTTTATTTTTGCCAAAAGCCCTTTCTTTTTGCTTTTCTTTGTCGCTTTTTTGTCGTCTACTTTTTCTTCAACTAGTTTTGCTTTGTCTTGGGTTTTTTGAGAGTCCATATATGCTTTTATTTCGTCTGCTTTACTTGATTGTTTGCGACTATTTTTTCTCATATTCCCTCCTCAAAAACCACTTAGTAAGTATATTTTAATTGCAAAACTCTTAGGTGTCAATACCTTTTTAAAAATATATTTTAAAAATTATTAATAAATAACTATTTTTGACAAATTTCTTTATTTGCAAGAAAAAAATTGGCATCTATTTTTACAAATTGTCGAAAATTAATAAGAAATATACATATTACATATTCTCTATTATATATGAAATAAAATGAAAATCGTTTTACTTTTTTGCTAGTTTTATTTATAATAAATTATCAAAAACTATATATGTTTGTAAGGATTTGATAAATGGAAAACAAAAAACATATAAATCCACTTGTCAGTGGAGGCATACTAGTCGATGATCAAGACTATTTTAAAAAGGACGAAGTGAATATGGAAAACAATTCTCTAAAAGCATCTTTGGCACTTTTGACTAAAATCAAAAATCAAAAAAAGGGCGAAATAAACAGCGCACTTCAAAACACATATCTTAAAGAAGAAAACATAACTCCTAATAACAGTTATGCTTTTGACGAGCCAAAAATTAGTACAAACGCTCAAAACAATCAAGCTGATTATATAACTACAAACCCTTCAAACACATACACTCAATCAGAGTTTAATGCTACACAAGCAGAGTCTAACGCTCAAAACAATGTAGTTTCTCCACAAGTGAGTCAACCTACTACTCCATTGTACACCACTCAAAATACAGTAAATCCAATGTATGAGAGCCAAAACAATTTTGGTCAAGATACAAATCAAAACAATGGTCAAACATATAGCGAAAACAATTTTGGTTTTGATGCACAAGATGCAAACAATGCAAGCACACAAGGCGCAGGCATAACAGTAGCCGACCTTGACGACGAAAACCAAAATTCGCTAGTAGAAAAAGACGAATACATTCCTGAATACAGAAAACTTATTGACGAGTATCTAAATCAAAGTGGTGACACTGCCCAACCTAGTCAAAGTCCATTTGACTATCAAAGTTATCAAAATCAAGAGAGCACACAAAACCAAGGTGCGCCTTTGTACAACGTAAACCAAACTGCTCCAATCGAATACGACAACAATCAATATATGGGCGAAAACACAATTGATGAGCCACAAGGCGAACCACAATATATCGTAAACGAGAAAGACAAAAAAGGTAAAAGGGGTAAAAAAGAAAAACTTGCTCCTACTTGCACAAAAGAAGAGATAAAAGAAGGCAAAGGGGTCGCTTGGCTAGCATACATTGTATTCTTCTTGCCACTTCTATTTAAGAAAAACAATCCATTTGTAAGATGGCACGCAAATGAAGGACTAGAACTATTCTTTATGGATATACTAGGCGTGGGATTTTTCTGCATTGGCTGGTTTTTGAAAAGCAACAACGCATACATCACAGCGCTATATCTAGTATCACTTACAGTGGGTGCAATCCTTATTATATTGTCGATATTTACTCGAATAATGATGATATTCTTTACACTTGCTGGAAAAGAAGCTCAACACCCTTGGTTCTTTAAAAAGTTCCGCTTTATAAAATAACAAGGTTAGTGATTGATTTCTAATCAGATACAAATAAATCATTTTTATCAATATAAAATCGATGCGTCACTTGAATTAATGTGTCGCTTGAATCAATACAACACTTGATACATTATAAGTAAAAGCATAAATCAATAAAAAAATAACAAAAAAATAAAACCACAATTTGTGGTTTTATTTTTCTTTTTTCATCTATTTCTTTTTTTCATCTGTATTGATTTTTAGATATCGTCATCTTGCGAAGGATTTTCTTCGACAGTGTCATTATCTACAATGTCCAAACTATCTTCAACAACAAAGTTTTCAACTGGATTGTCAGGGAGTTCTTCCGCAAGGGCTTCTTCCTCTTCTTCACTCAAAACTACTGCAACATTAACAATCTTAGATTTGCCGTGAAGTTTCATAATCCTTACACCTTTTGTGTTTCTGCCGATTCGGCTTATTTCTGTCGCCTTAACTCTTATTGTTTGGCCATCGTCAGTAATCATAATAACATCGTTTTCGTCGTTGATTTGTTTAAGATTTACAAGGTTTCCGGTTTGCTCATTGAATATGCCCGCCTTAATACCTTTTCCGTTACGCGATTGAACTCTATACTCGTCTTGGTTTGTACGCTTGCCATAACCATTTTCTGAGATTGTCAACATATCACAATCGGCCTTGATTATACTCATATCAACAATGTATTCGTTTTCGTCAAGTTTTATCGACTTAACACCCATACTTCCGCGTCCAGTAATGCGGACATTTTTCTCGTTAAACCTTATACACTTGCCATTGTTGCTTGCCATAATGACTTCATTGTCACCACTTGTAAAGTATGTGTTGATAAGTTCGTCACCCTCAGTAAGACTTATTGCTATCTTTCCGTTTTTGCGGATATTTTCAAATTCTTCGACTTTTGTACGCTTGATTAGTCCGTTTTTAGTAGCCATCAACAAATATTTTGCATCTGCCTTATCGCTTGTCGAAATCAATGTTGTGATACGCTCGTCTTGGTCAAGTGGAAGCAAGTTTACAAATGCTCTGCCCTTGCCGGCTTTTTGCGCTTCTGGGATCTCATAACCTTTTAGAGTGTATACTCTACCTTTATTGCTGAAACACATAATTTCGTCATGTGTATTGCTTACAAATATACTCTCTACAAAGTCTTCTTCCTTTGTCTTGTGACCCACAACACCTTTTCCGCCACGATGTTGGCTCTTATACTCATCAACCGGCATACGTTTAATATATCCGCCGTGAGTAAGTGAAATAACAACATCTTCTTTAGCGATAAGGTCTTCGATATCAATATCGCCATAATCGACCGATATCTCGCTCTTACGAGGAACACCATAATTGGCTTTAATGTCTTGAAGGTCACGCTTGATAATAGCATAAACCTTGTTTTCGTCAGCCAAAATCTCTTTATATTCTTTTATTGCAAGTTCGACCGAAGACAACTCTTGTTTTAGTTTTTCAACTTCAAGACCAGTAAGTCTTTGTAGTCGCATATCAAGTATTGCGGCTGCTTGTTTTTCGGACAACTCAAATAGTTTTATAAGTTTTGCAATAGCATCGTTTTTATCGTCAGAAAGTTTGATAACTCTAATTACTTCGTCAATATTGGCTTGTGCAATAACAAGTCCTTGAAGAATGTGGGCTCTTTGTTCGGCTTTGTCAAGGTCAAACTTTGTGCGTCTTACAATAATTTCTTTTTGGAAATCAAGATAAGCTGAAAGGATTTCTTTCAAATTAAGCACTTTTGGAACACCATTTATAAGCGCCAAATTGATAGCACCAAAGGATACTTGCAACATTGTGTGTTTGTACAATGTGTTAAGCACAACTTGTGCATTTGCGTCACGCTTAACTTCGATAACAATACGCATACCTTCTCTATCACTTTCTTCTTTAATGTCGGATATGCCTTCAATCTTTTTGTTTTTAACCATATCGGCTATTTGCACGATAAGTTTTGCTTTGTTGACTTGATAAGGGATTTCAGTAACAACTATGCGAGTACGAGTGCCATTTGCATAGTCTTCGATCTCGGCTTTACTTCTAATAAGGAAACTACCCTTACCTGTGCGATACATTTGTTTGATACCATTTCGACCCATAATGATACCTTTTGTAGGAAAGTCTGGGCCAGGGATAATCTTCATTAATTCGTCAATATCTATATCTCTATTGTCAATAAGTGCTATTACGCCGTCACAAACCTCACTTAAATTGTGTGGTGGAACATTTGTCGCCATACCTACGGCGATACCGTCACTACCATTGACTAGCAAGTTTGGAAAACGAGCAGGAAGTACAGTAGGTTGCATTTCAGTATCGTCAAAGTTTGGATAAAAGTCGACAACTTCTTTGTCGATATCGGCAAGCATCTCTTTACTTATTTTGCTTAGACGCGCTTCTGTATAACGCATCGCAGCGGGAGAGTCACCATCGACGCTACCAAAGTTTCCGTGACCGTCTACAAGTGGACAGTTGATGGAAAAGTCTTGGGCAAGTCTAACCAATGCATCATAGATTGCTGAGTCACCATGTGGGTGATATTTACCCATAGTGTCACCGACGATACGCGCACACTTTTTGTATGGGCTTCCGCTAAACAAGTTCATTTCACCCATACTGTATAGTATTCGACGATGTACTGGTTTTAGTCCGTCACGCACATCAGGAATGGCACGGCTTACATTAACCGCCATTGCGTACGCTATAAAACTCTTTTCCATCTCTTCTTTAAGTTTGACATCAACCACTTTGCTAGGGTCAAGGTCTTTCATTATATCTTTTATTTCGTTGTTATCCATAATTTCACCTATTATTTAATCTCAATAATGTGCGTTTTAATTTTTCATCGCGGATCGACTCTATCTCGTCTTTTCCAAACATTATTTCAAGTTGGGAAACACAATTTAGTACATCTGCTATTTCTTCTTTGATATGTTGTTCGACTTCTTCGTGCTTATAGCCCGATATCCCACAACGTTTTAATTTGCAAAGTTCTTTTGTGAGTTCGGCCATTTCTTCTATGCAAACATTGTGTTGGGCTTCATCTCCCCACGCATCTCTAAAAATCTCATAATACTCGTCTCTTGTCATTAGATATCAAGGTCCTTTACAAGATTTGCATTTTGCTCTATAAACGCGCGTCTAATGTCTGGATCTTCACCCATAAGTTTTGCGATAATCTCATCTGCTTCGATCGCATCTTCCATTGTTACTCTTAGTAGAACTCTGTGCGCTGGATCCATTGTTGTATCCCAAAGTTGGTCAGCAGTCATCTCTCCTAGACCTTTATAGCGTTGTTGGGTTACTTTTGGTCGACCCCACGCTTCCATATGGCTGTTAAGTTCTTCATCCGAATAGAAGTAGTGAGTTTGCTTATTGTAGTCTACTTTATATAGTGGTGGTTGGGCAATAAACACATGGCCTTTTTCAATAAGTGGTTGCATAAATCTAAACATAAATGTAAGTAGTAGAATACGAATGTGACTTCCGTCGACATCGGCATCGGTCATTATTATGATTTTGTCATAACGCAACTTGTCTTCGTTATACTCGCTACTAACGCCACAACCAAATGCTGTGATCATATCTTTAATTGTTCCGCTTTCAAGAACTCTATGAAGGCTGGCTTTCTCAACATTAAGTATTTTACCCCTTAGTGGCAAAATCGCTTGAAAACGCCTGTCTCTGCCTTGTTTTGCAGTACCGCCCGCGCTATCACCCTCGACAAGGTATATCTCGCTGTCTTCGCGATTTTTGTTTGTGCAGTCGGCAAGTTTACCAGGAAGTGTTGTGCTCTCCAACACGCCTTTACGCCTTGTATTGTCCCTTGCAAGTCTTGCAGCATCACGAGCACGCTTTGCTGTGATACATTTCAATACAAGTTCTCTTGCGATAGATGGGTTTTCTTCAAGATACTCGCCAAATTTCTCTTGCATAGCATCTTCAACTATCTTTCTCATCTCGCTATTGCCAAGTTTGGTCTTTGTTTGGCCTTCAAATTGTGGCTCTTTAAGTTTGACACTAACAATGGCTGTAAGACCTTCTCTTACATCATCACCGCTTAGTTTTTCGGTGTCTTTTAGGATACGATTGTTTTTGCCATAATCGTTGATTATCTTTGTAAGTGCGTTTTTAAAACCAGTAAGGTGAGTTCCGCCTTCTTCGGTGTTTATGTTGTTGGCATACGAATTGATGATTTCGTTGTAACCATTGTTGTATTGGAACGCAACTTCAACTTCGTTGTCTTTGTTTACTACATCGACATACACTGGCTCAGGGAATAGTTTGTCCTTGCTCTTGTTTAGATAGTCGACAAACTCCACAATTCCGCCTTCGAAGTGGAATGTTTCTTTCACAGGCTCTTCGCCACGCAAATCTTCGATTGAGATTGTAATGCCCCTATTCAAAAACGCCATTTCTCTAAAACGCGCTTTTAGTGTGTTGTAGTCAAATTCGAGTGTTTCAAAAATCTCATCGTCAGGCATAAATGTAACTGTTGTGCCAGTAACATCTGTGTCGCCAGTAACTTTTAGGTCATATTGTGGGATACCACGACGATAAAGTTGTTCGTGAACTTTGCCCGCTTGGCAAACAATAACTTCTAGCCACTCGCTAAGTGCGTTTACACAACTTAAACCTACTCCGTGTAGTCCGCCCGAAATTTTGTAGCCTTCGCCACCAAATTTGCCACCTGCGTGAAGTTTTGTAAGCACGACTTCTACCGCACTCTTTTTCTCGGTTTTGTGAATACCACAAGGAATACCACGGCCATTGTCAATTACTGTACAACTGCCATCTTTGTTAAGTTTTACAGTTATCTTGTTGCAGTATCCAGCAAGCGCTTCATCGACTGAGTTGTCGACAATCTCGTACACACAATGGTGCAAACCACGCTCGTCAGTACTACCAATATACATTCCTGGTCTTTTTCTTACGGGCTCCAATCCTTCCAAAACTTGAATATCTGCCTCGTCATACTTTACTGATTTTGTTAAAACATGTTCTTCTGCCATTTTTTCACCTTTTTATATCGGGTCGTGCCCTAATTTAACACGCTAATTATATCACAATTATTTAATATAATAAAGTAAATTATATAAAATATTTATATTTATACTATATATTTGTATATTTATATATAACTATAATAAAAATAAAAAAGTCTCCTAATTTATAAGAGACTTTTAAAACAATTTAGAGTAAAGAAACACATCTTCCCATTTATTATTTTTAGTAAAATACTTTTGTTTGGCACAACCTTCCAAATTAAAATCACACTTTTTTAGCATATTACAACATTTATCATTTCTTGTTAAAACTTCACATTGAAATCTGTGAATTTTATAATTTTCATTTAAAAACTTCATAACACAAGTTAAAGCTTCTGACATCAAAGACTTTCCCTACCAATTAACACCTAAACAAAATGCCAAATCACAATATTTGTGCTTATTGTTAATACAACAGGTTATTGTACCAATAGCTTCTTGTGTTGATTTTTCCATTAATACAAGCTGACAATAGTTATCTTCTAGATTATTTTTTTCCCATATTTTTATAATATTTTTTACTTGGTCAAGATTATTGTTGGTTTTCCATAACATCCATCTTGAAACTCTTTCGTCACATCCCCAATTTTTATACATATCCTGAGCGTTTTTTAGTTTTATGTCTTCAATTATTAAATTTGGAGTTTTTAAATTTACTTTCATTTTTACTCTCCCTTATAGTTTAGAATATCAAAAAATAGAAAATAAGTAAACTACAACAAAAAAAGAGTGAATATCACTCTTTGGATTTGTTTTGAGATTTGTCGCTGTTTTTAATGGCGCGTCTAATTAGTGTCACCGCACTTGGAGTAGTTACTCTTTTTCGTTTGGCTTTCTTTTGCATATAATCTTGCACTGGGCATTTATGAAACTCAGTAACATCAGTTATTTTATATTTTTTATCGCCAGCCACATATTCGCTCACTTGCTCAAATTTGTAAAACTTTCCGCTTAGTCCCACAAGTTTGTTGTCGTCAAGCACAAACTCTTTAAGTCTGTCTTTTGTTTCAATTTTCGACCATTTGCGAGTTTTTCTATCAAATCTATATGTTGTGTCAGGTGTGCATACATCAAGCCCCATCAGCCCCATCATAAAGTGGATATGTTGGCGAGCACTTCCTTCCCACATACTAACTGTGCCTGTTGTTTTGAGAGTGTTGTATGCGTCAATCACATTTTGTGAATATTTGCCATTTCCATTATAGTCGTTTAGCATATCCAAAAATGCCAACACTTCAAGTTTATTATTAATTAAAACATAACTTCTTTTCATATAGTTATTATATCAAAAAATCTAGACATTGTCAATGCGAGTTTATTTTAAATAGCCGGCAAAATCCTTTATATTTGACAAACAAATATGTTATAATAAATCTAGAAGGGAAGAAATGATAATACGCAGTTTAGAGTTGAACAATTACAGAAATTATGCCAACCAACAAATCTTTTTTGGTGACCACATAAATGTTCTTGTGGGCAAAAACGCTCAGGGCAAAACAAATATGCTCGAAGGTGTTTTTTTGTGTGCAATCGGGCGCAGTCCGCGCACAACAAAGGACAAAGAACTTATAAAGTGGAATGCGTCGTTTAGTAAAATCACGCTCGAACTTACAAAATCCAGTGGTGACAAAAAAATCGAAGTGTATCTGTTTAACAATCAAAACAAAGCAATCAAAATCAATGGATTTCCGATAAAGCGAATGGGCGAACTTATGGGCGAACTAAACGCGATATATTTCTCACCGGACGAGATGAAACTTGTAAAAGAGAGCCCTGACGAGCGTAGGCGATTTATGGATATAGACTTGTCGCAGTTTGACAAAAACTATTTCTACAACCTAAACAAGTACAATCTCATACTTAATCAACGCAACAAATTACTCAAAACTTCCTACAACAATACAAAGGTTCTTAGTGACACAATAAGCATCTGGAACGAACAACTAGCAAGTGTGGGTTGTAAGATAATCAAGAGCCGACTAGGGCTTATAGAAAAACTAAAAAAATATGCGACCGCTTGTCAAGAGTACTTGACCGACAGCAAAGAATCGCTCGAACTAACTTACACAGGTTTTTGCGGGGACAGCGAAGAGTCGCTCAAACAAATGCTTCTTGACGGATACAATGCGTCACTAGAAAAGGATATGAGTCTTGGATTTACGACCGTAGGCCCACATAGAGACGACATTAAGATACTTTTAAACGGCATTGATGTAAGGCACTTTGGCTCGCAAGGCCAACAACGCACAGTTGCGCTCGCACTCAAACTTGCCGAACTTGAAGTCTTCAACGACTACTTTAAAGAGTATCCAGTTTTGTTACTTGACGATGTTTTGTCCGAACTCGACGAAACCCGCCAACTAAAACTACTAAACAAAATAAAAAATATTCAAACAATCATTACTTGCACATCGTTTCCGTTTGATGTGCCGGCAAGCAAGTTTGAAGTGGAAAACGGAAATATAAAGTGTCTACAAGGGTAGACAACAAGGTATTTTTTTGATAATATAAATGAAAGGAGAAATTATGATACGACTAGACGAAACTTGGAACAAAGCCTTAGGCATACTAGAAAAAGAAGTAACAGCAGTGTCGTTTGACCTATGGATAAACTCGCTTGCCCCAGTGGATTTTAAAAATGGCGTTTTTTATCTAAGCACAACCAGCGAAACTGCCAAAACTCGTATTATAAAATTGCACAGCACACAAATACTTATGGCACTTAAAAGCATAAGTGACGAGATAAAAGATTTTGTAGTTTTTGCGCCAGACGAGAGAGAAAAGTATGAGACACAAAAACTAGAAAACCCTACTCAAAACGAAACCACTGATGAAAGTGTCGAACTTTGCAAGTTTAATCCCAAATACACATTTGACTCGTTTGTAGTCGGAAACAGCAACAAATATGTTTATGCTGCGTGTCGTGGCGTTGCGGAAAATCCTTTTAGTAAGATAAACCCACTATTTATATATGGCGGAGTAGGACTAGGCAAAACTCACCTACTTCAATCAATAGGAAACTATATCAGAGCCAACAGACCCGAACTTAAAGTATTGTATGTGACTTGCAACAACTTCACAAACGACTATATAGGTTCGCTTCGCTCGGGCAAGGACTACACAAACAGTCAATTTAGGGAAAAATATCGCAATCTTGATGTTCTTATCATTGATGATATTCAATTTATATCCAATCGCACAAGCACGCAAGAACAATTTTTTGATACATTCAATGACCTATATCAAAACAACAAACAAATCATAATCGCAAGTGACCGACCACCAAAAGAGATCGCCACACTTGAAGAAAGACTTAGAAGTAGATTTAGTATGGGTCTAATACAAGACATTCAATCGCCAGACTTCGAAACAAGGCTTGCAATACTTCAAAAGAAAGCCCAACAAGACAATCACAAGGTCGATGACGAAGTTTTGACATACATCGCCGAAAACTGCGACACAAACATAAGAGAAATGGAAGGCGTCCTATCAAAAGTATGTTTTTATTCCGAACTACTTGGAAAAGAGAAAGCCACACTTGAAGATGTCGAAGAAGCGCTTAAAGACCACATAGACCACAACAAAGCCGACCTTACAGCCGACCGCATAATAGACTGTGTATGCAAGTACTTTTCAATTAGTAAAGACGACCTTGTAGGCAAAAAGAAAAACAAAGAGATAGTAGAGCCAAGACAAATATGTATGTACATAATTTGCGAAATGCTTGACCTGCCACTTACATCAATCGGCGAGTTGTTTGGCGGTCGTGATCACACAACAGTTATACACGCGCGCGAGAAAGTAAGCCAAAGCATAAAGGAAAACAATCGTATCAAAATCATTGTTAGCGACATCAAAAATATGGCAAATCGCACATAATTGGGGATATGTGGAAAACTTTTCTGACTTATCAACACACTTATTAACATAGTCAAAAACAATATATTGATTAGATTTGACAATTTTATGCAAAATATGACACAATATATTGTGTCTAAAAAAGTTATCCACATTTACACACAACATAATAATTATAATAACTATTTAAAAATATAAAAATTAATTTGAATTAGGGGACGAAAAAATGAAACTAGTATGCGAAGGATTAGAACTTAGTGATGCACTTTTGAAAGTAAGTAAAGGAACAAGCAATCGTACTACAAATCCAATCCTTGAAGGAATAAAACTTACAGCCGATGAAGATCATCTTACACTTAGTGCTACAGATCTTGAGTTGTCTATTGAAAAAACAATAAGAGCCGAAGTAAAGATAGAAGGTCAAACAGTTGTTCCGGGCAAACTTTTTGCAGAGTATGTAAAAAAACTAAGCAATGAGCAAATCGAACTTAATTTGTCAGACAAAAATTTGCTTAACATCAAATATACAGATAGCGTAGGTAAAATCCAATGTTTAAATCCACTCGAATTTCCTACTATCAAACAACCTGATTTTAGTGACTACTTTGAAATCACTCAAAAGGATTTTAAGTCGCTTATATCAAAGAGTATATTTGCAGTAGCAGTCGAAGATAGTAGACCTATTCTTAAAGGTGTAAAGATAGAAGTAAATGGCAATGTTATAAAAGCGGTTGCACTTGACGGATACAGACTAGCGCTAGCCAAGAAAAACATTGTAAGAGCGACAAACAACTTTAACATAATAGTTCCTGCACGCAGTCTTAGCGAGATTTCAAAACTCCTTGAAGACAGCGATGAAGTAGTAAAAGTTTTTGTACAAAAAAATCACCTTATGATAGACTTAAACGCTACAAAAATCACTACTCGCCTACTTGACGGAGATTATCTAAACTACAATCAAATCATTCCACAAAACTTTAATACTACACTTATCCTTAATAAAGAACAACTTGAAGACGCAATAGAGAGAGCTTCCCTACTTTCCCGAATTGATAAAAACAATATGATTAAGTTTGATATTACAGATAAGGTTATGGTTTTGTCGAGTAAGAGCGACCTTGGAGATATCAAAGAAAACATCACCATATCTCTTACAGGCAATGACCTTACTATTGCTTTCAATGCTCGTTATTTTAGTGAAGCACTAAGAGCGGTAAACGACGAATTTTTAAAACTAAGTTTTGTGTCGTCTGTCGGACCTTGTATTATTACTTCAAACGAAAGCGACGAGTTTTTGTTCCTTATCCTTCCGGTCCGCATTGTATAATCTGGTTTGTATTATTTAGTCAAAAAATCGATTGTATCATAACCCACGAAATGTGGGTTATTTTTTGTTTTTGTGTCGAATTGAAAATCCTTAGTATTTACATACTATGTTTTGTGTGATATACTAATTATATGGAGTAAATTATGGAAAATAAAGAAATTGTAAAACCAAAATTATATAAACTATTTAGTTATAAAGAATTTTCGGATATAGAAGACAATATTATAGTAAAAGACGACTTTTTGAAAATAGGTGAAGTGGGCGAATATTATTTTAAAAAGGCTAAAAAAGAGAATCCAAGAGAGTTTTTGCTTGTGGACGAAAATACCAAAAACTTGCTTACTTATGCTACTCTATCGGATAGTTTGCTATCAGAAAATGTTTTGCATATCAATTTTATAACCACTCCAAATAGAGAAATTCGCGGAAAAGGTTATGCAAGCCTTATGCTTGATGAAATATGTAAGTATGCTAGAAGTGAAGGTTATCAAAAAGTTCACCTTGACGGTCTAGGCCAAGAAGGCAGATATTTGTACTACAAAAAAGGATTTTTGCCTGTCGAGAAAGAGTGTATAAATATGGTTTCGATGTACAAAATGCTTAATCAACAAGACTGGGCGTATAGCGTTGTGTTTAACGAAGCCATAAAGATTGCAAAGAAAAACAATGTGCGTGTCGGAGATGCTCTACACTATATTGTAAAAAACAATGCTTATGACAATATGTTTCAATATGTTATGTTTGAAGAAAACGAGTATAAAAACACTAAAAGTGAAGCCAAGAGTAAATATATAGGCTGGTGCAATTATTTTAAGCGAATGTATCTAGAAGATCCATTAATCCCAGTGCTTAGTGGAATATTTGATGAAGGATTAAAAAAGGGCGATTTGGATTTTAGTAAGACGCTTGGAAAACTCGCAATTGAGAAAAATGACATTTCTTCGGTCAGACAAAAACTACTTACAAAAAAGTTTGAAAACATCAAAAATGTTGTTGATGGCGTCAATCTTATTAATGATAGCAATGCGTATGAAGAAGCTCAACGACAAAGACAAATGTTGAAAAAGTCTTCAAAAACAAAGAATAAGTCAAATAGAAAAAATAAATCGAACGCAAATAAAGATTGTGTTAAATAATTTTTCCAAAAAATGTTGACTTAGTGGGAAGTTTTTTATATAATAAAATCGCTAATGTAGTAATTAGCGATTTTTTTCAATGAGAAAGGTCGCTTAAAATATAAAAAGGAAGGGCGAATTATGAAAAGGACTTATCAACCTAAGAAAAAACACAGAATTAAAGTTCATGGTTTTAGAAAAAGAATGCAAACTAAGGGTGGCAGAAATGTTTTAGCTCGTAGAAGAAATCGTGGCAGAAAACAACTTACACCTACAAACAACTCAAAATAGATTACACTTTAAGTGCCTAAAACTTAGGCACTTAATTTGTATAAAGACAAGGTATATACTATGTTAAACAAAACAAATCGTCTTACAAAAAGAAAGGAATATGGATACATTTACAAGAAAGGTGTTGTGACATACAGCAACTTTTTAGTGTTGTACTCTATCCCTACAAATAAGACACATTCGCGCATAGGGTTTTCGATAAGCAAGAAGGTGGGCAAAGCCTTTAAGCGAAACCTTGTAAAGCGCAGGCTTAGTGAAATAATCAGGTTAAACCTTGACCACCTAAACAGCAAATACAATTATATTATTGTGTGCAAAGAAGGCGTGGCCGAACTTGATTATGATACACTATTTGGTCAAGTAAAATATTTGTTTTGCAAGGCCGAAAAGTGGGTAGAAAATGAATAAAGTACTTTATGTAGTATTTTATCCAGTAAGACTAATTTGTTATGGTTTGATATATTTATATAAAATTTTCATATCACCACTTATTCCCAAATCCTGCATATACTATCCTACATGTTCGACTTATATGCTCGAATGCATAAAAGAATGGGGCATAATAAAGGGTATATATCTAGGTAGTAGACGAATTGCTCGTTGTACTCCTTTCCATAAAGGTGGTGTGGACTTAGTCCCAATAAACATTAAAGGAGGAAACAAATGGGTGTTTTAAATCTTTTCAACTTCTTACTAGAAGTAAAAGCACCAAAAGGTCTTTGGGCTAGTATCATAAACTGGCTTGAAGGTGGCATCGGAAACTATGCAGTAGTAATCATTGTGCTTACAATTATGATAAAACTTGTTATGTTGCCGTTTGACCTACTAAACAAATCGTTAAATTCGAGAAATAGCGCCAAACAAGCGGCTATGAAACCCGAACTTGACAAAATAAACAAGCGTTATGCAAACAACAAACAACTACTTAATCAAAAGACTATGGAGTTGTACAAACGCGAACACTTCAATCTATATGGCACTTGTGCTGGTATGCTTGTGTATTTGATATTGACTTTTGTTATTTTTATGACTTTGTTTGGCGCATTGCGTACAATGAGTAGTTATAAAATACAAGAAGAATTCAAACAACTTCAAACTACCTACACCACTGTTTATACAGATGCTAGCAATAGTTTTGTTGGCGATGAAGCCGAGAAGGACGCATATTGTACAGATGTTGCTGAAAAAGCAGTTGTGAAAAAGTATGGCGAGATAAAAACTGGATTTCTTTGGATAAAGAGTATCTGGCGTGCTGACAACTGGTCAAGTGTTGTTCTTGATTACAATTCGTACATTTCCCAAACAAAAACTGACAAAGATACTTTGAGTAAAGCCGACTATGACAAAATTATGACCCCAATACATAAAGAGTATAATGGTTGGAATGGTTATTTGATTTTGGCAGTGCTTACTGTTCTTGCGCAAATAGGTACAACTTACCTAAACCGCCTTGTAAGCAGGTTGAGACTTAAAAAGAAAGGCATACCATATGTCAAGGGTATAAATGACCCTAGTCAATCGTTAAACATTATTATGCCACTTATTATGGGTATATTTACATTGTTCTACACAGCATCATTTGGTATTTATATCTTGGCTGGTGCAGTGTTTACAATGATAACTACCCCACTTACTACTCTTATTGTTGATTCGATAAACGATAAGAAAGAAGCAAAAAATAAAAATAACAACAAAGTTTCGTACAGTAGATAAGGAGAAATTATGAGAAAGATAGAAGTTGTGTCCACATCAGTCGAAAAAGCGATTGAAAAAGGACTTATTATGCTAGGTGCTAGCAAAGAAAATGTTGATGTAAAAGTGCTTGAAGAAAACTCAGTTATGAAAAAAGCCAAAATTGAAATGACTGTTTATGCCGAAGGTGAAGAACATATCCCTACTCCACTTCCTGCAAGCAAACCTAAAAAGGTTGTGGTTAAAAAGATTAAAGAACAAAAAGAATATTCTTATGACCCCGAACAAAACAAACTTGCAATGGACGCTGCTCAAAAATATATGGAAGGATTTTTGTCTGCAACAGGATATGAGTACACTTTGAAAGTTGAAGAAGTGGACAAAAATGTTAAAGTAACCGTTGGCGGTGAAAAGATGGGAAACCTTATCGGTTATCACGGCGAAGGTATGGACGCTATCCAATTTTTGCTAAATCAATATGTAAAAGATACTGTTGAAGGTTATGAGAGAAAGGTTTATCTTGATATTGAAGAGTATCGCAGTAAAAGAGAAAATACTTTGAAAGATATGGCTATGCGCCTTGCAGAAAAAGTTGTGAAAAATCGTCGCAGTCTCAAACTTGAACCTATGACAAGTTATGACCGTCGCATCATCCACACTACCCTTGCTGAATTGCCACATATCGATACTCACAGCGAAGGAACCGAACCACATAGATATTTGGTTATTGATTATGTAGATTAAAATTGACTCCATTTGGAGTCTTTTTTATTTCTATTTTAGTTTTTGTATCTGTCGTTGTTTCGTTTATTTTTACGTTTTGTTGACATATATAAACTGATAGTTGTTATCCCCTATCAAAGATGGTTTTGCGACTTACTGGATAGTGTTTTTTATATTTTACAAAATATGTCTTTCAATTTTTTACACTTGTGCTATAATATATCGTATGGAAAACACAATAGTAGCAATATCTACACCTATTGGTGTGGGTGGAATTTCAATAGTTAGAGTAAGCGGAGTTGATGCATTAAAGATTGCATCAAAGGTTTTTTCGTGTAAAACAAAGGTAAGTGATTTTGTACCTAGATATATGTACTTTGGTACTTTCCACTTAAAAAATTACAATGAAAAATGTCTTTGTGTTTATTTTAAGGCCCCACACTCGTATACAGGTGAAGATTTGGTCGAATTTCAATGTCATGGCGGGGTCGCCATCACAAAAGAAATACTCACTACTCTACTTGAAAATGGTTGTAGACTGGCCGAAGGTGGCGAATTTACAAAACGCGCTTTCTTAAATGGCAAAATATCGCTTGACGAAGCTGAAGGTGTAATGGATATAATTTCAGCAGAAAGTGACAGCGAACTTAAAGCTGGATATAATCTAATGGACGGAAATTTGCACTCTATTGTAAACAAACTACAAAAAGAACTTACAGACACTATTGCTTTTTTGGAAGTGGTCTTCGATTATCCCGAACATGATATTGAAGAGATTACTACTAAAAAAGTAAAGTCTCAAATTGAAGATATTAAGCAAAAATTGGGTGACCTTATTGCGACACATAATACAGGTATGCAAATCAAAAACGGTTGTAGGGTTGTGATTTTGGGTCGACCAAATGTAGGTAAAAGTAGTCTTATGAATGCTCTTCTAAATTTTGACCGTGCGATCGTAACAGATATACAGGGCACTACTCGTGATACACTTGAAGAAACATATGTTTACAATGGTGTAAAGTTTGTGCTTACAGATACAGCAGGTGTAAGAGATAGTAAAGACATAGTCGAAAAAATAGGAATAGAAAAAGCAAAAAATAGTATAAAGTCTGCTGATCTTGTACTACTTGTACTTGACGGAAGTGAAAAATTAACCAAAGATGATGTAGAGATTATAGATTTGGTGAAAAACAAGAAAGTGTTAGTTATTGTCAATAAGATAGACCTTTCTGACAATATTGACATAGATAAATACAATTTCTCTAATGTTTTACGAGTGAGTGCTACCAATAAAACAAATATAGATAAAGTAAAACAAAAGATATATGATATGATAATAGATGAAAATATACTCAGTAGCAATGTTGTCATAACATCGACTAGACACTACTCTATCTTGCGAAAAGCATATAAAGTTTGCGATGAAATACTTAGCGGAATATTGAGTGGTAATTCGGTTGAGCTTATATCTATCGACTTAAACAATTTGTGGTTGACTTTGGGTGAAATCACTGGTGAAACAAACAATGAAGAAATAATCAATTCTATTTTTAAAAATTTTTGTGTAGGTAAGTAAAATGGATAAATGGGATAAAAGGTTTATGGATATGACTACTCTTGTTGGATCTTGGAGTTCGTGCTTTAAATCTAATAGGCAAGTTGGCGCTGTGATTGTTAAAAACAAACGCATTCTTACTACTGGCTATAATGGCGCACCAAGTGGAATAAGTAGTTGTGTTGAGCGTGGTGAGTGTATTAGAGTTAAAAATGGCATCGAGTCGGGTACTCGTGCTGAGTATTGTTATGCTGTTCACGCTGAGCAAAACGCCCTTATTCAAGCGGCAAAACTTGGAGTTAGTGTTGATGGTGCAACCTTGTATTGTACGCACCAACCTTGTTCGATGTGCACTCGCCTTATTATAAATGCAGGGATAAAAAGAGTTGTGTATAAAGAAGGGTATCCGGACGAGTTTTCTTTAAGCCTTTTTGCTCAATCTGATGTTGTACTTGAAAAATACGAGGAATAAAATGAAATTTACTAATTATGATGCAATAGTAGTTGGAAGTGGACACGCTGGTTGTGAGGCGTGTCTTGCTCTTGCTAGAAAAGGAATAAAAACATTATTACTAACATTAAATTTGGATAGTATTGCTTTTTTGGCGTGCAATCCGTCTATTGGTGGAACTGCTAAGGGTCAACTTGTAAGTGAAATTGATGCTTTGGGCGGTGAAATGGGAATTATTGCTGATAAAGCGACCATTCAAAGACGAATGTTAAACTCTTCTAAGGGTGCGGCTGTTCAAAGTCTTAGAGCTCAAACTGATAAAGTCAAATACCATACTTTGATGAAAGAAGTTTTGGAAAAACAAAAAAATCTTGATATTAAACAAGGTGAAGCCAGTGAAATTTTGGTAGAAAATGGGGTAGTTGTGGGTTTGAAAACTACTCGTGGCGAAGAATATACTTGTAAAGCGGTGGTTTTGTGTACGGGTGTTTACTTAAATAGCCGTGTAATAGTTGGTACTCATATAAAAAATGAAGGGCCAAATGGTTTTGCCAATGCCACCGAACTTACTAAAAACTTGATCAAACTAGGTTTTAAAATCAATCGCTTTAAAACAGGTACCCCTGTGCGCATTCATAGAGACAGTGTTGATTATAGTAAGGTTGAAGTGCAAAAAGGTGAGGATGATATACAATGTTTTTCTTTTGTTACTAAGAAAAAACCGCGTAATGTAGCCGATTGTTATCTTACATATACTACACCCATCACACACAAAATCATTCTTGACAATCTTGATAAGGCTCCTATGTATTCTGGTATTATTACATCAGAAGGTCCAAGATATTGTCCAAGTATCGAAACAAAAGTTGTTAGATTTGCTGATAAGGATAGACATCAGTTGTTTCTAGAACCTGAGGCTCTTACTACTAAGGAAATGTATGTTCAAGGTTTTAGTACAAGTATGCCTGTCGATATTCAGTATGATATGGTTCATTCGGTTATTGGTCTTGAAAATGCTCACATTATGAGAGATGCTTATGCGATAGAATATGATTGTATTGATAGTACACAATTATATCCATCTCTTGAATACAAAAATATTCGTGGTATTTTTTGCGCTGGACAAATTAATGGTACAAGCGGTTATGAAGAAGCAGGTGCACAAGGACTTGTTGCTGGTATAAATGCTGGTCAATATATTTTGAGTGGTGATCCTTTAATTTTGAAGCGTAGTGATGCTTATATAGGTGTGCTTATTGACGATCTTGTGACTAAGGGTACAAACGAACCTTATCGAATGATGACATCACGAGCAGAGTATAGATTGTGGCTTAGACAAGACAATGCTGACATTAGACTTACAGATATTGGCAGAAAGTATGGACTTGTTGACAAAAAGCGGTATGATGTGTATAATGCAAAAATGTCGCAAATTAATGAAGTGTTAGAGAAGTCTAAGATTATTCAAGGTGAAAAATCACCGCTAGCAAAGTTATTTAAAGAAGTGAATGAAACCTTTGTTAAAAATGGCTTGACTATATTTGATGCTATGAAAAGACATAATATATACTTTAATAATATTATTAAGTATTATCCTGAATTTAGCGATTATCCTTGTGAAGTATTGAATCAAGTAGAAATTATGTCTAAGTACGAAGGATATCTTGCTCGACAAGAAAAACAAATAGAGCAAAGTCTTAAAAATGAAAATGTTAAGTTAGGTCCTGATATTGACTATAAACTAATCAAAGGCTTGCGAATTGAAGCCCAACAAAAACTTAATGATATCAAACCATTAAGTATTGGCCAAGCTAGTCGTATTTCTGGTGTAAGTCCTGCTGATATAGCGGTTTTACTTGTTTATGTTAAAAGCAAAAAGATTAAATAGAGTATTTTTATATACATTGGTATTATATTATTTTTATATTTATATTATATTGATAGAATGTCGTCGTAGTAATAATAACTATTCTATAAAGAGATGTTTCACGTGAAACATCTCTTTTGTTTTTTATTTGATTATTAGAAATTGATTATTTGATAATCGCTTGTGTCTAATTGTTTCACGTGAAACACATAAGGCCTTGTATTATAGGCTTATATTGCTAGTTTTGTTTGTG
>CALEWH010000004.1 GCA_937925475.1 uncultured Clostridia bacterium
ACTATATCAAAGAAAAAGGATACACTATTGCCGACAAACCAAGAGAAGTTTATGTAAATGGGTGTTGGGATTGTGATAGTGAAGAAGACTATTTAACAAGAATTCAAATACCTATTAAATAATTAAAACCGAGAAAGTAAACCTCAATTTTTGTTAATTTGGCGTGAGTACACAATCGCTCGTACTGCGCCAATTAAAAGGGCTATGTGTTTACATAGTCTTTTTTATTTTCTGTTTTATTTCCTGTTTGTTTTTGCATTTATTTATGTTATCATAAATTGAGAAAACGAACTGTTACCAACACTTTAAAAGTGAGATAAAGATATGCCAAGATTTAAACAAATAGACACATCTACAAACAAAGATGTTTTTGAAAGCACATTTACTAGTTTTATAATAGTAGGAATTGTGGGCTGTTTTTTGGGATGGTTGTTTGGTATAACTGGTGCTTTCACTTCTTATTCAAACAAGGAAAAAGAAAAACTAAAACTATCAGGTGGTAGACTTGGTGTGGGAGTTTCGATAGGATTTTTTTGGGGAATCGCTATTGGTCTTGGTTTACTTATCAATGGCATAAGACAAAACAATATGGCTTTGTGGCTTCCATCAGTTTTTATATTTCCACTATCTATTATTTTGGGAATATATTGCGTAAAAAAATACAAAAGCATTTTAAAGACTATCGCTAATTAACAAGTTGTAGTATACTCAACTCACCTATTGACAAGTGGGTTTTGGTGTGATAAGATATATATACAATCTCGTATGTCCATTCCAGATTGTATTGAAGTGGGAATATTTGAAAAAATCTTCTTATGAATGGCAATAACACATACAATATTTCTTTGCTGTGTTTTATTGTTGGGAATAAGGAGGTTTTATTTTTTACAGCAAATACAATCAAAAAGGAGAAAAAATATGAAAGTACTTATCGGAACAAAAAATCCGGGAAAAATAAAAGGAGCAAGGACAGCGCTTGAAAACTTTTACAAAGATGTCGAGATAGAAGGCGTGAGCGCACCATCGGGAGTAAACGAACAACCCGTAAACAACGAAACATACATAGGCGCGGTCAATCGTGTCAAAAACACAATTCAATATGCAAAAAACAACAACATTAAAGCCGATTTATACATGGCGATTGAGTCGGGGCTTGTAAAAAACTTTGAACACTGGTACATAACAAATATAGCGGTTATTGCCGACAACGAAGGGCATTTTAGCACAGGACTAAGTGCAAGTTTTCCAGTGCCAGACAAGTATGTCGACGACATAAAACAAAACACATTAGGCACTGTTATGGACAAGTTATTTAATGAGACCGACCTAAGAAGCAGTACAGGTGGAATAGGCATATTGACCCACGAGCACATCACCCGCATCGACCTAAACCAACAAGCCTTTACAATGGCGTTGACTCAATTTGTAAACGGCAAAGTGTGGGCAAATGACAAACCTGCAAAATCGAAAAATGACTATATCAGTAAATAAGATCAGACATAATGTCTGATTTTTTTATCAAAACCCACCAAACTCAACTCAGTGCCACAATACATTTGACCATCGGTCACAAAAACAAGTATAATAGGCCAAGGAGAAAAATATGACAAAACGCAAAAAGATAATACTTGCAATAAGTATGGTAGTAGTGTTGTTGGGACTAAGTGTGCTAGGTTGGTATCTAAGCATTATCATAAGTCGCAAAAAGCACGACTATGATTTTAATGACCTAAACAAAACAGTGAGCAAAGTGGTTTTGTTTATTGGTGACGGAATGGGCGAAAACCATGTCAAACTCACCAGCACATATTATGACAAGCCTATGTACATGACATCGCTTGGCATCTCGGGACACATCACAACATATTCCAACGCAATCGCCTTTCCAACCGACAGCGCGGCAGCAGGCAGTGCGCTTGCAACCGGGCGAAAGTATGACAATGGCGAAGTAGCAAGACACAAAGGCAAAGATATTGAGAGTATAAGCGAATTGGCAAAGAAAAACGGGCTTGGTGTAGCAGTTGTCACAACCGACTCACTCACTGGCGCAACCCCAGCAAGTTTTTCGTCACATGCCAACAATCGTGGTGACAGCGACGACATTATAAAAGGTCAACTATCCAGCAATATCGACCTATTTTTAGGTGGTGGCAAAGACGCATATTTGCCATACAAAACAAGTTTTGAAGAGCGCGGATATACATTTTCGACAGACTATGCAGATTTGAGTCTAACCAGCGACAAAATCATCTCGACATACTCGTCGGTCGTCTCAACTGCGGGCACAACCACTGCCCCAACCCTTGAAATGCTAACCACATTTGCAATCGACTATATGGAACACAAATATCCAAGCGGATATTTCATAATGATAGAAGGCGCACACATAGATAAGCGTAGTCACTCAAATAAGGTTTTTGAAATGATGGAATATCTAAACTCATTTGACAGTAGCATAAAAATTGCACACGAAAAATTAAAAACTCAAAATGTCGCAATAATGGTTACTGCCGACCACGAAACAGGCGGGCTAAAATACACATCAGACAAAAACAGCATCGCCAACAACTTATACACACGCACAGGACATTCGGACAAAAATGTACCATATTATATATATTTAAACCCTTCTAAAAAACTTGAACAAGAAAAGATATTTCCAAGTGTAATGGACAACACCGACATCTTCAAAATATCAAAACACCTTTTGATAGGAAAAGTATAGATTAAAAGTGAAGAGTAAAAAGTGAAGAGTGAAGAGTGAAGAGTTTTGGTTGAAAAACAATAAGTGAAAACAAAGAGTCAAAATAAAAAATGAAAAATAAAAAAATAAGGGATTGTCCCTTATTTTTTTGTTCTCCACGATATTAGGTTGCACTAAATTGGCTATTGTACAAGGCGTAGTAAAAGCCTTTCTTTTCAAGAAGTTGGGCGTGTGTACCTTGCTCAATGATATTTCCTTTATTCATAACCAAAATCAAGTCCGAATTGACGATTGTGCTAAGTCTATGTGCCACGATAAAGCTGGTTCGACCATGCATCATCTCATTAAAGGCGTCTTGTATAAACATCTCAGTACGAGTATCAATATTGCTGGTTGCCTCATCTAGTATAAGCATAGGTGGCTCTGTAAGCATAATGCGCGCTATACAAAGAAGTTGTTTTTGACCTTGCGAAAGATTGTCACCGCTTTCAGTAATCATTGTGTCATAACCTTCGGGCAAGGTTTGGATAAACTCGTGTACATGTGCGCGTTTTGCAGCCTTAATGACTTCGTCCAAAGTTGCGTCTGGCTTGCCATATGCGATGTTGTCTCTTATGGTCGAATTAAACAACCATGTATCTTGAAGCACCATGCCATACTTGCTACGCATACTTGCGCGAGTTATTTCGTATATCGACTTGCCACTCATCTTTATGTCGCCCGCATTTACATCATAAAAGCGCATAAGCAGATTTATCATAGTGCTCTTGCCACAACCCGTTGGTCCTACAATCGCAACTTTTTGCCCTGGGCTAACCTTTACATTTAGATTTTGAATAAGTTTTTTATTTTCGTTATACGAAAAGTCCACATTCTCGATATCGACACTGCCATCGCAAACGCTTAGCACAAGGTTGTTTTCGTCACTTGGCTCGTCTTCGATATTCATAACATTTTGGATACGGCGTGCAGATGCATACGCTGTTTGAAGGTCGGAGATGATATCGCTTATGTCGTTGAAAGGTCTAATATACTTGTTGGCGTATGACAAAAGCACCGAAATACTACCTACTGTCATAACTCCGTTAAGCGCATATACACAGCCCATTATAGCTACAATGGCGTAAATTATGCCGTTGACAAATCTCGAACATGGTCCTGTCATTGTACTATAAAAATTGGCTTTTTCACTTTCTACTGCAAGTTCTTCGTTTAGTTTTTCAAATTTGTTTATGCTTTCGTTTTGATAGTTGAACGCAAGCACAACTTTTTGGTTTCCGAGCATTTCTACGACATGTCCCGAAACATCACCAAGCGACTTTGCTTGTTTTCTAAAATACTTGTCCGAGCGATAAACTATCACAGCAGTGATTAGAAGCGAGATAGGTGTAAGCCCCACCACAACTCCTGCAATGGTTACATTAACCTTAAACATATATGTCACAACAAATATGATAGAAAGTATGGCATCAAAAGCGGTCGTCATTCCTTCGCAAAAACCTGTTGTGATATTGTCGACATCGTTGATGATACGGCTTTGCAAGTCACCATGGCTTGACCCGTCGATGTATTTTACGGGCACGCGGTTAAGTTTTGCAAAGAGCGCATCTCTTATGCTCTTGTCGGTGCGATATGACAAAACATCTTCAAAGAAATTGGTCAACCACTTAAAAATAGCATAGCCGATAGCGCTAATAACTAGCAAAATCGCATATTTTTTAAGTCCGACAAAATCCACTGCGTCTTTTCCAACTAAGCAGTCGATAGCAAGACCGGACAGTATTGGCACAAGTAGTTCGCAAATACTATTTGCAAGCGCACACAACATCGACAACACAAGATATGGCCAGTGTGGTCGTGCATATTTCAAAACCGCTTTAAACACACCCTTGTTTTTGGCTCTGTGCGAGATTTTCTCAATTCGCGGTGCAGTTTTGTCCAAAATTGGTTCGGGGTCGATAAGTTTTGCCTTTTTGTCATCTTCGGACTTAAACGACGCCTTAGCACCCTTCAGCTCAGTACTAATTGGTTTTTGGATTATTGGAGTGGGTTGGGCTTTTTCGGGGTTGTTGAAGGTCTTTGGAAGATTTTTTATTTCTTCTCTTATCTCAGACTTCGATAATTCTTTGTTTTCGTCCATACTCCCTCCTTACTTTGTTTGAGATGTGTAAATCTCATTGTACACATCACATGTTTCCATCAATGTTTTGTGGTCACCTATTCCTACCACATTGCCTTTGTCTAGCACTATGATTTGGTCAGCATTTTTTATTGTGTTTACCCTTTGCGACACGATAAACACAGTCATATTGTCAGTGTTTTGCTTTATGGCTTTACGCAAGTTGTAGTCAGTGGCAAAGTCAAGCGCACTCGCACTATCGTCCATAATGAGTATCTCTGGTTTTCCGACCAACGCCCGCGCTATTGTCAATCTTTGTCTTTGTCCACCAGAAAAGTTTTTGCCACCCGCTAGCACTTTGTGATTAAGACCATTTTCAAGTTCGCTCACAAAGTCTTCGGCTTGCGCGATCCTTATTGCTTGCATTATCTCTTCATCGGTCGCATCAGGTTTTTGCCAGCGCATATTCTCTCTCAAACTTCCGCTAAACAACACCGCCTTTTGCGGAACAATGCCTATTCGACTTCTAAGGTCATGCACATCATACTCTTTTACATCGACCCCACATACAAGCACTCTGCCCTTTGTTGCGTCATAAAACCTTGGGATCAGATAACACACACTACTCTTTCCGCTTCCAGTACCACCTATGATACCTATTGTCTGCCCACGCTTGACTTTTATCGAAAGGTCTTTAAAGGCGGGCTTTTCCGCGCCAGTATAAGTAAACGAAACTTTGTCGTATTCGACAGCATAGTCGCTCACAACACCATCAAGGTCACGCTTTATCTCGACCTTTTCAGGACTTACGATACTAGGTGTAATGTCCATAATCTCCATGATACGCTTGCCACAGTTGACTGCCTTGATAAACTCAATAATGACATTGGCAATAGTGATAAGCGACATACTTATTTGAGATAGATAGTTGATAAATGCGATGATTTGACCAGTAGTAAGCGCCCCAACATTTACTTGAAATCCACCATACCACAAAACCACAACCACTGCAAAATTGATGATAATAGTATTAAGCGGGGTCAAAAGTGTAGACACCATCGCAACTTTAATACTCGATTTTTTAAGTGCTTTTGTCGCACCATCAAAACGGTCGTTTTCATATTCTTGCTTGTTGAATGCACGAATTACACGACTGCCTTGCAAGTTTTCACGAGTCAAATTGCTGACTTTATCGAGATTTTTTTGAGTGCGGTCGTAAAGCGGAGCGGTCTTTTTCATAATAATGATAACAAGCCCAATCACTAATGGCGCAACCACTACAAATATAAGCGACAACTTTAAGTCAATGGTCATAGCCATAATAATCGAACCGATAAGAAGGAAAGGCGCACGCATTACAAGACGCAAAAATCTGCCCACCGCTCCCGAAACACGCTCAACATCGTGAGTAATACGATTGTTGATGGTAGCGGTCGTAAAACCGTCAAGTTCGCCATGGGAGAATGTGTTGATTTTAGCATAAATATTTGAACGCATATCTTTGCCTATGCCACAACTAGCCCTAGCAGCGAGTTTTTGGCAAATGACCGCCGAAACTATCCCCACAACATTAAGCGCAATAACTATCGCACCATACACAAAAATATAATGTTTGTCGTGATTTGCGACCCCGACATCAATCATGCTCGCGATCAACAACGGAATAATAAGTTCGGTCACTGTTTCAAATAGTTTGGCTATTGGCGCAACGATAACTTGGGTTTTGTACTTTGCAATATATTTTTTCAGTCTCTTTAACATTTTATACTCTCTTTATATTTTATATAATAGTCATTTTATGGCTCAAACGCAACTTTTTTGCAAACATATAGTCAGGAAAAAAGGTGCTTGAAAGCACCTTAGTTTGAAATAACCGCCAACAAAAACTTTTTCGACCACTCCACAACAAACAATTTGTTTGCGTTTTTGATTACATCTTCAAAAAGTGGAATAGCTTCGACTACTCTTCCAGCACGAGTGAGAGCAAGTGCCAAGTAAAACTTGACCATATTTTTATCACTCTCAAATTTACACGAAGGCAAAAGAGCACTGTATTTGTCTATCATATCTTCGGCATTGCCCGATAGATAATCAGCAAAAACATTTGCGCTATCTAGAAGTGACGCAAAAACAGCACCTTTTTTGGTCGGAACATTTAGTCGCATAAGGCTATTTCGAAGAGCATTGAGATTGTCATTGTCGCCTTGCACAACATATATTTGCATCATTATAGTGTAGGCATTTTGTATAAGTGCAAGATTATTCGAATGTTGTAGCACATCAAAACATTGTTTGCATGCACTATCCCAATCCCCCGACAAAAAGTCACACGACATCTTGTTTTGAGTCCTTGCATATTTATTGGCATACAAATACAATCCCAAAAATCTCTCATAGTATTCTTGTGGGTCACATTTTTTACGCAAAATATTATTGATGTTATGTTGTCTTAACATATTGATATTGACAAAAATAAGAGTAAGCAAAATACTATAACCAAGTGTAGCCTCTAAACTTAACAAATTAGAATGTTTGTTATTTGTCAAAAACTCCCACACATCTTTTTCAAACAAAAACAAACATATTTGTCCACCAAGATATATAGTCAGCATTATGACTGTGATTATCTTATCTATTATCGCTTTTTTATTTATTCGTTTTCCTTCTTTGTTTTCCATATAAGTCCTTTGAGTATATCTTAGCAAATTTTAGCAGTTTTGTAAAGTTATTTTATTTTAATGTTTTAAGCGACAAATATAATACTTTTTGTCAAAAAGTATGCTTTGAGTGTCAAAAAGTCAAAACGCATAGACAAAAAGATAAAAATCAAACAAAAAAGAAGTGTAATAATTTTACACTTCTTTTTCATTATTTTGATTAGATTTTCAATATTCAAGCATTTCAATTTATATCTTATGCTTTAGGAGTATAATCATACATATCCATGATGATACCCATACTAGCACTACCTGCTGGATAGATAATGTTTAACTCATCACCAGTAAGCGGAGTAGCTCTTTGTGTTTGATCTAGATTGAAAATAGCATATTGTTCGCCTGCTTTTCCAATGTATGATTGATTATCACTATTGCCATTTGTCCATATAAATGGAGCTTTATTACTATTAAAAGCTCTAACATATCCATTGGCAAAATCATAGTTGTTTACTTGTCCATATAGATATATACCACTAGAAGTCAAATAATTTTCATCCATAAACAATATTTTTAGATTAAATTTGCCATCTTTCAATATTGATTTTCCATAAGCATTGAATAAAGGGTCTAGTCCTTGTAGTGCTAGAGCAGCAGTATCCGCACCCGGTGTGATATTAAACCATGCTTCACTACCACCAATATAGTTTTCAAATACAACAGAACTATCATAGTTTACATAACATCCACGACTTTCTGTGCCATCATTATTTGAGCCTTTGTGTGTACTTACTGCAAATATAGATGGGCCACCAAAACGAGCAAATGTAGAATTTGTGATATTGCATCCACCTTGTCCACCCCATGCAAATATACCCGAGTTAAAGCAGTCAGTAATGTTCATATTGTTTAGAGCAGTAACTTGTTGTTTGCTATTACTATTTAAATTATTATTGGCTTTATCTGTTGTTTCAATAAACCAGCCAATCATAGCAGATTTGATATTAATATTTTCTGCTACTGCACCACAACTTGCATTTTGGAACATTATCATTCCGCCAGCAGCTGAGTACACTTCTTGTTTTTCTTCTTCCGATGCACCTTCTCCACCACCAGAAATAATTCCGTTTGTGTTTCCGATAGCATTAATATTGTTTACATAGGCTATTTTTTCATTTGAAAGTTTGCTAGGGTTGTTTTCATCAACACACATTCCTATGAAGTTGAACATTTTTGAGTGACCAAATTCAGTAGGTTTTTCACCTTTTTTGTATATGTGCTCACCATTTTCGCCAATATTTCCATTAACAGGTAGTTTTTCTATGCTTACTGAAAAATAGTTTCCCTCCAAAGTGAAGTCGTCTTCCATATAGTGAGTATATGTAAGTACCCAGTCACGAAGTTTGCCAGTGGCATAGCCGTCTGCACTTTCTTCGGCTGTAATGAAAAAATCGCTTGGTAGGTCTTCTTTTGTAATGTCTAGGTCTTTGTGGAAGTATGCACCTTTTATGTACATAATTTCATTGTCGGCATAGCCATTATTTTTTAGGAAGTTTTTCCAAGTGTCGACCCAACTCTTCTCGTAGTATTTGCTACCAGTAGCATCTTTGTTGTACATAATGCTATAACTTTTATTTCTTCTATATGATTCCATATTGATTCCGTCTGGAGTAATTGAAAGCATACCTAGGTCCTTTTCGTCATAGATATTATAACCATCTTTTACATTTACATTGAAAGATACTTCTTGTATATCGTCGCCGTCAACATTTTTAGTAAAGTATTTTGGCAAAACTTTGATAGTAAATTCTTTGCCAATTGCTTTTTCTGTAAAGTCTACTTTGCCGTCAGCATAAGTGTAGTATTCTTCACCTACTTCTGTGCCGTCTAGCAAAACTTTAACAGATAGTTGGATTTTGACATCTGAGTCTATCTCAGTATTTTTTCTATATAGAGTGTATTCTGGTGTGATATCAAATCCATTGTCGTCACCAACATAGTATTTTGCATTTGCGACATTTTTAAAGCCATTTGGATTTTCTTTTACATTATGATTGAATGCAGAAATACATGCGGGATCAGTAAATAGATCCAAGTCATATGCCACGCTTTCATTTTCGCTAACAGTGACTTTGATTGGATATGTAGTTTCTTGACCTACAATGTGTAGAGTAAGATTGTACTCTTTCGCTGTAAGAGTGCCAGCAGTTTCGGCTTTTAGTCCGTCTGTGTCAAGCACCCACAAAGTGTCTTGTTTTGCATCAGCGACATTGATATCAAATTCGCCTTTATCAAGAACTTTGGTTGTTTTGTCGCTGTACTTTGCCACAACATTGATGTTGTTCCAGTCTATTATTTCGTCAATATAATAGAACTCTTTTACATTTGTAGTGACACTTTCAAGTGTGACTTTTTTAGTGTTGTCTTTGCACGCCCATAGGCACACCGCACTAAACATAAGCACTAGCATACAAACTATTGATTTTAGTTTTTTCATTCTTTTCTCCTTTTTTCATTTTATTATTAGTTGTCGCCAACGAATAACCTAAACTGTGTTTCGGACACGACACGAGATCTGGATTGTGTCCTCTTTTGCTGAGCCATCGGTCGCATACACTCTGACGCGCACTGTGCCGATTGATGTAAACACGACTTTGCCAAATGTAGTTATGGTCGCTATTTGAACTTCGGCTCCGTCTCTAATTTTAATATGGTCGCTTAAAGCAAATTTTATTTTATCAGGATAAGTCGCATTTTCAGGCTTGTACTCGTACTCGATTTGAAATTCGCTATATCCTTTAAGTTCGTCCCAGTCAAGAGTTTTGGTCTTTACGCCTTTGACGCTTATGCGGTCATAAGAAGTGATTTGAAGGTCTGTCATATATATCGCAAACTGGTCGATTTTAATTTTCATTCCGAATAAAGTTACAATAAATATGGACAACAGATAAATCACGCTAATTGTAAAAATAACTGACTTCTTCATTATAAAACCTCCTTAAATAGCACGCGGGCTTTATAACAAAATAGATATATCCTTAAAGCCAAAACAGCGCCTGAAAGCAAGAAGAGTTTTAACCATAGATTTGCAGGGTCTTTCACATAGAAGAACAAGACCACGCCAAAGAACACAAAACTAAGCACAAACGATAGTATGATTGATTTGATTTCGTTTGGGTTTTTGCTGGCAAGTCCTTCGGTGCGATAAAGCGCTGACCTTGGGTGCAAAAAGTCGATTTCGGCACTTATCACGATGTGAGTAAAGGCAAACATCAAAAGTGCCAAAAACATAAACACTGCATCAAGCCACGAAAGTGCTGAGAAGTGGATAAATATCGCAAGCACAATTGAAAGCAAAACTGTGGTGGATATCATATAGTATCCAAGTCGTGAAAACAAAAGATTTACGGGGTTTTTAGGCATTGTTTTTAGCATATAAAGACTTTCACCGTCCCTACTATACACGCTACTTGCGCTTATATTGTGCGACAACACAAATAGCAGTATTATAAGCACATTAAACGCGATTGTAAGATATGCGCCAAACAATGCAGTATTTATGGCAGCGTAGATTTTGTTTAGAGTAAACACTGCAATAGGTGCAATCACAAGCAAGGATATTGTTGTGCGAACAAGTTCGGGATTTCTGATGTCCTTCATTGTTTCGTAAACAAAGGTCGATAGTTTTGACTTGTGAGTGGTGTTTGGTTTGTTTGTCTTTTTCGACTTGTTAAACTCAAAACGAGTGGATATTATTTTTAGATATATTGGTCTAGAAATGACATAGTTTAGTGCAAACAAGATTGCCACAACCGCCAACAATACTAGCAGTCCGATATATGTGTATTTTGTAAACAATGTGATTTTAAAGTTTTTGTACACTCCGCAAAGACATATTGCAAAGGCGTACATAATGACAAATTTGTCTATAAACCAGTTTAGGAAAGAGTCCATCGCTCCTGACACCTTTGCCCAACTTCTTATAAGGTCTATGTTTTCAGGGATAGTGCTCACAATAGCGATTACGCCCCAAGTGATTAGTCCCAAAACCACAACTAGCAGACCAATGCGAATGTATGTAAATCTATCGAAAAATGTTTTTATAAATATCATAGGGATTGATAGCAGTCCGGCAAGTGTTACGATAAATGCCGAAAGCAAAACCATCATAAACGCAAGCCACAAATAATACACAAATCCTATCCCCGATATAATTCCATACGCTACGAAAACTGGCACGATAAATGTAAAAGTCTTTTTAAGTTCGTAGATAAAGTGCACGCAAAGTTTTGACAAAAACAAAACATTTGGGCTAGCAGGAAATGTGATAAGCACTTGGTTGTCTTTTGAAAAGTAGAGCGAGTTTGTGAGTGTCATCGTACAACTTATCACATTAAACACTATCATAATCAGCAGTACAACCGCCATTACGCTTAGCGGAATATGGTTTAGCGGGGAAAACAAGTGAAAATTTTGTGCAAGAAGAAGCACGACATAGCAAAGTGCTACTATCGCGATAAAGTAAAGCGCGCCAAACACAACTTTAAACAAAGTTTTCTTCTTGTCTTTCAAAAACGACAAGTCAGTTCGCTCACGCATCTGCATTAGAAACAGCGTCCTAAACTTTTTCATAGTTCTCCTTAATTTTCTTGCTTTTGTTTTTCTTTTTCGTCTTCTATTTGTTTTTCTTTTTCCATCTCTTCGATGTCTTGGCCGATAGTTTGAAGATAGTATTTTTCTAGGCCTATGTTTTTCTCGGCAAGCTCTTTCAATGTCACATTTGCCACAATGTGATGATTGTTTAGTATGATGATGCGGTCACATAGTTTTTCCACAATGTCTATTATGTGGCTCGAAAAGAATACTATGTTTCCCTTGCGGGCGTGGTCACGCATACACTCTTTCAATTGATAAATACTTATAGGGTCTAGTCCTGTAAGTGGCTCGTCAAGTATGCATAGTTTTGGGTCGTGCACAAATGCCGATATGATTGTTATCTTTTGCTTCATTCCGTGACTATATGTTTTTATAGGTGAATCAAACGAATCGACTAGGTTTAGTTGTTTGATAAGTCTTTCGATGCGCTCGTTCCTATCTTCTTTACTTACATCATACAGGTCGGCTATATAATTGACATATTCGCGCCCTGACAAGTTTTCGTACAAGGCATAGTGGTCGGGCACAAAACCAAATTGCATTTTGGTCTCGACTGGTTGTTTTTGGATATCATAGCCGTTTATCTCGATATGACCAGATGTCGCAGGCTGTATCCCGACTATACACTTGATTATGGTCGATTTGCCCGCTCCGTTTGGACCTAAAAAGCCCAAAATCTCGCCCGCTTCAACTTCAAAGTTGATGTCTTCTACGGCATAAGTTTTGTTGTTTCCGTACTTTTTGTACACTCCCGACACAACAAGTTTTTCTTTGCTATTTTCGTTCATACAGTCTGCCACCTCCTTTTTCTTGTAATAGTTTAGCAGTATAATTTCGTCATCGTGTATTTGTTTGGATTTGAATCTTAGGTTGACATAAAAGTCTTCGACTTGGAACAGTGCAACATACACAAACCACATCGCCAGTCCAAACAACACATACACGAAGAAAAACAACACTTGATATATTGGATAAAACACCAGTTTGAGATTGGATATCTTGATTGTTGCGGTCAAGTCACGGGTTTTTTCTGCCCATGTGCCAAGTTTTTCTACAATGAAGTCAGAGTTTAAAAAGAAGAAGTCAACGCTTGTGTTGTAGTTTGTAAACCACGCATTGATAACTAGCACAAGCAAGAAATATACGAAAAACGCAACCATCGAATATATAAATTGTTTTAGTTTTGGTCTTGCATACACTCGCAAAAAGATTGTTAGCGCTGGCATCGCAAACGCCATAATGTGGTTTATCCAAAACCTTACTACGCTAGGGCTAAATATACGAAGACCCTCGTCATAGTTTGGCATAAACATCGCAAGCAAAGCGCCGATTACATTTATAAACATCGTAAAGTAAAACAACTTGTCCACCTTAAACATAAGGCATATAGGAATGATAAACATAATTGTATTACATAGATGTAGTGGCCACGATGTAGGGTGGATAAAAATCGAAAAGTCATATGTTGAACAATAGGAAATTAAAGTTCCGATTGAGATGTAAAGCAAAACCATTCGGCAATATTCTTTGTCTTTGTTTCGGAAAACAAAGTATATAGCGAAAAATACTGCAAAACTAAGATACAAATAAAATCTATGTGCAAAGTCAAACGATTTTACAAGTGTGCGACCTATATTGCCGAAAAGCAAACTTGACAAATATGGTGGCATTGTTGCTAGAAGGAAGAACGGAAATACAATGTACATTTCAATGCGTTCTTTCTTAGATATTTTAAAGTAGTTGTTTTTGCACAAATAGTAGATGCTCATAGCAAGGGTTATTGCAACTTCAACTGCCATAAGAGCGCCTGTCCAAGTAAGCGCATATGTGCCTGTGCTCGCATATATATAATGGTTTAGAAATCCTACTTGAAGTAGTCCCACAACTAGCGAAAATGTTTTTGCATAGTTTTTAAGGACATTAAACTTAAAAAACGGAGTAAGCAGTAGTATTACATGCGAAAACATCGACAGCCACACAAGTATCCCCACCACTCCGCACAAAAACGAAGACGAGAAGATATTGTTGACGCTAAGGCGCAAAACGCCATAAAGTTTGGACTCGCCCGGAAGCAAATAACGCACAAAAAATACGACCGCAAGAATTACGCTCATAATTTTAAGTATTGTTTTGTTGTGTTTTTCAAAAAACTTGTAAAATACAAAAAAGGTAGCAACTATAATCGCGATACTAACAGCAAAAATAAGATATTGCATACTTCCTCCTTTGTACAAACTATATATACAACAATTTTGATTTGTAATTTATTTGACTTTTTTGTCGAAAAATTAGAATTTTTGTAAATGCTTACTTCAAACTTGCCCAGCTTATGATTATTTTTTGTTTTAGGGGCACAAATATACATTTTTCACATAATAACAAATGACATTTGTTTTTTTATGTGTTATCATTTTTCAAACGGAGGAACACTTATGTCAAACAAACCTAAACATTTTCTAATATGCAAGATACTAGGCTTTACTTTACTTGCGGTAGCGATAGCAGGTTTTGTGGTATCATTTACTCATTTTGGAAACTTTGAGTCTGACCACAACTGGTTTATGGTAGGCGGAATTGTAGGCGGATTTTCTTTTGTAATAGCGTGTGCATTGCTTTCGATTGGATTTATGCCAAACATCGCACGACTAAACACTAAGACCGCTAAATACATTCAAGAAGTAAACAAAGACACCCTTTCTGACATCGCATCTACAAACGCCGACATTATGGAAAAAGGCCTTGAAAAAAATGCAAAAACAGTCAAAAACGCACTAAACGACACAAAATTTTGTAGCGAGTGCGGTGCTAAAATAACAAGTGATGCAAGGTTTTGCCCACAATGTGGAAAACCACAAAAATAGGTGATTTATGAAAGAAAAGAAAATGAAAGATAGTGACGAGCTAATAATATTTCAAAAGGAAGACAACGACCCAGCGCACAACAACACAAGTGCAGATATAGAAAAACTCGACATTGACGATCCTACTCCATATCCTACACGCCGACGCGAGTGGTGGAGACTTGTAAAATTTTTGTTTTTCTCGTTAAGTGCGGGCATAATCCAAATACTATCGTTTACACTTTTAAACGAACTTATCCATTGGCCTTACTGGCCTAGTTATCTGATCTCACTTACTCTAAGTGTGCTTTGGAACTTTACTCTTAATCGCAAGTTTACTTTTAAATCCGCAGCAAATATCCCACTTGCAATGCTCGAAGTTTTTGGTTATTACCTAGTGTTTACTCCACTTTCGACTTTGGGTGGCAATGCTTTGACAAATGCTCACTGGAACGAGTATCTTGTTTTGGTGATCACAATGGTGTTAAACTTTGTGACCGAATATTTGTTTTGCCGTTTTGTCGTATATCGCGGAAAACTTGACAACAATAAAAAACAAGACAAATAATCGGATATCTATATATCACAAACAATTTAATCCTACAAATTATGATAAGATAAAAACACTAGACATGTCTAGTGTTTTTTGTTTTGCTTTATCACTTTTTTGTTTTTATACATATTTTTGGTGATTTCAAATTGAGATCGTGTTCACAATAAGGTTTGTATACAAATGTAATAAAGTGTTTTTATAGCATTTTTAATAATTTAATTAACCTTATATATAGTTGCATAAAGTTTTGCTTCTTGGAAAAAATATCTAAAAAGGAGAGAATTATGCAATTAAAAGACAGTAAAACTTATGAAAACCTTGCCAAATCCTATGCGGGAGAATGTCAAGCCTACATCAGATACAAGTTTATCGAGTACGGCGCACGAATGCAAGGTTATAAAAACATCGCCGAGCTTGTGGACAAGGTCGTATACAATGAGTTTAACCACGCACGAATGTTTTACACATATCTACAAGACGGAGTAAAAGAAGAAATCACCAACATCGACATTGAAAGTGGTTATCCATTTAAGGAAAAGTGGGACCTAGAAGAAAACTTGCGCATTGCTGCCGAAGATGAAAAGTACGAAGCACATCGCATATATCCCGAATATGCAAAGATAGCACGCGAAGAAGGTTTTGAAGACATCGCGGTGCTTTACGAAAACATCATTTCGGTCGAACTACTACACAACAAACTTTTTGCGCAGTTGTACAAACAGTTTAGCACTGACACCCTATACAAATCGGCAAAACCAGTAAAATGGAAATGCGCTGATTGCGGTTATGAGCACACAGGCACAGAGCCTTGGAAAACTTGTCCACTTTGCAAAGCAGAGCGTGGCAGTGTTAGACTACAAATAAACGACTATGTATAACGCTAAAAATAGACAATGAAACACACATTGTCTATTTTTATTTGACACAAAGGGCTTAATTTGAAATAATAAAACATAGTATAAAGCAAGGAGAAATTTATGGAAGCAAACAATCTTTCTTCGCAAGACCAAATCCAACCTAACCCTATATCGTCTGATGAAGACGCAATCGAGCGCGAAGGTTATGGAAAGTCGTCTTACAATCGTATTCAAAAATTGAGAAAAAAAGGCCTGCAATATGGCATAAATGTTCCTAAATGCACCCAGCCACTAATCAAACCTAAAAAACCTAGACCACTTATGATGGTTGCGATGTGGGGTTATGTTGCTGCCGCCGTCTTACTACTTGTAGGCACAATCATTATGTACATAAAAATGAACTACTTTAAAGCGGTCGGCGAAATATTTGAAGTCTTTAAAGGCACAATGGATCCTAAAAATGTCGCTATGACTCTTGGATTTTCGGGGTTTGCGACAGTAACAATGTTTTTAGTCATCGTTATGCTCTTGATACTCGCTATCGCACCTATCGCAATCGCTATTGCACTTTGCATAAGGATAAAAAGTATTCACGAACTAGCATATGCACCACGACAAGAAATCGCTGTGGGTTATCGTATCAAAAATATGATTATCCGCGTTGCTGTTTTTGCAGTGTTGGATATCGTGATTTTGGTTTTTATGTTTACTGAAAACATACTTGACAGCAAAAGCGGGTTGTGGCCAGTACTAATTATGCTTGGCATATTTGCAGTACTTGTGCTATATGATGTTGCGCTTATTCTTTCCAGAAAGAAAGAAAAACAATGGTACGACACTCTGTCTGAGCAAGCACGCGCAGACTACGAAGCCCACAACAACGCACTGTCCAAACTTGACAGTCATCGTCGCGGAAGCAGTATAAACAGATTTTAAGGAGTAAATTATGTCAAAAAACTTTACATTTTGGTCAGGTATGATAGGTCGAATGCTCAATATTAGAGCAGCATATGACGAGATCAAAAACAACCCAGAAGCAAAACCAGTAAGCACATTGCTTGGCAAAAAAGCCACAAAATACAACATCTTGTTTTTGATTATGATGGGACTTTGCATCGCAACTATGGTAGGTGTCGTCGAAATGATGACAAATGGCGGTGTTTTTATCGCAATACTACTTATAGCACTTGCAGTTTTATTTGCAGTAATGGGTGTCGGAATGGTTATTCTTGCATTGATGTGCAGTATTTATCAACTCAGACTTAACAAAAAACCTACTGGTTATGTAAACCTAATATTTTCTATCCTAGTACTTGTTTTGACAATCGTAGGCGTAATCCTAATTGCACTTAAATAATATGTCAACTTTCTAAATGTGTCAAATATACAATATATTGTCAGTGTAAATTAAAGATATATTCTATATAAAAAACACTAAATTTTGACACAAGACCATATCAAAAATACATTTTAAAAATTAAAACAAAAGCAAAATAAAAAACACCCAGACCTTTGGGTGTTTTTCTTTTATGTATTAAATTACTCATATATTAAAAAACAATTACAACAAGACAAACTAGAATTGCAAACAAGTCGACATCAAAAACAAATTTTTTGTTTTGAAGCATCAACAACAATTTCCAGCATAGTCCAACATAGACACACACTGTTCCAATAGCGTTTAGCCAAGCACTAGCAGTATAGGCTTGTGAAATATAGCATATTCTTGCAACAATCAAAAATACAAACAAGCACATTGCAATTAGTGCAGGCAAGTGGTCAAGTATAAAACTTTTTGCCTTACATTCTTTTTTCTCGTTTTTCTCGCTTTTCTCTTTCTTTGCTACATTTTGTTCTACATTTTGTTTTTCTTTTTCTTCCATATTATTCTCCTTGTCTTTTGTATATATGTAAGACACACAAATATTGTGATACTCACGCATTATATTAGCAAAACTTAAAAAGTCTGTCAAATGTTATATATAAATTTGATATAGTTTTTGACAAAATATACGCCACTATTGACAATATGTCACAAATTTTAGTCAAAATCAAAGTCTGACATATAACTGCCTTCTTTGTAGTGTGTAAGTCCTTGCGATTTTTTCTCAGTAATTTTGTACACTTTTTCGTCTATTTGTTTTTGTGCTTCTTCGTGATTTTCATCGCTTTGTGGAGTTTCTATTTCAAAATATCTTTTCATCATATCGCCATACAAACTTAGTCTGCGCTCTTTCTCTTCAGCTGTCAATTGCTCTATAAATTTTAAATTCATATACAAAGTAGGCTTTTCTACTTTCCCTTCTACACCATAGCATACTGCTCCAAGTGTGAATGCTGGGTCAAAGTTTGACGAATGAATAAAGTTTGTACCTTGATTTTCTTCATAGTTGTTTCCATAATATTTTGCAATTAAGTCCCTATTGTTGTTTTGCACATTATTATCTCTCAACAATGTATCGTATGGAATACAATTTGATTCACTGCTACCGGATTTATCAAGGTTAAGACCAAATGGAATTGTATATCCATTGCCAATGTTAATTGTATTAGGCACTGCCATAAATACGATAACCTTTTCCTCTGCATAGCCACCTCTTTCAGGAGTAGACACAGTATCATATTGATAATACATACAATTTTTGACTAGCATTTCCTTTGGATTGTCTTTTAGCGACTTCAACTCGTCATTTTTCTCTTTACTTATTATATGACTGCTATATGGTTTGTCGCTCAAAATCACCGACGATTTTGTTACATAATTATAATTGCTATAACTAAATCCATTTTTAATAATTCCTTCTATCGGACCTCTTTCACAATATGGTTTATAACTTTTATGCCATCTATCGTGATAGCCTTCCATACATTGATGTCCAAAAAATGTATATTGATCCCATTTATCAAAAAGCACCATCTTTCTCAATGCTTCGTTAAGTTCGTCAACAGTATCAAACTCAATAGCCATATATTTGTCTGTTTTCTCTACAAGTTTTCCCATTTAACTCTCCTTTTCTATATAAATAGTATACCATAATTTAGCCCATTTTTCAATACTCATTATATATATTTGTGATTACAAATTTTTCAGTTTCCTAAATTTACCAATTAAAATAAAGGTTAAAATCCCTTTACAATTTTGCATATAGGATATATAATAGAACAAATGTTCTAAATAAGACAAAAGGGGGATTGTATGAGATATATATTACATTCGGATCTAAACAATTTTTATGCAAGTGTAGAGTGTATGTACAATCCTACAATCCGCAACAGTGCAGTGATTGTTGTGGGTGACAGCGAGAAAAGGCACGGGATTGTTCTTGCAAAAAACAACATCGCAAAAAGCCACGAAATAAAAACTGGTGACACTATATGGGAAGCAAAACTAAAATGCCAAAATGTAGTGCCAGTAAAGGCGCGTTTTGAAGTGTATCAAAAAGTATCGAAGAAAGTAAAAAGTATGTATCGAGAGTACACTGACCAAATGGAGAGTTTTGGGATAGACGAAGCGTGGCTAGACATCACTCATCGTGTAAAGTCATGGGACGAAGCCGTAGCCCTTGCCAACGAGATACGAAAAAGGGTTATTGACGAGATAGGCATAACCGTAAGCATAGGTGTGAGTTTTAACAAGGTTTTTGCAAAACTAGGAAGCGACCTAAAAAAGCCCAACGCCACCACGCTCATATCGGACACAAACTACAAAGAGATTGTATGGAAACAGCCAGTAGAGGAAATGATATATATAGGCAGTCGCACAAAGGCAAAACTAAACAAAAACAACATTTTCACGCTTGGCGATTTGGCAAACACAAGCGAACATTTTATGAGTTTGCTTATAGGCAAAGTCGGAGTTATGCTTAGGCATATGGCGCGTGGCGAAGACGAAATGCCAGTAAAATGGGCGGACGACAAAGAGCCCGTCAAGTCAATCAGCAACTCCACAACCTGTCCGCGTGACCTAAAACGCGAAAGCGAAGTCAAGGGTATTATTTTTATACTTGCCGAGAGTGTAGCGGAGCGTATGCGAAGAGAAGGGTTTTGGGCAAAAGATGTGTCGCTCATCATAAAGGACTCGACCCTAAACTATCAAGGCTGGCAAAAGAAACTCGAATTTTCGACCAATCTTGCGGGCGACATTGCCAATGCCTGTGTCGAACTCTTTAAAAACTACGACTGGTCAACCACCGTGCGTGCAGTAGGGGTGCGGGTTTCAAACTGGGACAGCGGGCAAGCACAAATGAACTTATTTTACGACACATCGGCACACGAAAAGCGCGAAAAACTCGAATGTGTCGTCGAAAACCTACGCGACCGCTGGGGTTATGACATAATCAAACGCGGGGTTGTGGTCGCTGACAAAGATATGGTCGAACTAAACCCATACAGCGAAATTCACGCAATACACCCCATAAGTTTTTTGAAAGGAGCAATTTTGAATGGAGAAACTGAGAGTTAGGGTTTTGCTTTCGTGGGACGAAAACGGCGTCAAACACCCGTCACACATCATCTACAACGACCACACCTACCCCATTGACCGCGTTGTTGCCGTCCGAAATAGTGCGTCTTTGCGCACTGGCGGTTTTGGCGAGCGATACACCGTCCGCATCGCTGGCAAAGAGTATTATTTGTTTTTCGAAGACCCATACTGGTGGTTGTTGGCACCAGAAAAATTTGTCTAAGGCAATTATTTACAAAATTACCTTAGACTTTTTTTGTTTTTATTTTATTTTTTTACTTTTTACTTTTTATGTCTTTCTTTATATATCCCATTCTATATTATCTTAATTTTTAAAAACCTTTTGTTTTCTTGGTTTTATTTTTCGATTTCAAAGAAAATCGTGTTTCTCACTCTTTAAAAAAATCTTTTATCTTTCTTTTTCGAATATGTATAAAATAGTTCGAGACATTCTTGTCTATCAAGACACTCAGTCATTTCGTCGTGTTTTACTTCGAGCAAATTGTAAAAATTGTTGTCCGTATATCCAAGGTCAAATCCGTCTTCGAGCGCACAACCAAAATAACATTTTTTGATTTTGGCTTCGATTATTGTCGCCATACACATAGCACAAGGTTCGCTAGTGGTGTAGATGACACAACCGCTCAAATTGTGAGTTTTTAGGTTTTTAGACGCATTGCGAATCGCAACAATTTCTGCGTGTGCAGTAGGGTCGGAGTTTTGCAAAACACACTCATAACCACGCCCCACAATTTTGCCCGATTTTACAACAACCGCACCAAAAGGTCCACCGCCTTTTTTTATTCCTTTTTGTGCCTCCAACAAGGCTTCGTTCATAAACTTATCCATATTCTACCTCTAATTTGAGTTTAGCATATTTGCCGACATAAAGTAAAATTTTTAATCGCATAATATTGAATACAACATATATAGTTGTTAATAATATTATATGGAAAAAATACTACTTTATATAAGTTCGTTTGTGCCGATGTATCTACTACTGCTCATCAAAATCCTTGTCGAGATACTCAATCACAATCTTACTTTCAATGTCCTAAACACAACAATGACAGTACTACTAAGCGTACTTATAATCAGCGGGAGCATTGGGCTATACACCTGCATCAACAGCCCCAAAAACAAGGTCAGCACTGTGACAATAAAGAGTTTTGAAAACATCACCGACCAACATTTTCTGGGATACTTTTCTCTGTTTGTATTGTTTTCGCTCACATTTGAAATAGAACGCGTAAGTATGGCAATCGTGTTTGTGCTAATCATAGTTTTGGTGGGGATTGTGTACATCAACAGCGACTTGTTTTACATCAATCCGCTTCTAAACATACTCGGCTACACCTTTTACAACATTGAGTACTACACTGCCGACAACACTCTGCACTCGCTAAAAATATTTTACAAGGGCGAACTTGCCCCTAATATCAGACTAAATCTTAGCGTATCCGGACACAAAAACTTTTGTTTTCTAAAAAAGAAAAAGACCGCATAGGTCTTTTTTTACATCTCTTCAATCGACGAGAAGATAACCGCAAGGATTGTTTCTTCGTCATCATAGTCTTCGCCAATGGATATGGTCGAGCAGATGTTTAGTCCTTTTAGACTCGCCATATATGTGACATAATAGTCGTTTACATCACCCAAATATGTTATGCGGTCGACAGTCATATTGTCTGTAAGTTTTAGCTTTTCCACTTCATTGATTTGAAAACCAAAGTCTTCAAATTCTTTCACACTGGCTTCGACAAGTTGGGCCCATTCTTCAGGAGTCTCAGTGTCTTTCAACTTGTTTATCGACACAGCCTTCTCCACTTCGCCTTCGTCGTCAAGCACAACAAAATAGTGCAGAGTGCCTTTCACAACTCCCCAAGCGTCATAGTTTTCTTGTTTGATTTCACTAAATTCATCAGGAACATAAAACGAAAAATTGTTTTCGTAGTCTTTTACAAACATAGCACTCCTCCATTACATTTATATTATATAGTATTTGCGTTTTTGTACAAAACAATTTGCGCATCTACTAAAACATTCTTTCTTCTACTTCAAAATAACTTTGTGGGTGTGCACACACTGGGCAAACTACTGGTGCTGTCTTTCCTACATGAATGTGTCCGCAATTTCGGCATTTCCAAACAACTTCGCCTTTCTTTGCATACACCTTTCCACTCTTTATGTTTCCAGCCAAGCGTGTATAACGCTCTTCGTGGTGTTTTTCGATGTTTGCGACCCCTTCAAATTGGCGTGCAAGTGTCTCATAACCTTCTTCGCGTGCTTCTTGTGCCATGCGCTTGTACATACTTGTCCACTCGCCGTTTTCACCTTTGGCAGCGTCTAGTAGGTTTTCATATGTGTCGCCTATCGCACCACCATTAAGTGCCTTAAACCACATTTTTGCGTGCTCTTTCTCGTTGTTTGCGGTCTCTTCAAATATCTCGGCGATTTGCTCGTAGCCGTCTTTGCGTGCCTTTGACGCATAGTATGTATATTTATTTCGTGCCATACTCTCGCCTGCAAAGGCTTCAAGTAGGTTTTGATATGTTTTACTGTCTTTAAATTCCATTTCTATCTCCTTTTTTATATGATATTTTTTTCCACCCAAAATGTCAAACTTTTCACAGCAATTAAAATCAATCAAATATTTGAAAAACTTTTTAAAATCGCCCCGAAAGTGTAGCATAAAAGGTAGTTTTGATATTATAATAATTATAATGGAAAGTCTAGATTACAAAAACACAAAGTTGGTCGCACACCGCGGGCTATCGAGTATGGAAGTCGAAAACACCCTTCCTGCGTTTTTGCTTGCGTGCCAAAACCCCGCAGTATATGGGGTCGAGTGCGATGTGCAAATAACTAAGGACAACAAGTTTGTGATTTTCCACGACCGAACCTTAAAACGAATGTGCGGGGTCGATAAAAAAATAAAAGAACTGACCCAAAGCCAAATATGTGCACTTCCAATGTTTGACAAAGAAAACAATCTATCCAGCCACTATCACATTCCAACACTAAAAGAGTATCTTGACTTATGCAAGGCGTACGACAAAGTCGCTGTTATTGAAATAAAAAGCAAAATGACACTTCCCGAAATTAAACGCCTATACAGAGAAATCAAACACACTTATGACATTAAAAAGGTTGTGATAATATCTTTTTACATCAAATGTCTAGTATTTTTCAGGTGGCTTGACAAATGCGTTTTGCTCCAACACATATGCGAATACAAGTTTAAGCGACACCCACTACTATGTCGCACTCACAACATCGGCTATGACTATTCGCACAGATTGATGGACACAAAAGATGTTAAGGAGTACAAAAAACTCGGCATTGTCACAAATGTGTGGACAGTCAATGACAAATCTATGATGCAAAGATACATTGATGCAGGGGTCGACTTTATCACATCAAACCACGCATACTAATCGTCACACTTGAAACAAAAAACAAACTATGATATACTACACAAAAGGACAAAATAATGGACGATATTTCTATAATAAAACCAAACGAACTCGAAAACTACACAAAAGATATTTCTAGTCACGATTTTTTTGAGTTGTTTCCAAGCGACAAATACACATTTGACCAAAACAAATACCAATATTATTTTTATTTTGGGAGCAAGGAAGCACAAAAATATCTGCAAGATTATATGACCTTTTGTGCACGCACATATCCCCAAAAACCATTTGACACACAAAACTATTTTGCTGTATGGGAAGAGTTTTGCAAATACCTAGACAAAGAAAATGTTTTTGTTTTTTACAAAACCAAGATAGGTGCTTTTTATCTAAACCGCACTGTCGACACCAAAGAGTATCTTATTCGAGACAAGTTTTTGCAAGCAAACGGATATCCACAAATGCTCGCAAACAAATATTATTTTCCATATTTTAGATACTTAGAGAAAAAACTCAAAGAGTCCACAAAAGTCGACTCACTCACAGTCGAGAGATTGCTTCCCGAAGACCTTATGTATATGCAAGAAATATATATGGGACGCATCAAACTTGATAGTCTACCATTTTTTCTAGATGAGAAAAACAAGTCATACAAATTTGCAAGGTCATTTGTCGTCAACAACATTTTGCCCATGACCACAGACGAACGCTCATATCTACTTGCAAACGACACTGAGATTGTAGGGCTTGCCTACGCTAGCCCGATTTCAGGCGATGCTGTCACAATCTCTATTATGACCGATATCGACTATATGGACAGCAGTTTTGGAGAGTATCTAAACCTTATAAAATCGCTATATAAAGGCCGATGTCAAAAGATTGTCGTCAAAAACCCAAATCGAAGCATTGCTAGTAGCAACCTAAACACCGCTTGCATTCTCGCGCACTTTAAAGTGGATTATGACCACTTTTCGAGCGTTGATGGTTATACTCAATACGACCATGTTTTCAAATACAATGACGAAGAAGATGTCTTAGACTTTGTGCCTATGACCACTCCACAATTTATTTCTACATACAAATAAAACTCAATCAAATGATTGAGTTTTATTTTTTAATTTAGTATCCATATCGCAGTGTTTAAAGATGTCGCAATAGAGAGCCATATTGGATAAATCAAAAGCAAATTTGCATACAGGTTTTGTCCCTTGATTTTCACATACAGTATCCAGCCAAACACAAGATTAGCAATGATTACTATCTCTGCTAGCAATGTCAGTCTTAGTGTAAAAAACACAAGGCACCAAAGCACATTAAGCACACCGTTTAACACAAACAAGATTGTAGTCAATGTGGTGATTGTCGAATTTGAAATTTGCACCCACAAGCAAAGGATTGCAAGAAGATACACAATCGACCACACGATTGGGATTACAAAACTAGGTATCCATTGAGTAGGTTTTGCGACCGAACTGTACCAGTCCATGCCTATATTTACAAATATGCTTCCTAGCACCGCCACTAATACAACTAGTACAATGCTTAAAATTTGAAATTTTAATTGTTTTCTCATACTATATATTATTATTTATCAATTATTTTTATGCCAAACATTCAATCTATTTTGTAGCAAAAAAGTTATTGTGATATAATCAAATCGAGGTAAATATGTTTGAGTGTGTAAAAAAACTAATAAAATTGTGCAGGCTTAATAGGTTTATCAAAAACACCACCATTGACAAAATCGACAGCGTCAGCGGATATGACTTTGAAGAATATGTGGTGGCGCTATTTGAGAGTGCGGGATTTGAGTGCAGACACACTCCCAAAAGCAAAGACAATGGCGTCGACCTTATCGCCAGCAAAAACAATATGTCTATTGCCATTCAGACCAAACTTTATTACAAAACAAAAGTCAGCAACAGTGCTGTGCAAGAAGTGTACACTGGCAAGAGTTTTTACGACTGCGATATGGCGGTCGTGATTACAAACTCGCATTTTTCAGCACCAGCGATTGCCGTATCCGAAAAACTCGATGTCGGACTTATCGACCGCGAAACACTTGTAGATCTTATATCCAAGCCCTATAAAGAGCGAAAATACATACTCGAAAACCTTATCTACAAACTCTATACAAACAAAACAGAAAAATAAACAAATAAAAAAACCAGTTAGTTAAAACTGGCTTTTTCTTTTCAATTTGATTTGACCGATTGTATTATTTTACAAGGTCGTTTTTTTCACAAATGGCTTTTGCAACTGTGCCACGAGTTTTCTTAGGGTCTTTTCTGTCGCCACCATTTATTTTTCTTGGACCTTTGGCCTTTTTCTCTTTTACAACAGGTTGGGACTTAGCCACCATTTCGGCTTCTTTATCCATTATCATCTTGTATGTTTCTTTGATGACTTCTTCAACTTTTGTAGATAACAAGAAACGCACATCTTCAATATTTGGTTTCATGCCATACTTCTCACAACCAAAAAATGACAAATATGCTTCTTTTACTCCATTAACTGGACTATCCGAACAATGCATAACATTGGCTGTCATATGAGGTTTTATGTTTCCATTTTCGTCTCTAAGAGCAAAATCATATCTGATTGTGCCAGGAGCAGGATTACCTGTACTACCTTGAAGACCGCGTGCTGTTGCGATACCTTCGCCATTGCCCATAATGATAAAACCTTTTGTTGGGGCTTCAAGTTTTACATCTTCAATATATGGATGTTGCATTTTGCCACACATATATCTACTGCACTTCTCCCATATCTCAGGTCTGTCTAGTAGGTTTTGATAAAACACCTTGTTAAATTGGCGTGTACGAGTAATTTCATTTTTCATAATTACACTTAGTCCGGCATTTTCAAGACGACTTAGTATCTCATTTTCATGTACTTGAAAACCTGGCTTTATCTCAATGTAAAATGGCAATCCGCCAAGTTTGCTCAACAAATGATTTTTTGTCCAGACTTCAAGTTGTTGTTTGTTTTCGATTTCTTCATATTTGATAAAATTTTCCATAAAACCCTCTCCTATTTTTGTCAAGTATATATTAACACATAAAGAAAGCGGTTGCAATAGCAAAGTGAAAAACTGCACAAAAAAATCCTCAAAAAATTGAGGACTTTTTATGTATATATTATCTTCTTTTTTTGCTTGCTTTTGCTGGTTTTTCGATTAGCGCGCAAATGCCACCAAGAAGTGCAAACACAAGTGTGCCTATTCCACCAAACCATGGCGAGTATGAAACGCCATTTTTAGCATCAAGAATTATTGTTGTGTTTGTGTTTGCATTGCACCAAACTAGTGAGAACACAAATGTAAGGATTCCTAGCACAATCATAACTAGTCCTACTAGTTTTGTGATGCCATCAATGACTTTGTTTCTCTTTACGAAGAAACGCAAAACTTCTAGCACTACAAGCAACATTGCCAATGCAAATACTATGTAGAAAATTATTTTTGCGGCATTTATCATATTGCCTTTCTCTGACATGTTCACAACATTTTCTGTGATGTCATCAAGTTTTATTTGGTTTTCAGTAACTCTGCCTGCAAGATAAGTTTTTTGTGTAAGCCAAACCAAGCATAGTGGCAAAACCATTAGTCCTGCAAAGATTATCGCAAGCACTCTAATAATAAGATTTTTACTTTTCATATTCCCCTCCTAAGATATATTTTAAGTTTACCTTATTTCCTTGCTTTTGCAAAACACTTTTTCTCGACTTTTGTTTATTTTGCACAAAAACCACAATTTCGTACAAATTGTGACTTTGTTTGTTAAACAAATCAAGATATTGATTTACACTAGTTTATATGATATACTAATTATATAGAATACAAGGAGAATTATTATGTGTATATTTAGAAAAAAGAAAAATAAAATGGAAAAAATCAACCAAGAAGAGTCGGGAATAAAACACGATCCACAAGAGCTTTTGCCTGAAAACAAGGAAAAATTTGAAGCCGTAGACAAAATTATCGCCGAAAAATATAAGGACTTTATGTATTATAGAGGGGCTTGTCACGTAATTTGGCGAGAAAGAAAAAGACTACTAAAAGAACTTTACAACATTGATTGGAAAACACCCGAAGAACTTAATCCATTTGTTATTTTTGATTAAAATGTAAACCAAACTTACAAAAACTTATAGGAGTGAATTGTATGGACTCGAAAAAATTTAAAGAATATAAACAATATCTATCAAAAATCATCATTTCTGATAATAAGCGAGATAAAAAATTTGTTTTTGATACATGTTTACAATATTATAAAGATCTTGCTGATTATTACAAAGATTACAAATTTACTAAAAAGGATTTTGAAAAATTGGTTGACGACAATGGCAACGAGGTCGAACAAGACATTGTCTTAGACTTGTTTTCCAAAAATAATGAATTGCCTGCCGAGGAAGTTTTTTTATACCTATTTAAAAATAATGTCTTACATATCAATAGTAATTTCAAAAAAAATACATCTAAGAACAAAAAAGACGAAGATCCTAAATATCTTTGGGTAAATGAACTTTTAGATGAAGCGAAAAAAATTTCTATATCATTTGTAGGTGGAATACCATGCGGAACTTATAGGTCAACAACTTCTGAAATTTTCATAAATGGTTTTGAACTGGTTGAATATTCTAATTGTCCATTATATTTAATAAAAAGCACATGCGATAATTATATAAATTATTCCGATTTTTATACAGAAATTGGTCAAACTTCTTCAAATATTTCAATAACTAAGTTACTAACTAAAAGTTTACAAAATACTATATACCACGAGTTATCTCACATCTTCGAACTAAAAACATATATGATAAATAATAAAAAGTATCTTCATAACATAAAGCTCGATCTTAATAGTAAAAGAAATGATGATATGTCAGACGAAGAAGTGCAAGAACGCCTAATTATAGAAAAAGATAGCTATTTAAAATTATCAAAATCATTTTTTGAACTTCAAAATGAAATGTTTGCTCGTAAAGTATTAAAGGATAATAATTCATTATCTTATAATGGTTTGTACATGTCAGGTTTTCCTTATTACTCCAAACATCATTTGCTTGGCGCTTGCACATACAACAACTACTACGCACCTACATTAATACTTCAAAAAATATGTGATAAGATTGATCTTACAAAAACAAGATTTAATGACGAAGCTTTTAAAAATGAAATACAAAATTATTTTCCAGCCGAAGAAATAAATAAATTGAAGTTAGCAGGCTACTTAGAGGATACAACCAGCTTAATTGAAACTGTTTGCGAGAGTTGTGTCAAACCTGAAATCCCTAATATATTGGTTGACTTAATGAAAAGAAAAATATCTTTACTCATTAAAGACCCTAAGACCCCAAAAAATAAAGAAACTTTTGAATATATTGACGACTTAATGAAAACATTAGACGAAAACTTGCCATTTAGAATCACTTACAGTAAGGTAGTTCCAAAAAATAAAGAGTCGGCACTCAAACAACCCTGTTATATATTGCAAAAAGAGATTATGCCATATGAAAGAATGCGAGATAATATTGTAAAAGAAAACACCACGTTTACTCCTCCAAATTATAAAGATAAACAAAATAGTTTGTTGAAAGACGAAATAAAAATGTTAGACTCATTAATTGAAATTAAAGCCATGGTTGAGGAGGCTGCTCTCGAAAACAATTGTATGGATTGTATGACTATACTAAATCAAGAAAAGAAAAAAGAAAGAGATTATGAGTTGATGTGTAAAGAATACGAAGTGACCGAAAAAGAAGTAGTTAAAAAAGAAAAAACTAAGAGTGAAGAAAACTCGGAAAGGTCTAACAACATTGTTAAAGAAATCTCCGAACATATCAAATCCGAAACAAAGCATAATGACATTCAAAAAGAAGACCCAACTATAAAATCCAGCAAAGACTCTAATGGAGCCGACCGAATATAACTCTAAGGAAAAATCTATGGATAAAGAACTATTAAAAAAATATGAAGCGCATCTTAAAAAAATAACAAAAGACAATAGTCCAGAAGAAAGAAAATTATTTCTTGAATTGGGTTTGGAGTATATAAATGATTTAGCCAATTTTTATAAAGGCACATTGTTTACACCAAGCGATTTTGAAAAAATAAAATCGCCATTTACAAATAAAGAGATTAGCCAATCAATAACCACCGAACTTTTCAATGAAAACAAAACTTCGGCAACAGCAGAAGAGATTTTTGTTTATCTAATAACAAACAGCATAGACGAAATGTGTTTTATAACCAAAAAAGAATATCTATCTTCACTTGAACCTGAAGAAAACCAAAGTATCCCACTCGGTTATGTCGACAATAGAATTAAATCATTACACATAATAAAACAAGACGATAAAGAACTTGAACAACATTTTATTAATGAAAATTCACTGTATCTTTATAAATCAAAATTTCCTTTTGACATTTTTGCAGATAAATACTCGATCATAACAAAAGATACACCCAAAAAATCTGGTTTTGAGTTCTTAAAACAATGTTATAAGTCAGCTATATATCATGAATTAACACACGTCTTTGAAACTGAAATATATGACAAAAACTCCGAATTAAATAACAGCAATATTGGGATTCATGTTAATTTTATGCACGCCATTCATTTTGGACATTTTGATCAAATTTTTGCTAGAAAATATGAAGGACAAGAAGCTTTGTTCGAAATGATAAACGAAAAACTTGCTCTAAATATTGCCGACCAATTAAAACCACAATTTGTTAGAACTATGGCAGGAAGAAGAGTAACATCAAATATTTCGTTGTATGGATCTTGTCCATATTATCGGGACTTAGGTCTTACATATGCCTTTATGTATCTTTTGGACGACATCAATTTCAATAAAGCACGCTTTAACGACAAACTAATTGAAGATAAATTTAATAGTTATTTCACCAAATCTGATGTTAAAAATTTTCAAGAAAAGTTTAAATCTTATATGGAAAATGATTGCGATCCAAAAAATCAACCTCAAAAAGATTTGGCAAAATTAAATATAAACAAATTAGCAAAAGAAAAATACAACCTAAACAAATACTTAACATTATATAATGATCCATCAATGTGTGATATATTTTATACTGTTTTTGGTTGTAGCGATTCGAAAACTTCAAACAACAAATTAATGGCACAAGAAATATTACTAACTGCCTTTAAAAACAAAATCAAAGCGCAATTAGATAATCCTAATATTGAAAAAGATGAAAACTTTTTTACTAAAACAGATATTTTAATGTGTATGTTGGATGATGTTATGTCTTTTCCTTCATGCAGAATACGCCTTTGTTCGCGTTTTGATGCTTCAACAAATAGTGAAAAAGGTATTTCTTATCTTGCAAAAGATTATATGTCATACAATGATTTAAAAAAGTTTGTAACATATGTCGAAAAAGATTTAGACGCAGATGCAAAAACCGATTTGAGTTTTATTGATCAGCTTATGGAAATCAAAACGATGGTAAAAGAAGCTGCAATCGAACATAACATGTATGATCAAATGGTACTACTTAAAAAAGAAAAACTAAAACATGACAATATGAATAGATTAAAAAAAGAAAATAAAATTGTTGTATCAGCTATAAACAACCCCGATTATTTGTATTCGCCACAGTATTTTGACACTACAAAAATCGATGAGCTTAATGAAGTAGATATCCCCTCAACTAGAACTAAAACTCTTATAGATTCAGTTACAAATCGCGATAAAGAACTTGAAACAAAATACTTGGACAAAAAGCAAGTGGACGATGAAAACGAAAAAACTAAAATTAAAGTAAGCTTAAAAGACTCTAATGGAGCCGACCGAATATAACCCTAAGGAAAAAATATGAAAAAGAAGCTTGAAAAACAGTTTGAAAAACATCTTGACAAAGCTCTTCAAAGAGCAAATATCTTTTTGAACCCAGAAGAAGTTGCAGAAGATACAAAACTCTTAAAGGAGTTGTGCATCGAATATTTGCACGATTTTTCAAAATTGTATGATGGTGTCAAATTTAGTAAAGAAGATTTTCAAAGCATTGTTGATCCCGACTCCCACAACGAATATCATCAAACAATAATCAAAGATTGTTTTAAATCTAAAAAGTATCTAAGTGCTGATGAAGTTTATGTGTATTTGTTTACAAAATGCATTAACTCTATTGGGTTTGAAACAAAAGAGGATTATTTGGATAAGATTTCAGAAGGAATACCGATAGATGAAGCAAGAAAGAAACTGATTCCTAGCGGTTATGTCAACCCAACATCTGGCAGACTTAGATTAATTATCAAAAATGAAAAAGAACTGCAAGAGGCTTTTTTAGCAAGTCAAAATACATACTCGTTTTTGCCATATACAAAAAGCAAACCCAACAAAACAAGCGAATACATTATTAAAAGCAATAACAATATTAATTTGTCTAATCAAGAACTAAAAAAATTAGTTTATAAAAAAACATTGTTCCATGAAATGTCTCATATTTTCGAGATTCAAAAATATGAAAACAATGAATTTACTTACAAAACTGATTCTACAATACACAATAATTTAGCAAAATTAAATCATCCTTTTAGAGACCAACTGGCAGATTTTCAAAAAGCAAAACAAGCAGGCAAAACCGCACTTTTTGAGATAATAAATGAAAGTTTGGCAAAACAAGTGTTGGGTACATACAAAATTGATTTAGATGTCAATCAATACCACAATAAAGACTCATGTTGTTCAGTGGGGATTAAATCAAATTGTTCGTACGATGAAAACTTAGGATTGTCATTGCTATACAAAAAATTACTTGATGATGTAGACTTTAAAAAGTGTCGATTTAACGATAAACTATTAGAAGATAAGTTCAACAGTTTTTTTAAAGAGGAAGATATTAAGTATCTAACAGAAAAATATAAACATCTACTTATTGAAGACACAACAAGTACAGATGAACCTATGATTTTTAGGAATTTTACAAAATTAATAAACTCTGACAATTTTACACCATGTGATATTTTTTACACAGCATTAGGATCGCAAAATAATGATCCTTATATCCCAAACAATAAATACATGGCACAAGAAATATTATTAATTGGATTTAAAAACAAAATTGCAGACAAATTAAACAATCCTACAACGGTTAAAAACGCAGATTTTTATGAGTGGGATATGAATTATTTGTTGAAGAACATAGACAAATGCATAGAGTTTCCAGTTGTTTATGAAAACTATAAAACAACAAATGATGTCTACAATAAAGCAAATGGAACTTGGTATTCATTAAAAGATTTTCTACCTTATGAAGGATTAGATATATTCTTGGCACCTTATAAAGATATTGACAAAGACTTTATAGGCCAACTGGTTGATATTAAAAATCTTATAGCCGATGATGCAAAAGAAAATGGTTTTTATGATTTATTGACTTTTTGTAAAAACGAAGAAGTAAAGAAAGCTAATTTTAGAGAAATTTACAATATGAATTCTGACGCTGAAAGACTGGAAGAAAAACTCAACAATTTAGCAAATAAAGATGTAGAAAAAGACAACTCTGAGATTGGCAAAAAGGATATTGTCAATGAAGAAACAAATCCAGTCAATCCATTAAAACCTGATTTGAAAACAAATAAAGACGATGATGGAGCTGACAGGTTATAATAAAAAACAAAAAGCACAAAGTAAGAAAGGGAGAAAAAATGGAAGCGAAAGTATATTTTACAAAAGATATTTCATGTGCGGGATTGAAAAAGGTGTATGACGCACTTGGAATCAAACTTGACGGGAAAGTAGCAGTGAAAGTTCACTCAGGGGAAAAGGGAAATCAAAACTTTTTGCGCCCCGAATTTTCAAAGGACTTTATAAAATCACTAAACGGAACTATTGTCGAGTGCAACACTGCATATGCCGGTGCACGAAACACCACTGAAAAGCACCGCCAACTAATAAGCGAGCATGGCTGGAACAAATATTTTGATGTTGATATTATGGACGCCGATGGTGATATCGAATTAAAGATTGACGGCGGAAAAGTCATAAAAACAAATTATGTGGGCAAAAATTTGCCAAATTATGATAGTCTTTTGGTTTTGTCACACTTTAAAGGCCACCCTATGGGCGGTTTTGGCGGGGCACTAAAACAACTTTCAATAGGTTGTGCGTCGACCGCTGGAAAGTGCTGGATACACACTGCGGGAGTTTGCAAAGACCAATACAAACTTTGGGATTATGTCGCAAAACAAGATGACTTTGTCGATGCAATGGCAGAAGCTGCAAGTTCTGTCCACAAAATGTTTGAAGGCAAAGTCGCTTACATTAATGTAATGTGCAATATGTCGGTCGACTGCGACTGTTGTGCTAAGGCCGAAGACCCTTGCATAAAAGATATCGGCATTTTGGCATCTACTGACCCTGTCGCTATAGACCAAGCCTGCATTGACCTTGTCTTTAATTCAAACGACACTGGCCGTGACCACTTTGTGGAAAGAGTCGAATCTAGACACGGCCGTCGTATCTTAGATACAGCACAAAAACTAGGCTTTGGCACTAAAAACTATAAATTGATAAACATTGACTAAACAAAGCCAAATAAAACAACTAAGTTAAAAAAATAAGACTGAACCAACTTTTGTGACAGCCTTATTTTTTATTATTAAAATTTCCATAATCCAAACATTCAAATATCATATCTATGTAAACATAAAAGAATCAAGTGAGATGAAATATTGTAAAAAAAATAAAGCGGGAGCATACTACTGCTATGTGACCGCCTTATTTTTTTATTCATAATTGTTATGTTATTGTAAAAATGAAAAGTGACAAGCTAGACGAGGCAGTGTATG
>CALEWH010000005.1 GCA_937925475.1 uncultured Clostridia bacterium
CGAGATGTGCGGACGTGACTGGAGTTCAGACGTGTGCTCTTCCGATCTTTCTCACGCCAAGTAAACAAATACAACATCTTTTTACTCCTTTTGTTTTTGATATATTACAATAACCACTTTGTTTTGTCAAGTAAAACTACATTCAAAGTCTTTACAAACAATTTTGACTTTGATATAATGTCAATAGTTTAATATTGTGTTGATGACATTATCAGTAGCAAGTATTGAGTGTTTTAGAGAGAAGTTGGGTGGTGCAAAACTTTACATAGATATAGTGCGAATTACATTTGTCGGAGCAATCTTCCCGTCTTGAAGACATAAGACAAAGAGGTCGCGAAAGCGATAAATTAAGGTGGTACCACGAAACGCACACTTCGTCCTTAAAATATGGCGAGGTGTGTTTTTTATTTGGAGAAAATATGAGCAAAATCGATAAAAATTTGTTTAAAACATTGAAAGAAAGAGGGTTGTTGTATCAATGCACCGACGAAAAAAGACTTCAAGAACTGCTTGAAGGTGACAAACCTATCACTCTTTATGAAGGAACTGACCCTACTGCTGATAGTTTGCATATAGGACACTGCGTGCCATATAGCATTTTGCGTCGTTTTCAAAAGGCTGGGCATAAGGTTATACTTTTGATGGGCGGAGCAACTGCTTGCATTGGAGACCCAAGCGGAAAGAGCGAAATGCGCAAAGTAATGAGCAAAGAGCAAATCGAAAGCAATGTAAACAAAATCAAAAAAACACTAAGTTTGTTTCTAGATTTTGATGGCGACAATCCTGCAATTATCGTCAACAATGCTGACTGGTTTAGGGACTACTCATACACAGACTTTATGCGAGAAGTCGGTGTGCATTTTAATGTAAACAAAATGCTAGCAAGCGAGATTTATAAAAACCGCATAGACGAAGGTGGTCTTACATTTTTCGAAATGGGTTATATGCTGATGCAAGCGTATGACTTTGTGCACCTAAATCGTGAGTATGGCTGTACACTACAATATGGTGGTGGTGATCAATGGGGAAATATTGTTGCAGGAGTTGAGTTGCAACGAAAACTAAACTTTGCAAATGGCACTGACATCGAACTAATAGGTGCAACAAACCCACTTTTACTTACTCCAGACGGAAAGAAAATGGGCAAGACCGAGCGTGGTGCAATTTGGATGGATAAGGACAAAATTAGTGCATATGACTTTTATCAAGGCGTTTATCAAACCCCAGACGCTTGTGTGCGAATGATGTTTGCGTTGTTTACTGATGTGCCAATGGACGAAGTCGACCGACTTATAAAAGAAGATATCGTAAATGCCAAGAAAGTTATGTGCTATGAAATAACCAAGTTTGTTCGTGGCGAAGAAGACGCTAAGAAAGCAGTTGAAGCTAGCAAATCGTTATTTGGTGGCGGAAACAACCTTGACAATGTTCCGACATATGAAGTTGAGAGTATCGAAGGCAAAAATGTTTGCGACTTGTTGAGTGAATCGGGGCTAGTAAAAAGCAAGTCCGAAGGTCGTCGTATGTGCGAACAAGGCGGAGTGTTTGTAAATGGCGAAGCAATCAAAGACTTCAACTTTATAATTTCTGCTGACTTATTTGAAAAAGGTCACTTGCTACTTCAAAAAGGCAAGAAAAACTTTGTAAAAGTAGTTTTGAAAAAATAAAAAGATGCTGTGTAGCATCTTTTTTTTTGTCATTTTTCGACAAAAGTGCAAAAAGTTGTTGCAAATTGCAAAAATGTATGATATATTTTCCTTGCTTGATTTTTTTGACTACTAAACAAAGGATGCAAATGTTAGTAGAAAAAACGACTAAACTGAATAATTAAAACGAGACCGAAAAACGAGAAAATCTTTTTCGGATTTTTTTGCGTTTTTCGAAAGGAGGTATGGTGTCGAAAATTATTAAGTTTGAAAACATTAGCAAAGATTTCAAGATTTCACTAAGAGAAAAAGGATTGAAGGGCGCACTGATAGGTTTGTTTAAACGCAAACATAAAATCGTGCATGCTCTCAAAAATGTGAGTTTTGAAATCGAAGAAGGTGACATTGTGGGTTACATAGGCCCAAATGGTGCAGGAAAGAGTACAACCATAAAGATAATGAGTGGAATACTCAATCCGACTTCTGGAAACTGTGAAATCGATGGTTTTGTGCCATGGAAGGATAGAAAAAACTATGTAAAAAATATAGGAGTTGTGTTTGGCCAAAGGTCTCAATTATGGTGGGATGTGCCAGTAATAGAAAGTTTTGAACTTCTAAAAGACATATACAAAATCCCAACTGATGAGTACAACGAAACTTTGGATTTGCTTTCTCACACATTGCGTCTTGAAGAAATTTTAAACCGACCACTGAGACAATTGTCGCTTGGACAAAAGATGAAATGCGAACTTGCGGGCTCTTTACTGCATAGACCCAAAATACTGTTTTTGGATGAACCCACAATAGGACTTGACGCGGTCACAAAACTTGCAGTGCGAGATTTTATAAAAGAGATAAATCATAAATGGGGCACAACCATAATACTGACAACGCACGATATGAACGATATTGACGCGCTTACAAACAAGATTATTCTTATTGGTCGTGGCGAGATATTGTACAATGGCAGTTTTAATGCCATCAAAAACAAATATGGCGCTATCAAAACAATAAATGTGGTCTTTTCAAAAGAATACAAAAATATCCAACTTGATGGTTACGATGTTGTTACGCATGAAAAAAATACAGCCGTGCTAAAAAATCACGAAGATGTTGAGTTTCACACAAAAGATTTTATAAACAGAATTAGCGAAAAATATGATGTTGTGGATTTTAGCGTAGACACTATTGGTGTCGACGAGATACTCGCTAAAATGTACAACGAGTACAGCCTGTGAGGTGAATATGTCGTCATATTTTAGTTTGTTTAAAATGCAATTTAAAGGCGAACTCCAATATCGTGCGAAAGCATTTTCGGGCATACTTACTCAATTTTTTTTGGGGACTGATGTATATCTATTTGTACACATCGGTGTTAAGTGGTGGCAAATTTTCGGGATTTACAATTATCCAACTTGCGTCGTATCTTTGGCTGAATCAGGCTTTCTTTGCTCTTAGATCGGCGACAATTTATAAAAGAGCAGCCACTGATATTGTGTCGGGAGATGTGTGTTATAAATTTGTTAGACCAATGGATATATATTCGCACTGGTACGCTGAGTATCTTGGCGAAAAACTGTCAGCGACCATTCTGCGCTGTTTTCCGATAATCGTTGTTAGTTTGTTTTTGCCTAAAAATATTGGGCTTTCACTTCCTGTAAGTTTTGTATCGTTTTTACTATTTTTGATAAGCCTTGTTATTGGACTTTTGATGGCTGTTGCAATTTCAATGTTTGCACTTGATATCACTTTCAAAACACAATCACCCAAAGGTGCATCCGCACTCATAAACACTATAGCTAGTCTTTTTGGCGGAATGATAATCCCTTTGCCACTACTTCCTAAAAATCTGCTTAAAGTCGTCGACTACTTGCCTTTTAGATATATTAGTGACTTGCCACTAAGAATTTATGTCGGGCATGTAAGTGCATTAGAAGGACTTATCCATATAGGTATTGGTAGTGCTTGGCTCATAACAATTATTTTGCTTGGCAAATTAATTTTAAGACAATCGTTAAAGAAAACGATTATTCAAGGGGGTTAGTATGCTGTATTCAAAATATTTACAAATGCATTTAAAATCATCGCTCGAATATCGTGTAAACACTTTTATGGTTATGTTTTCGCAGATATTTATCAATTTGAGCGAACTTATTTCCATTTACATACTATTTTCTCAATGCAAGAGTGTAGGCAGTTGGGGATTTTACGAAACTGCTTTAATGTACGGAATTATACTATCTGTGTATTCGTTTGCCGAATGTTTTGCGCGTGGATACGATGAGTTTCCTAGTCTTATAAAAAAGGGTGACCTTGACCGTATGCTTGTTAGACCAGTATCTATTCACCGACAAATATTTTATTCGAAAATCGAATTTACAAAACTTGCTCGTGTAGCGCTAGGTCTAATCGTTTCTATCATTGCAATTATTAACTTAAATATCGAATGGACAGTGTTAAAAGTTTTGGTTTTGCTGGCTACATATGTCTGTGGGTGTTTGGTCATACTTGGACTGTTTATGATTGGTGCAGGCGTCAGCGTATTTACGATTGAAAATCTCGAATTTATAAACATTATTACAAATGGTAGCAGAGAAATTGGTTATTATCCTATCAATATCTATGGCAAATGGCTATCAAAAATATTTACTTTCATCATTCCTATCGCATGCTTTAATTATTTGCCTATGTCATATATTCTTGGGGTCGGAAATCTTCCAAAAGTTGTTTACGCTTTATCTCCGCTAATGGGCGCTGTGTTTGTTGTGCCTTGTATTTTGTTTTTAAACTGGGCATTGAAAAAATATCAAAGTTCTGGAACATAAAAAACGAGTCAAATGACTCGTTTTTTCTTCTACAACTTAAATATACATTTCTATTTGCTAGTCTTTTTATCGTATGCGAGTTTGATGTTTGTGTGTGATGCGATAAAATCCACCGCTTTAAGGGTTGAGCGTTTGCTCTCTGGGAAAAACTCGCCAAGCACCATGTAGGCGTGAAAACACTTTTCGGATTCGTGTAGAAAGTATGTAACATTTTGTGCTTTGCATTTTTCCACCATAGTGATAGTGTCGCCATACAAAAGTTCGTCTTTGCACACACTAAAAAACAAAGGTGGCAGGCCTTCAAGATTTGCAAAAACAGGCGAAACTTGTGGGTCTTTGTATTTGTTTTTATCTACATTTAGGTTGTCGCCATTTACATATGCGATAGCCATGTGTTCTAGTTCGAGTTTTGTAAGTGATGGGTCAGTGTATGAGTTGTAGTCATATGACTTATTTGAGCATGTTAGGTCGTAAAATCCCGATGGCAAAACAGCACAAGCGGGCAAATGGATTTTGTTTTGTTTTAGCCTTAACATTAGGCTGATGACCAAATTACTTCCAGCAGACTCTCCTATAAGTATGATGTTTTTTGCGTTGTATGTTTTCAATAATTCGATATATATGTCATATAGTTTTTCAAGTGCAGTGGGATAAATATTTTCGGGGGATAATGGATAGTCAATCGCAATACATTTTGTTCCAAAATACTTCATCATCGCTTTCATAATAAATGTGCCTTGAAGCGCAAATCCGTTTACAAATCCGCCACCATGTATGTATACAACAAGGTTGTCACTGTTTGGTTTTGTAAATTTGAAATACTTTTTTGTAGTGTCAATTTCCAAAACTTTGCATGGTGTATCGCATATGGTCGTGTCATTACATATCACATCGTGCAATGCGATTTTCACAACATTTGATGGTGCACTTCGTGTACTTTTGTTGATTGTGATGACATCAAATATACTATTAATTTTTGAAGTGTTTAACATTTTTGTAAGATATTTTTGTTTCTCTGCAATAAGCACTTCGCGGGTCAAATTCATTTTTATGCTCATATCTTTATTATGTCACAAGTACACCTTTTTACAAACAAAAAAAGAATACATTTTGTATTCTTTTTTACTTTTTGATTGCTTATAGTGTATATGCTAGTGAAGTTTATTTTAGTCTCTTGTTGTTATCTTTCACTTTCAATTTAAATTGTCCGAACAACTCTTCACTCTTCACTCTTCACTCTTAGTTTCTATTTGTTATTTCTCGATAAACAAAACTCCAAGAGTGTTTTCGCCACAGTGGCTTGTAACTGTACAACCTGCGTGTGTAATGTTTATGTTTTCAAAACCTTCTTTAACTAGTTTGTCTTTAAGATAGTCTACAATTTCATCGGGAGCGGTGGTCATTGTAATAAACACTTCATCTTTCTCGATGTTTGGATACATCTCCATAAGGTCGTCAAAATATTTTTTAAGACATTCTGTCCATTTGCCCATGTATTTTTTGTAAACGCCCATTTTTCCGTTTTCGACATTGATAAATGGCTTCAATTTAAGCAAGTTTGCACCAAGAAGTTGAAGCGCATTGCATCTTCCGCCCTTGTACAAATAGTCAAGTTTGTTGATTACAAAACTTGCATGTGTTTTGGGGATTGTTTTATTTATCTCGTCCACGATTTGTGCTGGCTCCAATCCTTTGTCAGCAAGTTTTTTAGCACGAATTGCAAGAAGCGCAATGCCTGTCGAAAGTGTGCGTGAGTCCACTACATAAACATTGTTTAGTTTACTGCTTACACTTTTAGCGTTGTTGTAGGCACTGCTCATTTCACTGCTTAGTGAAAAATGGATTATTGCGTCATAATTTTTAAGTATTTCACCAAAAAATTCTTCATATTGATACTCATTTACTGCGCTAGTTTTTGGCAAAACTTTGTTTTCTTTTACATAGTCGAAAATGCGTTGGTTGTCTATTTCTCCGTCGTGAAACATTTCATTGCCCAAAAGCACTGTAAACGGAACAGTGTGTATGTCAAATTTTTCTTTAAGGCTATCGGTTAGATCGACTGTACTTTCAGCAGTTATTGCGATTTTCATAACTATCCTCCTAAAAATCTATTATTAATCTATGCTATTAGTATGTTTTAGTAAATCTATTTTTATAAAAATAGTGGCTACTATATAAATTAAATGAGTAGAATTTGAAAAATATTAATTCTACTCTGAGTAGAGTGCCTTATTTTAAGCAGTAAAAACGCTTGTTTTGGCACATCTTCTATGCTATAATATCAATATGGAAGAATTAAATCAAATAATTGCAAACAATTTAATTAAATTTAGAAAGTCGGCAGGGCTCACACAAGGCGAACTTGCTGAAAAACTATGTTATAGCGATAAGTCTGTTTCTAAATGGGAAAGGGGTGACTCTGTCCCAGATATTGTTGTGCTTAAAAAACTTGCTGATTTGTATAATGTGACTGTTGACACGCTTATCTCACCAAACGCTAAAAAACCAAAATCGACTCGTTCGTTTTTGCCTTTCTTGCGTCAAAAACACTTTTTGATTACACTTATGTCTATTGGACTTGTGTGGTTGGTGGCGACTATTGTTTATGCGTGCTTGGGTATGGCTTTGCCTAACCAAAAGTCATTGTGGATTATCTTTGTGATTGCAATTCCAGTGTCGTTTGTCGTGGCGATTGTTTTTAGCGAACTATGGGGAAACAATATTGTTAGAGCGGTGTCCATTTCGGGATTTGTTTGGTCGCTAGCCCTTACACTTTATTTGACACTTGATGTTATGAAAAACTGGTTGATGTTTATTATTCCTATTCCTGTTACTATCTTGGTTGTGATATGGTTTGTGTTTAGAAACAAATTTATAAATAAAATAAAGCAACTTTAAGTTGCTTTTTTACATATGCTGGTTTTTGTGGAGAAAATATGATTAAAAAGAACGACATATTAGATGTAGACATTATTGATATGGGCTACAATATGGAAGGAATAGCAAAACACGATGGTGTTGTGCTTTTTGTTCCATTTGCTATAGTCGGCGAAAAAGTAAGAGTCAAGGTCATCAACACAAAACAAAAAGCCTATATTTGTAAAATTGTCGAGTTGTTGAAGCCTAGTCCAAATCGAACAAATCCTGTTTGTCCATATTTTAGTAAGTGTGGTGGCTGTCAATGCCAACATATTTTGTACGACTATGCGCTCCAACTAAAAAAAGACCTTGTTCAAAACGCAATAACTCGCATTGCAAAACAAAACATAATCGTATCCGACACAGTAGCTAGTGATAAGATATATGGCTATCGCAACAAACTTGCTTTGCCTGTTGACCCAGTTACAAAAAAGGTCGGAATGTTTAAAGAATATTCGCACACAGTTTTGCCTATTATGGATTGTAGTATTCAAGAAAAGTGGGCAAAAAATTATATCGATGCGATAAATATTTTTATCGCACAAAACAATATTTCGGTTTATGACGAAACTACTGGAAAAGGTGTTTTGCGTCATGTAGTGGGCAGATGTTATGACGAAAAATATTTGTTTACTATCGTAATTAATGCGGATAGACTTGATAAAGTGGAAAATCTAATCAATATTTTAAAAGAAAGATTTGATGATTTTGGGCTGAATATCAATATTAATCGACAAAAATCAAACCTTATTATGACTGACAAATTTGTGCACATATTTGGTAGAGAGAATATTGATATTTGTGAAAACGATATTAGTTATAGCATAAACAATGCAAGTTTTTTCCAAGTGAACAACTATATTAAAAAACAGATTTATAGTCGGGTTTTTGACAATATATCCAATGATATTGTCATAGACGCATATAGTGGTGCAGGACTTCTTACTGCAATGTGTGCAAAAAAATGTAAGTTTGCATATGGGATAGAGATTGTCAATGAAGCGACAGTTTCGGCTGATAAATTGATGAAGAAAAACAATATCAAAAATATGCAAAACATTTGTGGTGACAGTGCTTTGGTTTTGCCAAAACTATTAAATAGTATAAATGGGGATATCACACTTATACTTGATCCACCACGAAAAGGTTGTGACGAAAGAGTTGTTGATGCGATTGTTGGCACTCGACCTAAAAAGATAATTTACATTTCATGCAATCCGAGTACGCTTGCACGCGATATTTACAATTTGACAACAAAATGCGAGAGTTTTAAACTTGTTTCTGTTACGCCGTTTGATATGTTTCCACAAACAAAGCATGTCGAAACTCTTGCAATACTCGAATGTTCTGAGGAGGGAAAATGCAAAACAATGAATTAAAACTGTTAAACATTTACAAAATCCTTGCGACAACTGCGACAAATCTAGTAGGTATTTTTATTCCAGCGATGATATATGACACAACGGGCAAAATTTGGCTTGCAATACTTTATCTGTTGGCGTCAAACTTTCTAGCATATGGGATTATTCACATAATTAAGGACTTTTTGCAAAGAAAACCCCAACTAGCATTGTTGCTTCGTACAATTCCGATATTGTGTATGGAAATATTTACTGTTTTCATTTACAATATTCCACTGATAAGTATTATTTTTATTGGATTGGCTATGGCGTGGGATATGGCAATAGAAAGTATTGCTTGTGACAGCATATTCAATTATAATGCAGACACATCTAGCGCTAAATCAATGAGCGTACTTTATACTTTTGAAAAAGCAGGTTATGTTATCGCAACAGTGCTCGGTGGATTGTTTCTAGACCACTTGAATGTGTATGTTTTGATTGCGGTTAGTCTGACATTGTATCTAATAAGTTGTGTGCCACTTTTAGGATTTTATATCAAAAATCGCGGAAACACAATCTATAATCATGATGCTATTTCAAACGCGTTTTTGGAGTCAAAACTAATCAATGAAAAACAAAAGAAAGAGAAAAAAGAACTTGAAAAATATGTTTTGCGTCGTTATCGTGCTTTGACATTTTTAAATTATGGACTTGAAAATAGTTTTATTATTTTGACATTTATGATGTTTGTAAGTTATGGAAGTTATACTATAATTGGTGTGGCAAATGCACTACTTAGTTTGTTTTATGGACTTGGAATATTTGCTGTGGGCAGATGCGATGAGAGATGGGAAATTGAAAGATTAGTGACAATATTTGCAATTATAAGTGGTGTTCTTCTCGCTGTTAACGGATTTGTGATAAGTGCCAATGTGCATTATGTTGTTCCTATAATCCTTATTTGCGTGCAATCTTTTATGATGGCATTCCCAATGGTTTTTTGTACAAATCGTATGATTATGAAAGGACAAATACTAGGCGTATCCAATAAGTGTGTAGTGTACAATCAGTCGATGCTAAATCTTAATATGGGCATAACATGTGTCTTTGGAGTGCTTTTGCCTTTGTGGACCATGCCACTTGTAGCGGGACTAATGGTGGAGATAAGTGGATTTAGTATTGAGAAAGTAGAAGAACAAACTCGTAAAAAGATAATTCGTGGAATGCGAGATATAAATGAAAATGATAAAGAGGCGTAGTCCCCTTTTTTTATTTGTAAACACTTTATAATAATCGAGTTATTTGATATAATTATATTAGGAGAAAAATATGTACGATGTGATAATAGTAGGTGCTGGGGCAAGTGGAGTAATGTGTGCTATCCAAGCATCAAATAGTGGAAAAAGTGTATTGTTGATAGATGCAAACAATATTCCTGCTAAAAAACTTATGGTGACAGGAAATGGGAAATGCAATCTTACAAATCTAAACACAAACTCCAACAAATATAACACCAATATAGATAAATATCTTTCGCGTTTTGATGTCAAAGACACCATGTCATTTTTTACTGATTTGGGACTTTTGATGCATACTGATAATGAGGGTCGAGTATATCCATTTTCAAATAATGCGCGCAGTGTAATTGATGTCTTATGTGAAAAACTAGATAAAAATAAAGTAACTTTTGTTGGCGAGCAAAAAGTAGTCAAAATTGAGAAATTGCAAGATGAATATAATGTTTTGACAGAAAGTGATAGTTTTGTGTCAAAAAGTGTAGTTTTGGCTACTGGTGGATTTGATCAAATAAAACTAATAAAAAAATCTAAATTGTATCCTAGTCTTTGTGCATTAAAGACAAATGAACATTATAAAAAACTATCGGGAGTGCGTCTTAGTGATGTAGTTGTGACCGCTAGTTGTTGTGGCAAAACTATGACCGATAGGGGTGAGGTTCTTTTTAAAGATGAAGGACTTAGTGGGATAGTTGTGTTTAATATTTCAAGTCTTTTTGCACGAATGAAAAAATATTCGGGGGTCATAAACATAGACTTGATGCCTGACTATGATATTAAAGATGTAAAAAGATTGTTGACTGCAAGACTCAAAGACTGTGATATAAACAATATCTTTGTGGGTTGGTTTTCTGATGAAGTATCGAAATTGATAATATTAAAATCAGGTGTAAGATCGCTAAGTAAAGATAATGTAGATATCCTCGCAAAATCAATAAAGTCGCTAAAATTTGATGTTGTCGGATATTATGACAATAATCAAGTTGTGTCTGGTGGTGTAAGTCTTGATGATTTGGATAATAACCTACAAAGCAAACAAAACTCTGGACTATATATAATAGGCGAATGTTGTGATGTTGATGGCGAATGTGGTGGATATAATTTGCAATGGGCTTGGACTAGTGGTTGGATAGCAGGAAGTGCAATATGATAAGAGTTGATAATGTCAAATTAAAAGTAGGTTTTGGAGATGCCGATGTTATAAAAGCCATCGCAAAAACACTAAAAATAAGACCTAATGATGTAAAAAACTATGAATTTTTAAAATTGGCAATAGATGCTAGGAAAAAGCCAAATGTATTTTATGTCGCAAATGTGGGAGTGAGCCTAAGTAATGGGTTTGAAATAAAATTGAATTATCCTACAATAACAATAAATCGTGATAGTAGAAAATATGAGAAAATACAAAGTGACATAAGGCCAGTAGTGGTTGGATTTGGTCCTGCTGGAATGTTTGCGTCATTAATGCTCGCTCGTATGGGGCTTAGACCGATAATAATCGAACAAGGAAAGTGTGTTGATGAAAGAATAGAAGATGTAAACAAATTTTGGAAAGAAGGCAAACTAAACAAGTACTCTAATGTTCAATTTGGGGAAGGTGGTGCAGGAACATTTAGCGATGGCAAACTCAATTCAAATGCTCACAACGAATATGTTTCTGTTGTTTTAAATGAGTTTTATTTGCATGGCGCACCAAAAGAAATATTGTATTTGTCGAAACCACATATTGGAAGCGACAACTTAAAAAATGTTGTAAAAAACATAAGAAATGAAATATTGTCACTTGGTGGTAAGATATATTTTAATACAAAATTTGTCGATGTAAGTGTCAACAATAATAATATTTGTGACATAAAACTATATGATATTGTCAAAAACACATATTTTAGTATGCCTTGTCAAAAACTTGTTTTGGCGATAGGACATAGTGCAAGAGATGTTTTTGGTTTGCTTTTAAATAAAGGTGCTAATATGGCTCAAAAACCATTTGCAATGGGGGTTAGAATTGAGCAAAAACAAAGTGATATAAACATTGCACAATATGGTGAAGGCTTTGATAAAAGATTGCCGTCTGCTGATTACAAACTTGTTGAGCACTTGCCGAGTGGAAGAAGTGTTTTTACTTTTTGCATGTGCCCTGGTGGTGTTGTGGTGTCGTCTGCAAGTGAAGAAGGACATATAGTGACTAATGGAATGAGTTATTTTGCAAGAGATAAAGAAAATGCAAATAGTGCAGTTCTTGTAAGTGTTAGACCAGACGACTTTGAAGGAGATGATGTTCTTGCGGGTGTAAGGTTTCAAGAAAAATACGAACAACTCGCATTCAAACTTGGCGGGTCAAACTACTGTGCTCCTGCTCAAAGTGTAGGCGGGTTTTTAAAGAAAACCGATACAAATGCAATAAAAAGTTCGTATCTGCCTAATATAAAAATATGTGACATTGAAAAATGTTTGCCGTCTTTTGTAGCAGAGTCTATAAGGGTGGCGTTGCCAAGGTTTAATAAAAAACTAAAAAATTTTGCAAAGGATGAAAATTTACTTATTGCAATCGAGAGCCGAAGCAGTAGCCCTGTCACTATTTTGCGTGGTGAAGACTATCAGTCAAACATAAAGGGCATTTATCCTATTGGTGAAGGCGCAGGTTATGCAGGCGGAATTATGACTAGCGCAATAGACGGGATAAAATGTGCAGAAATTATTTATAAAAGTTTGACTAAATGACGCTAATATTTGACTTTATCTTTCAAATTAATTAAGATATTTGTGGAGTTTAAAAACATGAAAAAGAAAGCAAGTTTTCCTAAAATTATTACTATCATCGCTATTGTTGTTATCCTTATAGGTGTTTTTGGTGCGTTTTCGGGTGCACTTGGCTGGGGACTAAAAGACGATGAGAAATGTAGATACAAAATAAATAGTTTTGATATTGTCGTAAATAGCGAAGATAGTGACTATTATGACATAAAAGCGTCAATCACTCTATATAATTTGTCCGATGAAGTGGAAGGAACACTGGTTCTTACACTTGAAGACCAACACAAAAATCGTTGTAATGCGACTTTTGGCAATGTGAAAATCAACCCAAATACAACTCACACTGAAAGAGTGGAATGTCACAGCGTCAAGACTGCCGACGAAGATGACGGACTAGATTATGACATTAAGGTTGTGGGAGTGACTTTGGCGGGAAGAGAGTTTGTAAAATACTCTATCTACAACAATGCTTTCAGCATAGTTGTTTTAGTTGGTGTTGTGCTTCTTATCGTTGCTAAAGTCGTTAAAAATAAAGCAAAATCCGACGAAGACGAAGTTGAAGTGTCTAATACAGTCGACAGCCAACGCCTTGGAGAACTTGTAAAAGAAAAAATCGAAGAGAAAAAAGAAGAAAACAGATGTAAATATTGTGGTTGCTTGCTTGATGAAAGTGACAAAAAGTGTTCAAACTGTGGAGCACCACGAAAATAACAGTCGCATATGGTCAACAACAAAAACACTCCTAGCGAGTGTTTTTTTATTAAAATCTACTGACAAAAACAAATGTTTTTGATACAATATGCGAGGTAATAATATTACTAATGAAATTTTTAGGAGAAATATGTTAGAACTCAAAAATATAACATACAAAATAGATGGCAAAACCATCTTAGACGATATAAGCCTAAATTTTGACTATGGCAAAATCTATGCCATAACTGGACACAACGGAAGTGGAAAGAGCACACTTGTCAAAATTGTTATGGGCATAATCAAACAATCAAGCGGTGACATTGTTTTGGACGGCGAAAACATAAACTCAATTGACATTACTTCAAGGGCGCAAAAGGGCATTGGATTTACCTTCCAACAACCTGTCAAATTTAAAGGTCTTACAGTAAGTGATCTAATAAGTGTTGCTTCAAAAGGTCAAGTAGGTTTTAAATGTGGATGCGACTATCTAAGCAAAGTGGGTTTGTGTGCGAAAGAATATGCTGAGCGCGAACTAGATAGTAGTTTGTCGGGCGGTGAGTTAAAGCGCATAGAACTTGCAATCAGTCTTGCCGAAAACAAGAAGATAAACATATATGATGAGCCCGAAGCAGGCATTGACATATGGAGTTTTGAAGGCCTAACAGATGTTTTTAAAGACCTACGAAACAAAAATAGCCTAACAATCATTGTTACGCACCAACAAAAGATCTTAGACATAGCCGATTATGTAATTGTGCTAAATTCTTCGCATCTTGATGCATTTGGCAAGCGTGAAGAAGTTTTGCCAAAACTTGAAAACAAAGTATGCAATAGACTAGTAAGCGAGGTGGAAAATGGACAAAATTGATAAAGACTTGCTTGCCCAAATAGCTGATTTGCACAAGATCCCAAGCGGAGCATACAACATAAGAAAGAACGGCAAAGCGCTAAGCCGAAACAGCACAAGTGACATCGAAATAGTGCCAAAGACCGATAAGAGTGGCATTGACATAATAGTCAAACCTAATGTGAAAAACAAGAGTGTTCATATCCCAGTCATCATCACCGAAGGAGGGATAGACGACCTTGTCTACAATGATTTTTACATCGGCGAAAATGCGCAAGTAACAATAGTTGCGGGCTGTGGAATACACAATGTGACATCAAATAAAAGCCAACATGATGGGATCCATACATTCCATTTGGGAGCAAACAGCGATGTTTTGTATATCGAAAAACACCTAGGACTAGGCGATGGAGTGGGTGAGAAAATACTAAATCCAGTGACCCAAATTGATATGAAGGCTAATAGCAATTTTGTAATGGAAACCACCCAACTTGGCGGGGTATCGTCATCTGTTCGTACTACAAAAGCTCGCCTTGGTGACAATGCAAAATTGGTCATAAAAGAAAAGATATTGACCAGCGATACTCAAAGTGCAACCACTAAGTTTGATGTAGATTTGGTTGGGGCAAATAGTAGCGTGGATGTTATGTCACGAAGTGTCGCAAAAGACAACTCATATCAATGTTTTTGTTCGAAAGTCAAGGGCAAAAACCACTGTTTTGGACATGTGTCTTGCGATGGCATCTTAGTAGGAAACGCGCGCATAGATTCGACACCAAAAATCGTATGTGAAAATGTAAATGCGACACTTATCCACGAAGCTGCAATCGGAAAAATAGCCGGCGACCAAATTACAAAACTAATGACGCTTGGACTAAATTATGAAGAAGCCGAAAATCTTATAATAAAAGGATTTTTAAAATAACCGCGAAAGTGGTTATTTTTTTATAATCTGTATTTTAAAATATGCGATTTATAAAGCCACTAGCATCTGAAAAAAGTGTGTTTGTTACTTGTAAATCGGGCTTTTAGGCAAGATAAAAAATCGACAAAACACACGACTTTGTATAGCAAAACATTGACAGTATACATAGATAAATGATATACTTTTTGAGTATTAATATATTTGAAAAATATATTGTTTTGGAGAGAATGATGAAAAAAAATAAGTTTTTAAAATTGTTAGTAGCGCTTGGACTTACTACTGTCTCAGCGGTGAGTTTTGCGGGCTGTGGACCACAATCGAGCGGTGGCGGAAATAAAAACCCTGGCGGAACTGAGCCTGGCAGTGAAGAACAACACAGCGTGTCTTTCAAAGTCAAAAACGATGCAGTAGTATATATTAAAAACCAAAGTTATGGAGATGTCGATCTGGACGATGTAACTTTGCCAGCAGATGCGCGTGCGATAAGTGTCGAGATGACATCTTTTGATTATATCAGAAAACTAACCATTCCTAAAAACATCGAGCAAATTGTCGACAATGATGGGATCCCATGTGACGACGATTATTTGCGTCAATGTTTTAGATTTGACTTTGCAGGTGGAACACCAGAAGAAATCGTAGTGCAAGCGGGAAATCCGACTTTCGCAATGAAAAACGGTTGTTTGTATTACAACGATATATTACTTGTTGCGACTCGCTCTGTGACTCAAAACAAGACAATGGAAATTGGTTCAAACATCGCTCAAAGTGCATTTGATGGACTTAATCTTGATGAGTTAAAACTTTACAACCTTATCATAAATTTCGACAAATTTGACACTGAAAACTATGCTTTGCAAAATTTTATAAGCGAACTATCTGACCGCAATATTGTTTTGCCAAATCTTACAATAAATGTTAATGCCAAAGAGTACTCTCAAAACAATTTTACATTCAATGCAGATAGATTAAGAGTGCAAAATCTAGTTGTAAATGGCGATGCATACATAAATTTGTCATTGGCCAGTGCACAAAGCATCGCATTTAGTGAAGGGGTTACTGGATATTCAGTAAAGATGTATGAGCAATCTGATACTCTCAACATTGCTGTTCCGTCGACAATAAATTCGAGTTCTAATGTATATTGTGGCTCTCACATAAACTTTCAACTTAATTGTTCGCACTATGAGTTTTGCAAAAATCAAATATATGCGCTTATGGGACTTGACGAGAGTGTTTCATACAAAAACATCGGGCTAATGGATAGAGTTGAGACAGAAAACAATTCATCGATCATATTTGCAAAATCACCTACAAATCAAGAGCGCCTAATGGCAAAAGTGTATGAAAACTTTTACATTGAGTACACCGAGATCGAAGATGAGTACGGCAATATGAAAGAGGTTGTAGAACTTGTTGGTTATTTTGGAACTGATGACGAAGAATTGTACATTCCTGATAAAGTTGAAGGAAAAGAAGTAATCCGAATAGGCTTTACAAAAAGCGAATTGTACACCGGATATGGCTACAAACAACCAAACATCACATCATTTGCAAAACTATCTTTGCCAAAAACAATAAAATATGTGGATTATGAAGAAGGCGGAGAAGATTATGCTTTTGGTGAAATAGAGTATAGGGGAACTACAACTGAGTGTAAGACTATTAAGTCGCAATTAAGCAAATTGCTTCAATATGCAGGCAATGGTTCGCTAATTAAATGTTCGGACGGCGATATCAAATTTGGCTCGGTCGTTACTATAAATTCGACATACTCGTTTAATATAGATGGTGTAAGTTATACTATGAATGCCGACTGGGCAAACAACAACTTTGAGATAAGTTATGTAGGATCATACAAAGGCAAGCAAAAACAAGGCAAAGTCCACTTTATAAGTGACGAAGATTATAAATATATTTTTGATAACGATAGCATTGAAAAAGGCGATCGTGGGAAGTTGGTGATTTATGACTTCAAGCTATATGACAAAACAGGCAACAACTTTGATATTGTCGAATTGTATTTAAGTCGTGTTATGGCATATGACGAAGAGTTAGATGTAAACTACTTTGATTTATCTATGGGTGTAGGAAATGACTATTATATTCCTGCTACAAGTAGACTTGCATACAATGGCAGTATCGAGCACGAATGGGAAGAAATAATCGACATCACCCCATCATGTAGTCAAGCAGGACAAAAACACACTGGTTGTAAGTACTGTGACGCATCGCAAGACGACTACACTGAGATAGCAAAACTTGACCACAATATGATAGCAAATATCGGAAGCAACTTTGGTCACTGCGAACACTGTAATGAGTATCTATTAGGAAACTTTGATAGAAGCCAAGGTACACTTACTTTTGCTAAAAATGACGGATATCAAAACTATCGAAATGAAATAACAACACTTGTTTTGCCAGCTGATAGCAAGTATGATAAGTTTGTATTTGAAAACAATGCTAGCGAGTTGTTCCCAAATCTGCAAAATGTATATGTGGATAGTCTTAATGATTGGTTTAAATGTAGTTTTTCAAGTGCTCTTCAAAATCCATTGTCTAAGGGACTTTCTCTAAATATCAAAAACGACAACAACGAATATGTTCCGTTGACATCACTTGATATCAATCTTAGCGACTATACAGACAGCAATAGCAATGTTTGTCTAGACTATATGTTTTATGGCTGTACTAGTATCACTAGCATTAATCTCTACACTTCGTCGTACTCTTATGCGTATGTGCAATCGGGCACTTTTGCAAATATGCCAAATCTTGATTCTATCAATATTTCAAGTGGTAATGTTCGTTTTTATGAGGGCGCATTTGCAGGTTGTACTAGTATCGCAACAATAGAAAATATTTCCACTGCAAATGATAGCACTATAAGCGAAATTTTGGCACTTAATCCAAATGCCAAAATCAAAAACCTTACTGTGAGTGATTCAAGCGTAGATGGCAGTAAATATGGTCGTGTAGATAATGTGTATATTAGGAGTAGCAGTTGTACTATCACAAGTCCTTTTAATGCGACCGCTTTCTATGTAGATTCGCTTGATGACTGGTTTAGGGCTACACTTAGCGATTCTTGTGCTAGATTTAGCAACAATAATTTTAGCCTTTATGCTAAAAACGATGAAAACTATGAGAGAGTGCAAGGCACTGTTAATCTTCCTGCAAGAGAATCGTTTGGAAAGGGCGCATTCTCATTTGAAGGAATAACACATCTTGTTTTCCAATCATATTATGGGCGTTATGCTGTCACTGATGCAAATGCGTTTGCATATGATATCCCACAAATAACAGCACCAGTTAGCCTTGTAAAATATCTTACATTCAACACTGATATCCTTAATATTTCTGCGGATACTGCGGGCACAATCTCGACTGTGCTTGAAGGAATGAGACAAAGCACATATGGTGAGACAAATACACTTACTTCGACCTTTAAAGAAGTAAGACTTGACAGCAGTATTGATAGCATTTCGGCAAATACTTTTGCTGGAAAAACTGCACTTACAAAAATCAACCTTAACAATGTAAAGAACATATACAGCAATGCATTTAAAGATAGCGGAATAAGAGAAGTAGGTTCTTCAAACAAAGTCACAGTTGTGGGCGCAAGCGCATTTGAAAACTGCACAAAACTTGCCACATTTGATTTGTCTAGTGTAAATTCGGTGGCTGACAATGCGTTTAAAAATTGTAGTTTGCTAGTTGTTGGAGATCTAGGCAACATCAAAAGTATAGGCAAATATGCGTTTGCTGGAATTGGCAAACTTGAAGGCGTGCTTGATTTGAGGTTGGTCACTTCTTGTGACGCCACATCATTTGAAGGCGCAAAGATTGAAGAAGTTGTCTTCAACGAATACAACGAGAGTTTTGGGATTATTCCACTTAAAAAACTTACAATAAAGTCCTGCAACAACACACTTAACCTTAGTTCGATTTCTGTCGAAGGCCTTGAATTGCATCTTCCTAGTATGTCAAACACAACAGTTTCTGGCGGAAAAGGACTAAACTGGAAAGTATATTTTGAAGGTAGCATAAATGATTTTGCGAGTGTAAACTGGTCAGATGCATTTGGCACAATCTATCTAAACAACAACATTCTCAGTGACATAACAATAGAAAATGTCGACAAAATAGGCACAATTTTCAGTAACAGCAATATAACATCGTTGACAATCAAAAATGCAAAAACAATTTCAAGTTATGCATTCCAAAATTGCCGACTTCTTACAAATGTGAATATCAAAAATACAGACACAAGCAAAGTGTCGCTAAACTACACATTTAAGGGTTGTGTAGCGCTAGATACAGTAAAACTTTCTGGTCAATTTGGGCTTGATAGTCAAGTCTTTGATGGTTGTGGTGATTTGACTACACTTAGTATGCCACTTGCTACAAAAACATCGGGCACTGCCACAAGCGTGTTTGGAAGTCTTGGCACTGTCCAAAACTTGACTTTGTCGAGTGATTTAATAAACTCATTAAATAGCGAAACAAACCTATCGCTAAATGTAGTAAATCTAAATATCGAAAAATATGTGGCTACTACACTTTACAACTTTGCTGTTTCAGTAAGTGGAAATGTGACAATAGGCGATGGCATTACTTCGGTGAGCGGACTAGGCAAGAGCGTACTTAGTTCGGTTACATTCCCTTCAAGTGTTACTAGCGTAAAAATATCGTCTACTTTTGCCGATGAAAACACAATATTCAATTATAATTGTGACCTTAACACTTATGCTCAAATAAATCAAAACATTGATGATAGATTTAATTGCGCAAGGATTGTCAAAATCAAAAACGGCGAAACTTACGAAAATATCCCAAATGTCATTTCCCTTACAAATGTGACTAGTATCGCCCCAAATGCATTTAGAAATATCACAAACATTACAAGCATTACTATCCCTGATACTTGCGTGTCTTTGGGTGAAAATGCACTTAAAGGAATGAGCGCACTTGTTACACTATCTATCCCAAGCGGTTGTAGTTATTACAACAACAGCTATTCGAGTGCAAGCGTTTTTGCAGGACTAGATAGCCTTCAAAGTCTATCACTTCCATCGCAAGGAATAGCCATTTCAAGTTTGTTTGGTGGCAATATCCCAAACAACCTAAAAACCATAAACATTGTTTCGTGGAGCCAAAATTCAAATGGCAATAAATATATCCCAGTATATATGTTTAGTGGAGTAGGCGCAAGTATTTCGTTTGATAGCGACTATGCGGAAATTGGCATCGAAGCCTTTAAAAATAGTTCGCTCTCAACAATTTCTTTGCCTAGCACACTTATAAGCATAGGAGATAGTGCTTTTGAAGGTTGTACATTATCGACCATCACTATCCCAGACAGCTGCACAAGCATCGGAAAGTATGCGTTTAAAAATTGTGCAAAGCTAGAAAGCGTTATATTTGACGGATTTAGCAAAGCAAAAACCTTTGGAGTATCTGCGTTTAACGGGGCACAATCGATAAAGAGCACTCAAATCATTACAAGTGACAACACCTTGTCTATTGGCAAAACAAAGTGGTTGACAAGTGTGTTTAAGTCAAACAATGTCAATGACCTTTTGACAGGTGATTGCAACCCTACATATTTTAGTAAAAACCTTATCCTAAATGGTCAAGAAGTGACTGACATCACATACACTTCGGATATGGGAGAAGTCGCAAAAGTGTCAAGTTTTGCATTCGTAAATGTCGCTTCAATCAAGACTATCAATCTATCAAATGCAAGTCAAATAGGCAATTTTGCCTTCTACAACTGCGACAAAATGGAGTCATTGAAAGTAAACTTGACTGGTGAGATAAGTGGATATGCCTTTGCAATGGACGAAGACAAAACAAGCGTACTTAAAAAAGTCGATATCCATTGTGGTGCTTTGCTAATGTCAAATGCACTTCAAAATCACACATCGGAGATTACTGAAGCATATGTAGGCAATGAAAACTATGGTGACTTTGACAATCTGCTACAAGGCGCAACAAAACTTTGGAAAGCTGAGATTGCATCAAAGACTGGCTACAACTTTGACAACACATTTACAAATCTTCAATATGTCACATTCAAGGTTTTCGAGACCAAAACAATGTCAATGTCAGGCAGTCGTAGAGTAGTATCGCCAAACATCAAATCAATTTCTTTTGTCGGCGGTGGCAATTTGTCGATAGGCTCGGGAGTTTTTGCAGATGTCAACAAACTATACAGATTGCAATTTGGCAATATGACATCATCGTCAAGCAATTTGCAAATATCCAGCATCAACTCATATGCGTTTACAAACTGCGCAAAAAATCTTTACGAACTATTCAACTCAACCAGCACAAATATGTCGTCATTGAGTTTTTACACTAGTGAAAACTATGCGACAAGTGCATCTTCAAGTTTGCTTGTAGTAGAGAAAGATTGGGAAAGTGTATATTTCAAACACACTTCTGACTCAGACGAATACTATGAGTTGGTCGACTTCAGAGAAGACAATAAGACAAGTTATGCCTTTAAAGACACTGTCACAAGCGTGATTAGCGAGTGGGACGGAAACACTGTTTCGCTTGGCAAAATCAAGGTTGTGGGTGATAGACTATTTGGCAAAAAATATCTTAAAGACAATAAGTATGTGGCTAGAAATAGCACCATCACTAACATAACTATATCTCCACGCATTGCAAGTGAAACAAACTTTAATTGTGTGTTTGGGAGCATTAACACTGCCACCTACGAAGAAGGCACAACAAGCATTGTTGGCTTTGGCTCAACATATGGTGACGGCGATAGTAGTATCAAGTCGATTGTTTTGCCATCGACCCTAAAATCTATCGGTGCCAATGCCTTTAAAGGTTGTGGCACATCTCTTGATTCTGTCACTTTCTACAACAACTCAACATCAGCTATTGAGACAATAGGCAATTCGGCATTTGAAGGCTGTTTGCAACTAACTAATGTGGACGACATCATTGTAAATGCTACAAGCATCGGCGAAAGTGCATTTGCAAAAACAGGCATCACTAGTCTAAGTATTCCTAGCACAATTACAAGTATCCCTAAAAATGCTTTCTTCGAGTGCAAATCGCTTGCAAATGTGAGCGGATTTGACCACATCACCAGCATATATAGGGACGCATTCAATGGCACAGCACTTTCAAGTGTTAGTCTTGGCGACCTTACAGTATACAGCAAAACTGCGTTCAATAATTGTGCAAATCTTACTTCTTTCCACTTTGGCTCATTGCCATATGGAAGCAGTGTAGACGATGCTAGCGCTAAGTGGTTTGAAGGCTGTACAGCACTTTCGACTATCACTAGCACAGCAGATGGAACAGCGTCAGGGTTGTATGCAAAGGCCAACACATTGTACTCTAAAAACACTGCGGACAATTCGAGCGTTCTTGTAAGAGCCACAAACGGCACTAAGTTTTACGAAAACGGAAATGTCATTGTAGAATTTGGCACTATTAGCGAATATGCATTTAGTTGGCTTGATGGGTCAGTTAAGGAGTTTACATTCCCAGCTAGCCTTACAAAAATCGAAAACAATGCGTTCTACAAATCGGTTGTGGAAAAACTTGTATTTGACAATGTTAAGTCGATAGGAAACAGTGCATTTAGCGGGTCAAACATCGCGGTTATAACCAATACTTCGGACTTGACATATGGTGGAATAAAGTTTGGCGAGAGTCTAACAGAACTTGGCACTTCTGCGTTCTACAACTGCAAAAACATAACAAGTGTAGTTTTGCCATCTAGCCTAAAATCGCTTGATGGAAATATGTTTAAAAACTCAAACATCACATCTATCGACCTTGGTGGCGTAACAAAAATATATCTAAACGCATTTGAAAACTGCTCACTTCTAAGCAGTATATCTATCCCAAATACTGTCACTGAGATATCGCAAGAAGCCTTTAAAAATAGCGGTCTAAGCAGTATCATATTTGCTAGTGACGCAAAAATCGGAACAATAGAGAAAAAAGTTTTTGAAGGCACTAGCCTTGTATCAATAACACTTCCAGATTCAGTAAGTACAATTAGCACAGATGCGTTTAAAGATTGTTTGCTTCTAGAAAGCGTAACAGCAAATAACATAATAGATATCAAGTCATTTGCATTCAATAACTGTGCAAAATTTGCTTCATTTGTATCGTCTACTCTTCAAGTCCTAAATGACGATGCGTTCAATGGTTGTGGTGCACTTACTTCGATTGATTTGAGCAAAGTTCAAACAATAGGTGCAAGAGCACTAAAAGGCACAGCAATAAAGAGTGCCGACCTTAGCAGTGTAAGGAGTATTGGCGAGAGCGCGTTTGAAAATGCAAACGACCTATTGTCATATACACTAAATTCAAACACTCTTTGGACTAGTGTAGGTGCTCGTGCATTTAAAAACACTGGACTTACGGGCACAATCACACTAGGAGAAAGGCTTGCTACTATCGGGGAAAACATCTTTGAAGGAGTAGTAGGCGTAAACAAATTTGTTACACCATATCTAAGCAAAGATGACGCACATTATTCACTAAGTTATTTCTTTGGAAGTGCGCCAAATAGTCTTGACACTCTTCAAATCACTGGCATATATTCAGGCACAGGTTATGTAAACACTACACTTGACTATGCCGACCTTGATGATACAAACATAAACAAATTGATCTTGTCACAATATGTAAAAAATATTGTGGACACTGGCACAACAAAATACATAAGACAAAATGACGAAAACAAATATGTTCACACCTTCCAAGAACTTAGATATGAAGGAAACATAATTGCGTGGGTACAAGTAAAACACGAGATTTCAGATGCCCCAGCGCAAATTACTGAAAACATATATTGTGAAAACACTCTTATGGACGGCGAAGTAAGCATTACTGGTAGCAATGTAAAAATCGCAAAAGGCAAGTTCTACAAATACAACAAAAACCTTGTTCTTACACTTTCTGGTGTTGAAGTCGAAGAGAGTGCATTTGAAGGAAGTAGCATTTCAAGTTTGACAGTATCTGACTCAACAATTTATGCGCGTGCATTTAGAGATACAAAATTGACTTCTCTTATATGTATAGGAACTACTTTTGAAAATAAAACTACTTCGTCTGACGCACTAAAAACTGAAAAAGGTAGTCAATTTGCTGACAACACCCTTCTAAGAAGCATACAAATAAACCTAAAAGGTTTTAATAGTACTTATGCATTTGAAAACTGTCCACTTCTTTCCACTGTTACATTTAGTGACGAGCAAAGTCAATATGGTTTTGAAATCCAAGAAGGAACATTTATAAACTGTCGCTCAATCGAAAGTTTGACCTTGCCAAAAAATGTAAGTTATATAGGCAAGTATGCATTCAAAAACGACACAGGTCTAAAAGATGTTACAGTGCGCTTTGATGTGCTAAAACTAAACTCAAATTCGTATTTGCAAGATGCACCACTTTACATTAAGACACAAGCATTTGAAAACTGTACTAGTCTTCAAACCTTGACCTTTGATGGAGTATGGGGTTATGTAGATCCTAGTGGTGTAAACAATAAGGCGCATACAAAATGGCGTTATGACGGATATTATTTGACAAGAGAAGGTGAGTATCCTGACACATATTCGTCATTGATAGCATTTGGCGATAAAGCGTTCTTAAACTGCACAAATTTGAAAAAGGTCAACTATCTTGTGACTACTGCTTCTAGCACTGGATATGAGATATATAAGCCATCGGGCGATGTTTTGTGGGCACAAAACTTCTTTGAGTTTGACGCTGGCAATGCACAAGATGGCAGTTCAAACTATGACAAATATTATTCGTATCTAAACAAGATGCCTTTGACTGATCAAGACATTCAAGATAGGCTTAGTGCAAATCCGCTAGCATATGGTGGTTTGTTGTACATCAAAGAGTCGAATGGTAGCAGTGCTACAAAAGCGGTTACTGAGATTACTGAGCAAAACTACTCGGGTCACACCGAATGGGCAGGCTCAGGCATAACAAAGGTAAATATCGCTGGCGAAACTTGCGAAAATGACAGTTTGTTTGCATTTACAAATTGTAAGTCGCTTACATCGTTCACTTCTAAAAACCTATACAACCTAGGCACCAAATTGAAAGGTTGTACAGCGCTTGAAGGCATAACACTTACACCTACACAAATACAAAAGGGTGTAAAGATCAAAACTTATAGTAACGGAAATTATATCGTGTATCAAACAGACAGCTCATATGACAACAAAACTTGTCTATGGTATGTAAAAGGTGACACATATGATGACACAGGTCTAGGGATTGATGTTATTCAAAGATTTGCATTTGCAAACTCTCAAGTGACAAATGTTACCTTGCATAGCGTAAGCGTGATTAATGTAAATGCTTTTGCATATTCGAAAGTCGAGTCACTTACTTTGATGAGTAGTAGCAATTTTGCTATTGACCCTGCTAAATATGACTCCACACTATCTGTTCCTACATCGAGTATCATTGTGGAAAATGGTTCGGTCACACTAGATGGCGACAATGATAAACTAAGCATACTTAAAGATGTAAGAAAGATCTTCACAACATACAGCACAAATGGCTTTACATATCATGTTTGGCTATAATACTGTGATCTAGTCAGTTTGTGTACTAAAAACAATAAAAACAAAAAACTAGGGGTAACCCCTAGTTTTTTTATAAATTAATAGAAAACACAAATATTTTATATTTTTGTGTTAAAAAACCAATAATAAAATAAGATTATGTGTTATAATTAGTAAAACACAAAGGAGAATAAAAATGAAAAACAAACTAAAAATCGTTATGACAAGCGTGTTTATGATGTTGTTGTTTGTTGGTGGAAGTCTTGGTATTTTGGCTGGTTGTGGAAAGAAAGCGAAAGCTACTACCTACAATTTTATTATGACAAATGCGACCATTCCACCAGTTATGGCGACTCTAAGCTGTTTGGAAAACGAAAATCAAACATACATGTGGTATGGAAGAAAACAAACATTTGCTAATGTTTCAAAACTTGGTTTTGAAATGAACGACACCGAAACAAATGACAATGCTGGTGTTGATGTTTCGGTCGTAAACACTATGACCAACAAAATGATGGATTTATATAGCAAATCCAATGGAAAAGCCAAGTTTAATCTTTATGTTACAGACTATGGCGTAGAAGTTGCGTATAAGATGTTTGTTGCAAATGACATTCCAGAATCAAACTATCATGTATATCTTATGGAAGATGGGACAGGGGCATATAGTTCGTTTAAACAAGTAAACACAAAAGCTGAGTTTGACAAACTTGTAAACAAAATGAACGATGACCTTAAAAGTGTAAAGGCTGGTACTTATAAGTATACAACTGACAATATTAAAAATATTACA
>CALEWH010000006.1 GCA_937925475.1 uncultured Clostridia bacterium
ACATAATGATGTTGATATTAAACTCTCGTTCGACCGCAGGTTTTATACTTAATAATTATATGATAAGTTTATGTGAGTAATGAAATGAAATGTTTATTTGTGTATAATCCAAATAGCGGAAAAAGCGGTTTGGAAAAAAGAATTAATTATATAAAATCAGAACTTGGTAAAATCTATGATGAAGTCGACTACCAACCCACCGAATATCGCGGGCATGCAAAGCAAATAGCAAAAGATGCTTGTGGCAAATATGACTATCTTGTAGTGTCTGGTGGCGATGGCACTTTTAACGAAATTGTAAATGGTGTTGCCGAACAAGACAATGCACCCATTATTGGATATTTGCCATCAGGAACTGTAAATGATATTTCAAGGTCACTTCGTATACCTAGAAACCTTAAGAAAGCCATTAATGTCCTAAAAGAAAACAAAATATATGAACATGACATATTTAAGTCAAATGATGATTATGGCATTTACTTTTGCGGTGCTGGTGCTTTTACAAGTACAAGTTATGACACAACACAAAAGAACAAGAAGTTTTGGGGCAAGGTAGCATACTTTTTCCACGGTGTAAAAGAACTTGCCAACATAACAGATTTTGATGTGAAAATAACTCGCGATGGTCGCACTCTTGCTGACGACAAATACATAATGATGTTGATATTAAACTCTCGTTCGACCGCAGGTTTTATACTTAATAAAAACGCCGACTTGTCCGACGGAACTGTCGATGTAGTACTTATCAAACGAAAAAACAACAGATTTTGCAATAGATTGCGATCATTAATTACAATGGCAAAAATTTTCTTATTTGACATAAGCACACTAAAAGATGGTTCGAGAGTAACAAAACTAACTTTGGACGAATTTACAATTCACACAAATAAGCGACTTATAATCAATGTAGATGGTGAAAAAGGATCATATGGAAATATGAGATTTAAGACCATCAACAAAGCACTTAAAATAGTTGTGCCTGAAAAAACAATCAAGTCACAAGAAAAAATAAAGGCAAAACACAAAACAGAAATAACTTTAATGTAAAAAAAGACATCTAATGATGTCTTTTTTATTTTAAAACAAACCTTCAATTATCATATCGTTTGATATGTGCATATTAACAGCCGCAGGGGTCTTAGAAAGCCCTGGCATCAACATCATATCGCCCGCAAGTGCAACAATAAATTTTGCACCATTTCGTATCTCCAAATCTCTGATTGTAACTACAAAATCTTTGGGTCTACCAAGAAGGTTTTTGTCATCCGATAACGAATATTGTGTTTTTGCAATAACTACTGGATAAGTGTTTAGTTTAAGTGCATTTATATTAGCAAGGCTCTCTTTGGCCTTATCAAGCAAAATCACATCTTTTGCGCCATAAATTTTGGTTGCAACTTTTCTTATCTTGTCTTCAATAGTATCATTATCTTCGTAAGTAAATGTAAATTTGGAATTGTCACATTCACACAATTTTACTACTTCTTGTGCTAGATTAGTCGCTCCTTGACCGCCATGTCCAAACACATTAGATAGTATCGCCTTTACACCTAGTTTTTCGACTTCTTCTTTTACAAAGTTTATCTCTTTTTCAGTATCATCAGTAAATTGATTTATAGCACAAACAACAGGCAATTTGTAAACATCTTTAATGTTTGAAATGTGTTTTAAAAGATTTGGAATCCCTTTTTTAAGTGCATCAATATTCTCTTCTTTTAGCATAGTTTTGTCGGCTCCACCATGCAATTTTAAAGCCCTTATGGTCGCAACAACTACTACACAGTTGGGTTTAAGTCCAGACACTCTACATTTTACATCTAAAAACTTTTCAGCACCAAGATCAGCACCAAAGCCGGCCTCAGTTACACAATAATCAGCAAGTGACATTGCAAGTTTTGTTGCGTTGTTGGAGTTGCAACCATGTGCAATGTTTGCAAATGGACCACAATGCACAATTGCAGGAGTGCCGATTAGAGTTTGAACAAGGTTTGGTTTGATTGCATCTTTAAGTAAAATTGCCATTGCATCTTGTGCCTTCAAATCTTTTGCATACACTGGCTTGCCAGACTTATTTAGCCCAATCATAATGTCACCTAGTCTTCTTTTAAGATCGTCCATATCACTCGCAAGGCAAAGTATTGCCATAACTTCACTTGCGCTTGTAATATTAAAACCATCAAATCTAGGCACACCATTTGTCTTTCCGCCAAGTCCACATTCGATAAGTCGAAGTGCACGATCATTCATATCAATACAGCGTTTGTGAAAGATCTTTTCTATATCAAGATCAAGTAAATTTCCTTGATGAATGTGATTGTCTATCATCGCAGACAATAGGTTGTTTGCAGATGTTATCGCGTGAAAATCACCTGTGAAATGAAGATTGATATCTTCCATTGGCACAATTTGACTATATCCACCACCAGTTGCTCCGCCTTTTATTCCAAACACGGGTCCAAGTGATGGCTCTCTCAAAGCCAAACATACTTTCTTTCCAATGACATTCAATCCATCAGCAAGACCGATACTAACTGTGGTTTTGCCTTCGCCCGCGCTTGTAGGATTTATTGCAGTAACAAGAATAAGTTTTCCTTTTGGATTTAGATTGTTTATGGAAAGCTTTGCTTTGTAATTGCCATAAAGCTCTAGATCCTTTTGTTTTATTTTAAGTTTTTTCGCAACTTTTGTAATTGGTCTAATTTTTGTATTTCTTGCTATTTCAATATCTGTCATTGGCATTCTCCTTATTTTTTCTTTTTTGTTTGCTTTGTTCGCGAAGCATATTAAAACGCTCTGTTATGTACTCAGTGGCCTTCTCTATAAGTTCTTTATCGACCTTTTTATCTTTGTATTCGTCCATCTCACTAAGATTAAACGCTTCACCCACTATCATTTTGTTAAGTCTAAACAATTTAGGTTTTTTAACTTGAATACAAGGAACAATAGGTGTTTTTGTCTTTAACGCTATCATCGCAAGACCAGTTTTAACTTCTCCACCATACTCGCTAGTGACTCTTGTGCCTTCGGGAAACATACAAACCGCTTTCCCTTCGTTTAGATATTTGAAAGTAGTTTTTATTGCAGTAATATCGTTTGCACCACGATTGATTGGATAAGCGCCAAACTTTCTCATTAGCCATGCAATAAACTTGTTTCCTTCAAAAATCTCCTTTTTAGCCATAAACTTAAAATGCCTTTTATACAAGCAGGATGCAATAATAAAGGCATCGGCATTAGATTGGTGATTGCAAGCAAGTATAACTTTTCCTTTTCTTTTAAGGTGTTTGCGTCCCCTAACTATTGTCGGAAACAAAAGTCTAATAGGTAAAGCAAAAAGTATAAAGCAAATAAAATAAACCATTATTTCTCCTTAATATATGAAAGTATCTTTTCCACCACTTCATCAACACTCATACTAGTTGTGTCGATATAGATAGCGTCCTTTACTCTAACAAGTGGTGAAACAGTACGGGTTTTGTCAATATAGTCACGCTCAGCAAGTCTTTTTGTGACTTCTTCAAGAGTCATTGGCTCACCGCGTTTGATAAAGTCCTTATAACGTCTTTTAGCGCGTTCTTCCAATGAAGCGTCAAGAAAAAATTTGTATTTCGCATTTGGCAAAACAACAGAAGTAATATCCCGACCTTCTAAGACCAAACTGTGACTTTTTGCAATTTCCAATTGGGTCCCTAGTACAAACTCTCTAAGACCAGGGTGTTTTGAAACATGTGCAGACGCCTCAGTAACATCTGCTGTGTACAATTTGTCGTTTATATCCACTCCGTCAAGCAAAGTAATTTGAATGCCGTTTTCATATCTGACACTCACTTTGTGAGATTTGATTGCTTTCAAAATGGAGTCGCCATCATCAATCGAAATCCCGTTTTGCAAAGCAAAATAACCTACTGCACGATAAAGTGCGCCTGAGTTCAAATGCAAAATCCCTAGTTTTTCACTTAATCTATCGCTTACCGCACCTTTGCCAGATGCCGAAGGACCATCTATTGCTATCGCGTACATCTCTACCTCTCAAATATCAATTTTTTATCTTTCTCTGTAAGTTTTCTATACGATTTTACAGGCAAGTCTCCTAGCCTTAACTTTCCTATACTAATTCGCTTTAATGCAAAAACTTTGTATCCTACCGCTTCAAAAATGTTTCGAATCTCGCGGTTTTTCCCTTCGGAAATGGTCACATTGACCGAATACAACCCGTCTTCAAAAACAGGTCGTGTAACATTTGCAGGAGCGTATTTGACGCCTTCATATTCGACTCCATCTCTTATCAAATCAAGTTTGTCTGTCCTTGGTCGTGTTTTCAAAAGTACTTTATAGGTCTTGTATATATTGCTACTTGGATGAATGACTTTATTTGCCCACTCACCATCGTTTGTCAAAAGAAGCAGTCCTTCGGTGTTGTAGTCCAGTCTTCCGACAGGATATATTCGCACTTTTGACTTGACAATATCAAGTACTGTCGGGCGATTTTGGTCATCGCTTACTGTACACATATATCCCTTTGGCTTATTTAGCATATAATATACATATTCTTTTTCAAGCGTAACCACATTACCTTTATATGTTACTTTATCTCCATCGTTTACTTCGGTCGCCAAGTTTTCTACTAAGACATCATTTAAGTAAACTTCTTTGTTTTTTATAAGCTCTTCGGCTTTTCTTCTACTGCATATTCCACAGTGTGCTAAGTATTGATTTATTCGCATATATTTCTCCGATATTATTTTACATTATATGCTCAAATTAAGCAATCAAAACATATAAAAAAAGAAGGCTTAGCCTTCTTTTACACCCAGTTGTTTAGAATATTGTCAAGCATAAATTTGATGTCAATATTTTTACAAGAATCAATAGCGTACAAATTGTCTTCATAGACTATTTCGTCTCCTTTATACACTCTCACCTTGCCTACTGGATTGCTACTATCAACTGGCGCTTTCACAACATTTGGAAAGTCATATTCGGCACGATAAAGCTCTTCTTCGCTCTTCAAAACAACATCATCATATCCATTTAGAGTAGCTACACCTATCTCATTTTTGTCGCCATTTTCAACATTGATTGTTGAAACATAATTGTAAGGTTTTACAAAAGAATGGAATGAGTAATTTTTCAATGCCATATTTGTAAGCCTGTTTGCTTCTTCAAACATAGGCCCACAATTAAACAATACTGTAATCAACTGCATATCGTTTTCTTCATGAGCATTTACAAGACACCTTCCAGCGTTGTCTGTAAAACCAGTTTTGACACCTATGCAATTTTCATTGCTAAATAAGAGTTTGTTTTTGTGTTTTAAGTATCTTTCGCCATATACATTTGTCTTGGCTATTTGGTGATATTTTGTACTTACAATTTCTTTAAAAACATTGTTGTTTAGTGCATATGCTGTGATATATGCAAGGTCGTAAGCACTTGTGTAGTGGTCCTTTTGATCAAGCCCGTGGGGATTTGAAAAATGTGTATCAGTAAGCCCTAGGTCTGTCACAAAATTGTTCATTTTTTCCACAAATCCTTCCACTCCACATACTTCTTCGGCTATTGCAACAGCGCAGTCATTTCCGCTAGCCAAAATCAATCCGTACAACAAGTCTTTCATACTTATCTCTTCATCGTGCTTGAGATAAATGCTTGTGCCTTCGATTCCCACAGCCTTATCACTTACCTTTACTATTTGGTCAAGATTTGGATAGTTTTCTATTGCGACAATTGCTGTAACTATTTTTGTTGTGCTAGCCATTGCCATCGAACTATGCATATTATGTTCGTATAGTACTTTTTTTGTTTTGCCTTCCAAAACCACCATAGCCTTTGCAGGCGCCATAACTTCATACTCGTCATCACAATATGTGTTTTCAATAGATACAAGTTGGACAATACACAATAGTATCGCCAACATCAATATACTAATCTTCTTCATAGTTTTCATCTTTCCTTCCACTATCTACAATCTTTTTAAAAAATGCTGTTGTTATTTTGCTCCAATCTTTTAAAACACTGGATTTGTCAATAGCAATAAAATCAATCTTATCAGCGGTCAAAACTAAAAAACCTATCGGGGTTATGTTAAAACCGCTTCCACTTCCGCCCGCAAATGGATAATTCTCGGACTTGATTTTTTTAAGGTTGCATTTTACTTCGCCACCACCAGCAACAAAACCAACATTTATTTTTGATACAGGTATAATAGTTTTGTCGTTTTCAAGTTTGATAGCCGAACCCACAACAGTATTTGTTTCTACAAGATTTTTGAGTTTGTCCATAGCATTTTTAATAATGTCATTGACTTGTTCTTCTTTACTTGCTGTATTTTTTTTGTCCATATACACCAAAACTCCTTACATAAATAGTCCTTATTAGTGACCACAAAAGGTCATACAAATTAATTACAATAGTGCTGTTTGCTCCTACTACAAAGCGGTCTGTCAAATAATCTGTCGCAACCGTACTACTACACATTGCATATGGATATTTGACTTGCAAAAGTGTAGTGCCTACCCCCATCATACTGCTTAAAGCACCACTAAATATTGATGTGCCAAACGGGTTTTCTCCGCAAATGATTGAATACAGATATATTTTTAATAAATTGATTCGTCTTACAAATGACTTAACTATATCATTGATAAATTTCAATGTTTTTTCATCAATATCGACAAGTCTTATTTGTATAACTTTTTTGTTGTTTTCTACAAAATTGATGTAATCTCCAACCAGACTAAATTCGCCACTAAATACACTCAGTCCAAAAACTTTAAGTTTTATTTTCCCGATATTTGTTTTCAAATCATAGTACACAACGACACTAATCCGAAAGTCTACTACAAGCAAAACAATTATTAAAAAAAATATAAATATAGCCAAAACCATATTTATATTTTACACAAAATTATTAATTTTATTTATCTATACTATATAATATCGTCTTTATTTTCTTCGTCAATCTCATCCATAACTGATTGTAGTTCGTCCATTTTTATGTCAAGATTTTCGCGCATCTTTTCTACATCGATTTCTTCGTTTTGTTTTTTCTCTTCTTCCTCAAAGTCTGTGAAATTGAATAGCGAACTATCTTGTGGCTCGTGCAAAACTTTGATTCTTTCCAACAATTCTTCGTAGTCTGGCAAATCGTTTAGAGATGACAAATCAAACTTTTTCAAAAAATTGTCAGTAGTCCCAAATAGCAAAGGTTTTCCGACAGCATCTTTGCGTCCAACAACTTCGATAAGATTGTTTTCAATTAGCATATTGATTGCATAATCGCTATTTACGCCACGCACATTGTCGACTTCAAGTCTTGTGACAGGTTGTTTGTAAGCGATAATTGCGCACACTTCCAAAACAGCCTTGGTAAGCGCTTTTTCCTTGATTGGATTAAGCACTTCCGAGATTTTTTCGCTGTAATCAGGATTGCTAGAAAGTTGGGCTTTTTCGTTAAAAATCAAAACTTGTATGCCCGCATTTTCGCGCTTTTTATCTTCTTGCAACTCTTTGACAGCAGTCATTATTTCGTCTTGGCTTAGTTCGAGTTTTTCGGCAATATCATAAATTGCTACGCTGTCACCCGCTACAAAAAGTATCCCCTCAATTATTTGTTTTAGATTCTCCATCTTCTTCCTCTTCGTATTTTGATATTTCAATATCCGCAAAGTTTTCTGTTTGCTTTACATGTATCTCTTGCATTTTAAGCAGTTCGAGTAGCGCCATAAAAGTAGTAATAACTTCATCACGAGATATGCTTTGACTAAATAGTTCGCTAAAATTAATCTTTTTTCTAACCAACAGACAGTCCTTTATTGACGCAATTTTTTGCACAACAGTAAACTTTTCTTTTACAATTTCTTTTTCTTCATGGCTATCGTCTTCCTTTTTTACTCTTAGCATAATTCGACTAAAAGCATCAAGAAGCATATCCATATTCATATCCTTAATGACATATCTAAACTTGTTTGCGTCAGGCTCAGGTTTCTTATAAAAACGATTTGTATTTTCAAGAGGTTTTAGTTGGTTTGCAGTCTCTTTCAACAACATATACTCTTTCAATCTCATTTTCATAAGATATTCTGGGTCTTCTTCGTCTACATCGTCTTCTTCCGGTTTTGGCAATAGACTTTTGCTTTTGATTTCAATCAAAGTCGCCGCCATTTCAATAAACTCACTTGCGCTGTCCATATCGACTTCGTCTAGCGAGTTTATCAACTCTATATATTGATTGGTGATTTTTGAAAGCTCGACTTCTTCAATGCTCATTTTACTTTGTTTTATAAGTTGTAAAAGCAAGTCAAGTGGACCTTCAAAATTGTCAAGTTTGAAATTAAGGACATCTACATATTCTTGTTCCACTAGAAAATCAACCCCCAAAACAATATCATTGGTGCACTAATAGCATCGATAATGCCAGTTATAAAACCATTTGCAAATATAAGGATAACAAGCATTATAGGAAAACTATATTTCAGCATAAAAGAAATAAACTTACTGTCAGCAGGTGCAAGTGCGAATGCAAATTGAAAGCCATCAAGTGGATAAAGTGGAAGGAAATTGAAAACAGCATTAGCAACATTAAATACAAACAGCAATTCAAAGAATAGATATAGCACAAAAACGATTTCATTAGCCAAATTGCCATAAGTAGCGATAACCATAGCAACACCACATGACACAAACGCAATGATAAGGTTTGCAATCACGCCAGCGATAGAAACAAGCACCATACCCTTTTTTTGATTTTTAAAGTTTAAAGGATTAATTTGAACAGGTTTTGCCCAGCCGAAAAACAACACCACACTACAAATAAGTCCCATTGGATCAATGTGAGCGATAGGGTTTAGAGTAACTCTCCCCATCATCTTAGGAGTTGGGTCACCATTTTTGTAAGCAACTAATGCGTGAGCAAATTCGTGCAAGGAAAAAGATATGATCAAAATGACCACATATATAAGTGACGCTATTATAAAATCCTTGCCCGAATAAAACTTGTTTAAATAAAATAACATACTCTCTCCAAATTATGTATAGTATATCGTAAATACAGAAAAAACACAATAAAAAAAGCCCTTTATTCAAGGACTTTATATGGCATTATTTGTAAAAATGTTTATGCAAATAATTTCCAATTATCGTTGAGTCTTTCCAAAACATCTTTGTAAGTTTGTTTGTCTACATTTTCACTTGCAACAATGTTGACTTTCCCCACAACAACGCCATTTTTAGATATTGTCACCTCACCCACAATGTCACCAGCACTTATAGGTGCTTTTACAGTTTCACTAAGTGTAATTTTTGTTGTGATTTGGCTATCATTTCCACGCTCTTTTAGTACATAAAAATCGTTTGCATATTTGATTGGCAAATAATTTTCTTTGCCTTTTGACACGCTGACCTTATTTGCTATCTCGTCATTTACATCAATAATCTTTGCAATTTCATAATGTGCAAATCCATAGTTTAGGATATCCATACATTCGCTAAAACGACTCGCACTATCTTTACAACCCAAAACAACCGCAACTAAATCCATATTGTTTTTGCTAGCACACGCACTCAAACAATATCCTGCTTCGTCAGTAAACCCTGTTTTGCCACTTACACAAGGTGCATAGTATTTTACAAGGCGATTTGTGTTTACAAGTTGGGTTACGCGTCCGCTTGGATGTACAAAATCGTCCATCCATATTTTACAATCGTTTTTATATGTTTCAAAGTTGTTAAGTTCTCTTAAAATTAATGTTGTGTCATATGCTGTGCTGTATTGGTTTGGAGATGGAAGACCTGTCGAATTTGCATATACTGTTTCAGTCATTCCAAGCCCCTTTGCACGCTCATTCATTAGGCGTGTAAACTCGCTTTCGCTACCGCCGATGTGTTCGGCAAGCACAACCGCACTGTCATTTGCAGACGCAACAATTACACTTTTTAGCAAATCACTTACTTTGTATTCGCTTCCAGCATCCAAAAACGCTTGACTGCCTTCCATACTACAAGCATATTCGCTTGCAATAACTTTGTCATCCAAAGATAGTTTGCCTTCATTAATATTTTCAAGCGTAATAAGAGTTGTCATAAGTTTACAAATGGACGCAACCTGCATTTTTTGATGCGAGTTTTTCTCCAACAATACTTCTCCATTGCTCTTGTCCACTAGCACATATGCTTTGTTGTTGAAATTTGGAAAAGTGGTTTCTGCATAACAAGATTTTGCACTTATAAAAAGTGTCGAAACACAAACAAGTGCAAACATAAATAATACGATTACTTTTTTCATAATATTCTCCTTTCTTTTATTGTTTTCAATTAGGAAAATATTATGTAAAAAAACCACACATCAGTGTGGCTTTTATTTTTTAATTAACCTGCTGTGTGTGGTTCGATTGAGATAATGCCAATGTTTGTGCGTTTGACACTATTTGTAACATCTTCATTATTGTTGTTTTTGATATTAAGGAAATTGATATCAAGTTTGACATAACTCGAACCCAAACAACTCATATCAAGCAACAGATTGCCATTTGCATCTTCATTGTATTTCATAAAACTATGTAGATATGGCAAACCATCAACTCTACTAAAATAAACTGTGCTATCAGTAGTACCTACTCTTGTAATAGTCATACGCGAACCCGACTCTCCTGCCTTTTCGACAAAATCAAAGCCGTCGTATTTTTTCAAAACATAATCAGATAATTGGTCTTTATCAAGTTTTGTAATATCAAAAATTGATAGATAGTGATTGTCAGGATAATCAGATGCAGTCATATCAGGGCAAACATCTTCTTGCAGTATGTCACTGACCATAGTTGTGGACGGATCTACTCTATTATGTCCATTTGCGTAGTAAGAGATATGGCTTTCTATCAAAGATACATAACCTTTTTCACCTACAAACGCAATATCAATGTCAGGGACAATTACGCCATCAATCCTATCATTTGTAACTTGGTTTATGCCATACACTTCGTCTGGCTTGTACACAATAGAAATGATTTTCCATGATGGCAAATAAGGTTCCATTGTGGTCTTTGGATCATAATTTTCGTTAAACTCAGATTTGTCAGCGATTTCGTCAAAGTCATAATCACCATCTTCGTTTTCTTCGACATCTTCTGACTCTCCACCCAAGTATGCTCCCGGAACAATCATAACAGATATGCGCGGATATAAAAAGTAAAGTGGATTTTCTTCGTCATCGACAAGTTCGTCACCATCATACTCAGCACTAATTAATGCAAGGTCAACTATCTTATCAACAACATCAGTATATGCTTTGTAAGAAAACATATTTGCATAACTTTTAAACTCAGGCAAATTTTTAAATTGTTCTAAAGAAATGCCAGTTCCGGCAATATACTCTTGCAACTTTGTAGAATAAGCACTGCTACTTTTTATTGTTCCGTCATCGTTTAATGTCACAAAGACACCTTGATTAGCAACAACATCATTTGAGTTTTTAATTAAGTCGCTTTTTGCAGACTCATCAAGATTTACATTATTTGCGCCAATAATCTCATTTAAAACTGTTTTTTTAATGTCATTTATTTCGCTACTAGTAAATCCTAAGTGGTCAATTACGAAGACATCATTTGTCCCACCAGTCTTTATGAGTCTAATTTTATTTTCGATCAGTGTCGACAATGCTTCAAGACCATTTGCACCAGCTGTTACTGATTGCCATGCTCTTGAAGTATCTTTTATTGTAGATACAATCATTTGGTTTGTAGTTTCATCAAAGATTATTCCTTGACCTGCACCATTAATAGCATCTTCAAAAACAAACATTTTGCTTATGCTAGCCCAGTTTTCGTCCGCAATAGAGTCTACTTCGGACTTATTTGCACTAAGCAATGACAATGTAAAGTAGTCATCAAGATTGTATTTTTTAGAAGCTTTGTCATTGTTGTACTTAGTTTTATCAGCATCTTCAAATATGCCTAGGCTATCTTTTTTATTATTTACAACTTTAAAATTGCTATTGTAGATTTCACCAGTCTCTATATTTTTGATTTTTTCTTCAATATTTTGAGACTCTTCTAGACCTAAACCACCATATACAGAAAGAAGTTTGTAGGCTATGTCTTGTGCCAACACACTCATTTCTCTATTAGATAGCTCTGCAAATCCTACGACTCTGCCAGTTTTTCTGTCGTCGTATCTGCCATCTTTGCCAGGATCGACAAAAACATAGGCTTCTTGGAAAGCAGATGTAGTTAGTTTTTTGCCATCTGAGTTATAATATGTGTATGTAAATTTCTTGTAAAAATCAGGGTCTTTGTCCAGATTTTCTTGCATTTGGTCAAGTTGGGCGTTTTTAGGAATATCATCACTATTAAAATCGCAACCGCCTAGCAGAAAAAATGCAGGAAACATAATACATACAAGTATCTTTGCTATAACACTTTTCTTCATAACCTCTCCTTTGTATAGTATAACACAATTTGTAAAAAATACAAAACACTCTACATTACAATAGTGTTTAGTGCAAGGTTCATCATTTTAGTAAAACTCTTCTCTCTTTCTTGTGGTGAAGTAGCTTTATTGCTTCCAACGATGTCCGATACAGTCACAATAGACAAAGCGTGTTTGCCATTGCGCAACGCTTCGGCGTATAGGCCATATGTTTCCATCTCGACAGCATAAGCACCGCGTTTTCTAAATTTATTGTTGGCTTTATCGTCAGGATTGTAAAAAACATCGCTTGTGTATATATCTCCCACCTTAATTGTGTGGTCGTTTTCTATATCGCTATTTTTAATAGCATTTACAAGCAAACCTTCGTCACTAGGAAGTTGTTTTGATTTGACGCCGATAAGTTTTCCAATGTTGCTATCGGTCATAGACGAACGGACAATAATTGTATCAAATAGATTAAGGTCATCTCTAAGCGCACCACAACTTCCTACTCTTATTATCTTCTCTACATTATAGAAAGCAAAGAGTTCGTGAAAATAGATGCAGGCCGAACCCATACCCATACCATGTCCCATTACACTTACTCGCTTGCCCTTATAAGTCCCAGTAAAAGCATACATATTTCTCACAGAACTTACTTTTTTTGCATCTTGCAAAAAGTTTTCGGCTATAAATTTGGCTCTTAGTGGATCACCAGACATTATTACAAGTGGAGCGATTTCGTTTTGTTTTGCACTTATATGTGGTGTTGGCATATTTATCTCCTATTTTTCATCTTTTGTTATTTTCGAATAAATCAAACTTTTCTTTTTAAGATCAAAACATTTTAACACAAAGTCAGCAATGTTGTTAAATCCATATAGCGTACCCATATTTTGACCTTGTTTAAACTCCTTGCCATATATCAAGCAAGGGATATATTCACGACTATGGTCTGTACTAGGTGTAGTAGGATCACAACCATGATCAGCAGTGATTATTAGCACATCATCGTCATTTAGATTTGCGATTAGTCCAGGGACAAAAGCGTCTATTTGCATAAGTGCGTTTGCATATCCTTGAACATCGTTTCTGTGCCCATAAAGTTGGTCAGTATCTACAAAGTTTGCAAAACACAAACCTTTAAAGTCACGCTTTGATAGTTTCATCACCATATCCATACTTGTTGGATTGGTCTTTGTGTGATTGTCTTCGGTTATGCCTTGTCCATCAAAAATGTCAGATATTTTACCAACTCCTATTACTTCATATCCATTGTTTTTAAGTACATCGTTCATACTCTTTTTAGGTGGTTTTAAAGCATAGTCGCGTCTATCCGGTGTACGATAAAACTCGCCAACCTTTCCCGCAAATGGTCTTGCAATAATTCGACCTACATTATGTCTTCCCTTCATAACCTTGCGTGCAGTTTCGCAAATGCTATACAGTCTTTCTAGCGAAACAACATCAACATGAGCCGCAATTTGCAAAACAGAGTCAGCAGATGTGTACAAAATAGGTTTGCCGGTCTTGATGTGTTCTTCACCAAGCACTTTGATTATTTCAGTTCCACTTGCTACACAGTTTCCCAAAAACTCACAACCGCATTTCTTTTCAAGTTTTTTGACAACACTCTTTGGAAAACCATTTGGATATGTAGGATTTGGGTGTTTTGTAACAATGCCTGCTATCTCATAATGTCCCGCCGATGTGTCTTTTGCAGGAGCAATTTCTCTTATCTTGCAGTAGTTTCCGACAATACTAAAATCATTTGGAATGTTTATTCCGTCAATGTTGTAAAGTCCCAACTTTGCAAGATTAGGAAGACTAAGTTTTGTATTTTTATATATATTTAGAAAGGTGTTGCTTCCTTTGTCGCCATACTTGTCAGCGTCTGGCAATTCGCCTACACCAAACGAATCAATAACTATTAAAAAAACTCTCATATTTTCTCCTTGTTTTAGTAAGTTTAACACAAAAAGAAAATTTTATCTATTAATTAACTATAATTGTTATTTTAATTATAGGCAAAATCATACACCAAACAAACAAAATTACATAAAGCAAACCTATTATGCACAAATAAATTTGCTTATAATTGTTGCAATAAGGGAGCCTGCCATATCTGCATATAAGTCGGTTTTTATTTATTGCAAGTGCACTAATCAAAATAAAACCTATCAAAAGAAGTAGTTGAAAAGGAAGAATAATCACTATTCCGTTTAGTATCCCCGCTAATGAATAAATTGTTATTATTGCATATATTCCAAAACCAATTTGATATCCAAAAACAAATATAAATGCCACATTAACAAAAGCAAAAAAAGTGTTTACATTTAAAAACACGATAAGCAAAATGATGATAAGATATTTGATTGCGTATGCAAAAAAAGTGCCAAAACTGCCCCTGTTATTAGAAATAAAAGAAAGCAAAATTTTGTCAGGGATATTGTCAAGAGCAAGGTCGCTCGAATAAGCCGAAGCAGTGCAAATGCCGGCAACAATGCCTAGTAGTGCAAAAAACAAAAGAAGTAAGATTACTTTTTTATATAGCCTAAAAAATGTACTTACTTCACTTGAAAATCGATATGAATTGCGATATCTGCTATATTCCTTCATATCATAATATATTCTAAAATTATGTCAAAAATGCTAACTTGCGTCGTCAACCATAAAAATATTTTCATCTACGCTTATGCGGTCGACAAGATAAGAAAGAAACAAACGATTGGTTACTTTATTTTCAGCAAGGCACTCAAACGAGTCTACCTTAAAACCAGTATTTAGATATGCCTGCGAAATAGCATTTCTTATATTTCTTTCTACGCCTGCTATTGTTTCGTTGTTTTTCTTGCCAACATACAAATATGTTTCTTTGTACAAGGATTTTCCAACATCAAACGAGTTTTGGATAGCGTACTCGACACATTGTTTGATGTATCTATAACCCGCGTGTTTTGGTGAGAAACCAAGTTTTGATAAATACCCCGACAAAATATCCGATACCACTCTCATATTTACATTGAATTTGCTATCGATATATTGTCGGCAAGATTGCAACACAATCCCCACCTTATTCTCAACATCACTCTCAGGAATGACCGCCATGTGAAGTGAAGTCATATAAGGCTTGTAATAAGCAACATTGTCATCAATAAACACAACAAGCACATTATTGAAAACCTTGCTGTTTATCATATGCGAAACCACCTTCACATACTTAGCAAAAACCTTATCTACAAACACGATAGATTTCTGACCTTCGACCACAATATCAGTGACCATAGCAAGATCATTGGAATATGTTACTTCCATGCCAAACTTTTCTATTACTGATTTAATTCTCTTACCCAAAATATCATTGTTTTTCGAGTAGAATACTATGTTTATTTTTTCCATAATTTACCAACGCGAACACTGACATTATATCCGATTAAACCATATTTCGCAACATTTTTGTACATTTTTTTACAAAAATTTTCACATTGTACAATTTTACTATATTTGCGACATTTTCCGACAATTGTAACTATTTTCCCAACATGAAATCAATATACAAGCCAGTGCCTTTTGTAGGATCGTTTACAAACACATGCGTTACTGCTCCAATTAGTTTTCCGTTTTGTATAATAGGACTTCCGCTCATTCCTTGTACAATGCCACCCGTCTTTTCAAGCAAGTATTTGTCGGTCACTCTAAATACTAGTCCTTTGTCACCGCCGTTTGATTGATAATTTGTTTTTATTATCTCTATTTCGTACTCTTTTGCTTCTTCTCCACTAACGCACGATATTATTGTGGCTTTTCCTGGGCGTGCACTTGTTTTGCCACCTATCTCTATTTTTCTTTTTTCTTCTACATCTTGCAAATTATAATAATTTCCATACACACCATACTCGGTGTTTTTGTCAATGCTTCCAAGCGGGTCATTTTGTGTAAACATTCCTATAAGTTCACCCGGAGTTCCGCTTTTGCCCTTTTTAACTCCTACAATACTACACTCGTAAATATTGCCAGAATTTATCTCTAAAATCTCGTCCGAGTTGCCACTGTTTATCGAGTGACCAAGCGAGCCAAAACGCAAAGTTTCGGGCAAAACATATGTCAAAGTTCCCACACCCAAAGCGTCTTCTTTTATCCATAGTCCGAGTTTATATGATTTTGTAAGAACATCAAACGCGGGCTTAACCATTGTAACATAATTTTGATTGTTTCTGATATACTCGACTTCAAACTCTTTTCCGTCACACTCACTCAAAACTTTCGATATATCAACAACACTTTTAATCTCAGTTGTGCCCATACGGATAATGCGGTCACCAGAAACAATGCCAGAGTCTTTCATCGGATTGGCTTTTCCTTCTTTGGTGATGATAAGATTGCCACCAACTACGACTACGCCTTTACTTTTTAGCGAAAAGCCTAGCACGCTTCCACCAAGAAAAACCTTATTGTCATCAAGGACTTTAACTCTAAGTGATGTGATGTTTGAAAGATTAAAAAGTCTATAATTTATGATATACTCGTCAATATCCTCGCCTTCGGCATAAGCCGATTTAAGTGAGTTTTTTACACGCACAAATGGATTTTGTGCCAGTTTTTCCCACTCACTTTTTGTCATTACAAGTTCTTCATTTCCAACAAAGATTTTGTACGGGAATGTAAAACAAAAGAATAGAAAGAACACTACACATAAAAAAAACAAAATACTTTTTATTCTATTCTTAGTACACATAAAAAAACTACCTCATTTGGTAGTTTTAATATTTTTAATATAAATATTCGTTTTTACAACTGGGATTTTATTCCTTTTGCTTCGGATATAAGTTGTTTTGCGTGCAAAATTGCATATTCTTTGTTTTGATTTGCACCTATCATTCGCGCTACCTCAAACACTTTTTCATCTTCACTAAGTGGGTTTATTTTCGAATAAGTGTTTCCATTGTCTACATACTTTTCAATCTTGAATCCAACATCACTAAAACTAGCAATTTGTGCCAAGTGTGTGACACACAAAACTTGGTTTGTGCGAGCAATGCTACTCATTTTTTTAGCAACAATTATTCCGCTATCTCCGCCTATACCTGTATCAATCTCATCAAATATATATGTTTTGTGAGTCTTTTCATTGAGTGCACATTTAAAACCTAGCATAAACCTACTCATCTCACCACCAGAGATGATTTTTGATATAGGTTTGACATCAACACCTAGGTTTGCTGAAAACATAAGTGTAATGCTGTCACAGCCAAGTGGCGTAACTTCGTTTTCTATATTCGAAAGATTGTATGTATTGTCAAACTCGACTTCAAAACGCGAGTTTTTCATTCCTAGTTCGACCAATTCGGCTTCTATTTTTTCTTTGAATACAAGACTTGCTCGTTTTCTAATCTCTGTCATCTTTTCACAACACTTGTATATGTCGTTTAGTAGCAGATTTTTCTCGTTTTCCCACTCGACAAGTTTGCCTTCTGCATTGTTGATGATATCAAGTTGGTTTTGTGCATTTTCTAGATATGCAAATATCTCGTCGATAGTTTTGCCATATTTTCGCTTTAATGATGATATAAGGTCAAGCCTATCTTCTATTTGATTAAGTTCGTTTTCGTCATATTCAAGACTATCAAACTCATCTCTTACAGTTTCTGTTATGTCTTCAAGTTCGTACTTTACACTACTTAGCCTAGTCGCCAAGTCCGAATATATTTGAGCGTACTTGTCTAGACCTGAAAGCATATTTGACGAAATCTTTATATTACTTAACACGCCATAATCACCATCTAGATAGTTTTGCACTTCGCTTAGCACACTCCCTATCTTCTCTGCATTAATCAAAATGTTTTTTCTATCATTAAGAGTGTCTTCTTCTCCCCTTACTAGGTTGGCATCGCTAATCTCGTTGATTTGATAACTTAGTAGATCTTTTTGCCTTTCACGACTCTCACCACTTCCGCCAATGGATTTTATGCGGTCATTAACATCTTTAAGTTTTGTCAAATACTCGCCAAGCATTTGTTTTTCTTTATCTAGCCTATCATCGGCAAAACTATCAAGTAGTTCTAAGTGCGTAACTTCATCAAGCAAAAGCGAATGATCGTTTTGACCAAAAACATCTACAATTTGAGATGTTATTTTTTTAAGCATTCCAAGTGTAATAATTTCACCATTAAGTCGGCACTCATTTTTGCCCGATAAGGAAAATGTACGCGTAACTATAATTGTGTCTTCCCACTCAATGCCAAGATCGTCAAAAGTAGGTTTGAGACTATCATCAATCTCAAAGACTGCTTCGACTTTTGCAGTATCAGTGCCATGTTTTATGAGAGTCTTGTCACTTCTCGAACCTAAAACAAAATTGATAGAGTCAATAATGATTGATTTACCTGCGCCAGTTTCGCCGGTCAAAACATTAAAGCCATTATCAAACTCGATAGTGCACTCATCAATTAAAGCAATGTTTTTAATTTTTAATGACCTTAACATAACTAATCTCCATTGTTATTATATCAAATATAGAACAAATGAGCAATAAATAAAAAACAAAAAAAGAAAACCAAATTGGTTTTCTTATGTTATTTTAAAAGTTCGTTAAGTTTGTCCTTAACATAAAAAGCGTCTTCGGCATCATTAGTAATAACCATAATAGTGTCATCACCATATGTACAACCAAGAACTTGCAAAATTGATAATTGGTCAATAAGACTCGAAACCATACCAGCAGTACCTTTCAATACCTTAACCACAACCAAGTTCATAGCATTTTTCACAGAAATAATACACTCTTTGAAAATGGAAAGATATTTGTTTGAAAGACCTTGAACATTCGAACCAACTATCGCATACTTGTAAGTCTTATTGTCACTAAGGATTTTGATAAGACCCAACTCTTTAATGTCACGACTGATAGTCGCTTGTGTAACATCAAAGTTGGCTTCACGCAAAGCATTGACCAAATCATCTTGTGTTTCAATGTCCTTAGTAGAAATAATTTCCAATATTTTTGATTGTCTCGAATTTCTTGCCATAGAGCACCTCATCGTCTGTTGTATTTTTATAAATTGTATAACCTGAATATTTATTTATCAGCGTCGCAATAATTATACACTACTTTTTATTATTATGCAAGGGGTTTTTGAATATTTATTCATTCAATTTTTTATGAATATTCAGGCCATTTTATAAGTATAAATTTAGCCTGTATATTTATACATGTATATTTATAAATGGCTTTATTTAGCCATTTTTTAGGTGTAAGTTTTCGCATGGTATTATGCAAAAACACAAAAAAATAGGGAAGAGCACTCTCCCCTATTTTATAAAATCCAATTTTAATTTAGAGTTACTTTTTTAAGATTTGCATAATTTCATTAAGTGATTTTAAAGACTTATTAAGTGATTTTCTTTCTATCAATTCGTACAAATCATTAATGCTATCGCGACCAACAATGATGATATATGGCATTCCAAGAAGTTCGGCATCAGTAAGTTTGACACCAAATGACTCTTTGCGGTCATCAATCAAAACTTCAAGTCCATTAGCTACAAGTTTGTCATATAAAGCATTTGCTTTGCTTACAAGCGACTCATCTTTCACATTTGCAATAACAATGTGTGCATCATATGGTGCAACAATCTTCGGCCATACGATGCCAGCTTCGTCACTATATTGCTCAACAAGAGCACTTAGAGTACGAGTCACACCTATTCCATAACAACCCATTTGCATTAGTTGTTGTTTGCCATTTACATCAAGGTATTTGCAATCAAGCAATTCGGTGTAATGTGTATCATTTTTAAAGATGTGTCCTACTTCAATACCCCTAATTACAATCATTGGATTGCCACATTTTGGACATTTGTCACCAGCAACACATTTTCTAATATCAGCATAAACATCTATTTTTAAGTCTTCAAGATTTGCGTTTTCATAGTGATAGTCTTCTTTATTGCCACCCATTACAAAATTGTGCATATTCTTGACTTCATTGTCAGCCACAACATAAACATTTTTAAGCGATGATGTAGGGCCAATAAATCCAGCAACCGAACCAGAATTTGCTATACTTTCATGGCTTGCCATTTCAAATTTTGTAGTGTCAAGCAAGTTGATAAGTTTTACTTCTTCTACTTCTCTATCACCCCTAAGGACAGCAAGCACCAATCCTTTGTCAGTATCATATGCAACAACTTTTAAAAAGTTTTGTGGTGTTGTGTTTAAAAACTTTGCAAGGTCTTCAATGGTTTTTACACTTGGAGTTTTGACCAAAGATTTTTCTTTGTGCCCGACTTTCTTATTGTCTAGTTCAAAAACGCAAGGTGCTTTTTCGACATTGGCAGCATATTTGCAATGTTCGCAAACCACAATCTCATCTTCGCCTACATCATTTTTAACCATAAACTCACGAGAACCACTTCCACCCATTGCACCATTGTCGGCTTCTACTGATACAAAGTCAAGACCAAGTTTTTCAAATATACGGTCGTATGTGTCAGACATAAGTTTGAAAGATTTGTCTAGACCTTGTTTGTCAGTATCATATGAATATGCGTCATTCATTATAAATTCTTTGGCTCTAATTAATCCAAAGCGTGGTCTAACTTCATCACGGAATTTTGTTTGTGTTTGATACAAAATCACTGGAAGTTGTTTATAACTAGTGATTGCATCTTTCACTGTTTGGGTAAACATCTCTTCGTGTGTTGGTCCTAAACAATAATCCTTGCCATTGCGGTCTTTAAGTTTGAACATATCATTGCCAAATTTCTCAATTCGACCAGCATAAACATCTTGTGTCAAAAGCATAGGCATTTGTACTTTAATACAACCCGCCTTATCAAGTTCTGTTTCAATTACATTTTGGATTTTGTTAAGCGCTTTTACAGCAAGTGGCAAATAAACATAAGTGCCGGCAGATTGTTTTTTTATATATCCAGCACGCACCAACAACTTGTGGCTTTTTATCTCACCATCGGCTGGGTCATCTCTATAAGTCTTTAAAAACATTTGTGATAATTTCATAATAGTCCTCTACATATTTTCTTCTTTGAATGTATCTATTTCTTTTTTGATTATAGTAACTTTTCCTTTTGCTTCTTTAAGTGCAACATAACACTCCTTAGCAAGTTCGCTACCTTCCTTGAAAAGTGCAATGCCTTCATCAATTCCGATATCACCTTTTTCAAGTTTTTCAGTTATTTCTTTAAGTTTTTTTAGTTTTTCTTCCAAATTCATAATTCACCTACGCTTTCTACATTCGCATTTACTTTTCCGTCCACCAAAACAAAACTAATATCGTCACCCGCTTTTATATCGCCAATGCTTTTGACAAGTTTGTTTTTAGAACTTATTTTTGTATAACCTTTTACAAGTAAGTTTTGTGGATTAAGCACACCGATTGTGTTCAAGTATTTTTCAACACTGTTTTCATATCTTACAATATTCAAATCAATTAGACTTCCGATAAGTCCAGTCGTTTTATCCAAAACACCTTTGCTTGCATTTATTTTACTAACTACATTATTTTCCATTTTTAGTAGCATCATATCAATAAGATTTTGGTGCTTGCTTGAAATAAAATTGATGTACTTTTCCATTTGTGACAATGTGTCCAGTATTTGACTTTCCAATAAGTCTTTTCTCCAAGCAACAAGTTCGGCAGCAGCTGACGGTGTCGGCGCTCTAAGGTCAGACACAAAGTCTATTATAGTAAAGTCTGTTTCGTGTCCAACACCACTCACAAGCGGTTTTTTACACCTGTATGTAGCGTCCGCAACAACCTCAGTATTGAAAGGTTGGAGATCTTCAAGACTGCCACCACCACGCGCAACAATTACGACATCAATATTATCATATTCACTAAAAAAGTCAATACCCTTTGCAATTTCAAACTCAGCACCCACGCCTTGAACTTTTACTGGATACAACACAATATCAATTCCGTCGTTTCGTCTAGTGGTCACATCTATAATATCTTGAATGACCGCACCTGTGGGCGAACTTACTACACCTATGCGTTTGACCCTATCAGGAATAGGTTTTTTGCGTGCAACATCAAAGTAGCCTTTCTTTTCCAAAGCATCTTTGAGTTGTAAAAACTTCTCATATAGCAGACCTTTGCCATAAGGCATAATTTTTGTAGCATTGAAAGACAACCTACCACCTTTCAAATAGTAATTCATACTACCAGTGACAAGTACCATATCACCTAGTTTTGGCACATCAAACTTGCCCGCTCCAAAAAGAACACACGATAGCAAATTGTCTTCGTCTTTAAGATTAAAGTACGCAATGCCATTGCTAATCGTATAACTGCTTACTTCACCAAAAACACTTATGTTTTGCAACATAACTTCGCTATCAAAAATGTTTTTGATGTACTTATTAAGTTGTGCTACTGATACACAATTTTCCATAACATAACTACTCGTTGTCTTTGATTATATTTGCTATTACTCCGTTTACAAACTTAGCACTTTTAGGTGTGGAAAACTTTTTAGCGAGTTCGACACTTTCATTGGCTACAATTTTGGCTGGGGTCAATTTGTAGTATTTTATCTCATACAATGCCATCATAAGTATAGCTAAATCAACTTTATATACATCTTCGACCTTATACACTTTGATGTATTTTGCAAGGTCGTCTAGTATAATAGTTTTTTTATCGACTATCTCACCATACATATCACTCAACCAATTTTTGTTTTCCTCGTCAATATTTTCGTCCGACATTATCTCATCGTACAAAAAATCACTTTCGTCATGAAAGCATTGCTCAAAAACTAATTGAAACAATTTTTCTCTTGCTGTTATTCTTCCCATAATCTCCTCACAAAAACAAACCCCTGGCTCCATAAAGTCAAGGGTCTATTACTATACTATTTCTTCGTCCTTAGGAAAATCCACACCTAGGACATGAACATTTATTCGGTCAATTTTCATCTCAATCATTGACGCAAGACTGTTTTTGATGTTTTCTTGAACTTTATATGCTATCTCAGATACATTATATCCATAAAACACATTTAGATAAACATCAACATTCATTGAGTCATTAATATAAGTGATTTTTACACCTTCATAGTAGTTGTTGCTAAACCAACGCATTAAGACAGAGCCAAAGTTTGCTACCAAGCTACTTACCCCTGCTATCTCTTTTGTAGCAAGGTTAATAACTGACAACACGATATTGCGGTCATAAGTTACTCTTCCCTTAGCGGGTTTATTAAGATAATTGTTGTCTTTATATACCATACTCCAATTCCTTTTTACAGGGTAAGTATATCACAAACAATTCTCTTTTGCAATTATTCTACTGGAATAATTTTGATATTATCAAAGGTATAATCACTGCAAGTTTCGACAACATTGACAATTTGCGACAATTCTTCGTCTGCAAATGCCTTGCCTTTGATTATTACATTTACATTGTTTGTAAGCGCTGACACTACTACATCACTAAATCCAAGCGACTTGATGTTGTTTTCAAGTGTGGTTTGGGTGTTGATTGTTTGATTTAGTTTCAACATCTCCGCTTCGGCATTTTGTTTTGCCTCCGCACTTGTATTTTCACTATCAATGATGGCTTTCAAATATATCATCTCTTGATTGTATGTGTTTGCTCTATCATCACGATAGTTGGTGAAAAAGTTTGCTGTACTTATCACATTGTCACCATTGGTTTTGGCCTTTGCCGAAATATTGTTGTTTAGCACGATGTTTAACACCGCTGTCACTGCAAGCAACAAACAAAAACTTGCAATAATAAAAAATCTCTTTTTCTTAGTCATACTAACCCCCTATAAATACATCTATTATGTCACTCGACACATTTAGCGCTGTTCGCACCGCATTGATGATATCAAGCTTGACCCTTATGTCCCTAGCCCCACTACTTACTACTATCACACCTTTTATATTTGGCAGTGTTTCACCTATGATTAACGGATTTGACTTGCCGTTTATCGTACTATAAATAGGTTCGTATGTAGTAGTCGTTGTACTGCCACCTGACGACGAAACTGTTTTGATTTCTTCGTTTTTGGCTATTGTGAGTATCGGACTCGAATCAATCGATATCATTACGCTGGTTTTGCCAGCACCATTTATCTCGCTTAGTACCTTAGTTAGTTTTTCTTCGAGTATGGATATGTACTCCAAACTACTTGTATAACTTATACTGCCTGAATCGGTCTTCGAACTTGTTTTGCTTTGACTAGACGGCAAAGATTTCATTATGAGCAACGCACACACTACAAGCACAAACACCGGCAAAAGCACTTTCATTCCTTTGATACTAAATATCTTGGGCAGTGTTATGCTTTTTGCTTTGTTTTGCGTCTTGGGCGGGCTTTTCCCGTTTAGCGTAGTTATGCTTTGCTCACTTATGTTTGAGACCACAACGCTGTTACAAGACTTCATAAACCACTATCTCCTCGTCCACCTCCACAACTTCTTTAACTAAGTCAGTAATATGTTTATACTTATTTATATGCTCGTCCATATTGTTTAGAACAGATTTACTGATGTATATTTTGACTTGTCCAATATTAATACAATTTCCTACATCTTCCGCTTCTATTTCGACAACACACGCAATGCCCTTCTCATACAAATGGTTTCCGACTTTTTCTTCTAGTGCTGATATTCGTTGTTCTTTGACGCTCTCTATCCAATCACCTTGTATGTTTGTTTCTATATTCCAGTCCTTTTTAAATATTTTTAAAACAGGCGTAACTATAACAATAAGTACAAACAAAGAAAAAACGCATTTTATAATATGGTTTGTTTTACCATTTGGCGAGATGATATCTACAAGGACTCCCAAAAACACAATTCCAACTATACTAATAAGCCACTCTTTCATCACACACCTGCCACTGTACACATAATGAGTCCAACTGTCAAAATATACATAAACGAGATTGACAACAGTATGACAAGAGGATAAACCAGCACCTTGGACACGCCTTCGCAAAACGACGAAATATTGTTGTCGGACATAGGCTCAATAACACCAGCAGTAAATTGCAAAGCAAGTTTTAGTAGAAGTATTTTTATAATAGGCGCAAGCACAACTCCGAGCAATATCAGTAGTCCACCGACACCAACCGCATTTTTAATAAGTACAGACGACAACAGCACATAGTCAAGTCCGTCGCTTAGATAACCGCCAACGATAGGGATTGCGTTTTTCATAGCAAAACGAGTTGCTTTTAGACTTATAGTGTCGTACTTGCCAGCCGATATGCCTTGGATAGTAAGAAAACCCGCAAACAATGTAAAAGTAAGACCAACGCCCCATTTAAAAACCGAATTTACAAAACCCGACATCTTGTTAAGTTTGACACTGCTGGACAAATGCCCAACAATGACAAAGACAAATGCGATGATAAAAAGTGGATAAAACACTTTACTGAAAAGCAATGACACGCCTGTTGTCAAAATAGCAACAAGTGGCGAATATATTCCAACACTCACTATCCCGCCCGTAGCAGTGAGTAGCGTGAGCAGTATGGGAAAAACACATTCCATTTGTGACTGTATTTTTGAGATTGTCTGATAAGTGGTCGACACTACACTGCTCACAACAGAAACAATGATTATCACAACCATACAATAACATACAAGGCTCATAATTTCGCCAACGCCATTAGAGTTTTGTAAAGGTCGAAAGTTTTTGAGTACTAGCGACATTACTCCTAGCACCACAACAAGTATCATAACAGGCACAACGCCATTTAACTGGTCACTAAAAGATTTGATTATAAAATTGAGAGTACTTCCATATTGAGTGTTGTACTTTCCCGAAACAATGTCCTTTATTATTTCTTTAAACGACCGACCACTTGTAATAGACTTGATGTCTTGTGTCAAATCGTCAAGCCCAGATGTATCAAGGTTTTCGACTTGTTCATCTATCACAGTGCCAAGATCTTCAGCAAACGAAGATGTCTGAGTTTTGGGGACAAGTGAAAATATCAAAAGCACCATTGCAAGTATAATAACGACTTTTTTCATTTATCTATCAACTCCAACAGCAAATTGAAGAGATTGTTTAGTATAGGCAAAGCCATAGTAAATATGATGACTTTCCCACCAAGTATAACTTTGTCACCAATCGACGAATAACCGCTATCAGCACACACTGACGCCCCAAACTCAACCAAGTATCCCACGCCCATAATTTTTAGCAGTGTTCCAAACAGACTTACACTGATGCCCGCCTTAACAACCACGCTATTAAACAATGTAAATATTTGAGTGAAATAATTTAGAATATATAGTAAAAGAGTTATGCTTCCTGCGATTATCACAATAAGCGAAAACTGCGGGCTTACAGATTTTAACATAGATGCACAAAGACAAATTATGATGCCTATGCTTACAATTTTGACTACTTCCATAGGCACACCTAGTACAGCGAAAACAAATTTTTAACTGTGGAAAAAAGGTCGCTTATCATATTAATAATCATAAACAAAACTACTATCACTCCGGCAAGTGTAGTGAGAGTGGCAATTTCATCTTTGCCAGAGTATTTTAACACTTGATTTGCGACCGCAACAAGAATGCCAATAGCGACTATTTTAAAAATAATATCTATATTCATATTTCCCCCACACAAAGCCAATATTTATGAGTTTGCATAACACTAAAATAGTAGTATGCATAGTAGTATGCCAATAAGTATACTTAGTTTTAGAGAGAGCCCACCTTTTTTCTGTAAATCTTGCGTGCATTTTTCCTTTAAAGATTGAAAATACAACTTGTAAAACTCTATATTATTGAGTTCGTTTTGAGCATCATACTTGCCTATTGACAATAAGAATTCTTGCACCTTATTGTTTTCATTGACACTAAGCAATTTGTCACTCTCGCCACTAAGAACCTTTTTCAAAATCCCACTATTGTACTGGTCTATGATTTGGTCTTTGGGAGTGTTGTAAAAATCAATTTGCTTTTTGGCGTACTCACAAAAACTTAATATTGCATCAGATAGTTTTACTCTATCTTCGAAGTATTTTTTTATTTCAAACCCAATGTAAACACAAGTAATAAAAACTATTAGTAACAATACAAATTTCATCACATATATATACAACGCAAGTTTTGGTTGTAGACCCCCTCAATAGTCCCAAGTCCGTTTGATGTACCAATGACAACTATTCTTTCCCACATCTCTTTTCTAAGCATTTCCTTAAAAGAGTTTTTACTTTTCAAATCGATTATGTCTTTTGCGTGAAGCGTCGCTATCACTTTTACTCCCGAAGTGATGGCGTTTTGGATCGCATCAAGGTCCTTGTCCACATTAATCTCGTCGGTTATTATCACATTTGGTGACATACTCCTAATGCCATTGCTAAACGCATATTCTTTGGTGCAGTTTTTGATAATATCAATGCCCGCAAATATCTCTTTTTCATAAACAGATGTTATCTCACATCGCTCGTCAACAATAAGCAGGTTTGGATTGTGCTCACGCATCTTCAACTGATATGCAAAATCACGCAAAAATGTAGTTTTGCCAGCACCCGGCGGGGAGATAATTAGTGTATTTTTGACACCACCCTCAACCAGATTTCCATACACTTTTAGACTACAATTTTTTATAATGTGCGGGATACGGATATTTAGTGAACTAATATTTTTTACAGTTTTTATACTATTTTCACCATACACTATTTCACCACAAACACCTATGCGAAGACCTTGATATGTAACATATCCATTTATGAGTTGGTCATTGATTGAATACAATGAGTTGTTGGATATCTTTTGCAGTATATAATCTAAATTGCACGACTTAATTATTATCCCGTCACCAACCGATTTTGACAGACCATTGTATGTTAGATACAGACAAGTTCCGCCCACATTTATCGTGATAAGGCTACCTACCCTTAGACGTATTTCATTTATCTTTTCAAAGGGCACTCCACATATACTTTCATACAAAAAATTTGGCAATATTTCTTTTAACATATCTCACCTTTTCAGTATGATATTTGCCACACATTGAAATAATGACAACAAAAAAAAGTATGAACAAGTCATACTTTAAATTGCGTCAATATATTACAAATTTAGATACTTTCATACATTTGTTTCATAGACATAGCATCACGAGTTTGAGTGCCACGCGACTCGCAAATAATAACAGGTTCGAGATTGTATTTCTTTATTACTTTTGCAAGTGGCAAAAACTCTGGACCATATATTTTATCATCAAAAGTCAAGTGTCTTATCTCTCCCTTTGACGCATATTCGATTTTACTGAAATGCACATGGACATTTTTCATTCGGTCATATCCCAATTTATCTATGCCATACTTAATTATCTTTTCATAGTCTTCTTCGGTTTTTAGACTACCTTGTGTAAGCGCGTTAATGTGTCCAAAATCCAGTGTAGGAATATAGTGGTCAAATAATGTGCAAAAGTCTATTATCTCTTCGTATGTGCCTATTTGAGCCATTTTACCCATTGTTTCAAGACATACATACATATCATCAAGACCATTTTCAATAATGACATCTTTAAGCCACAATAGTCTTTCCTTAGTAAGTTTGATTGCGTCATTTCGGTCAAGCTTGCCAAGTGACGCTGGATGAACTACAAGATGATTTCCGCCAAGTACGCGTAGTTTTTTCAAACTACTAATGACATAACCTATGCTCTTATATGCCATCTCATCACTCACATTTGCAAAGTTTATAAAATAAGGGGCATGCGCACTAATTGTAATATTGTATTTTTTCATTTGGTCAGCAATCGCCATTGCAGTTTCGTCACTAAGAGTTACGCCCTTACTAAACGAATATTCGTAAGCATTAAGCCCTTTCTCGCTTAACCATTTAGCCATTTGCAGAGTTGTTTTGTATCCCTCCGCAACAAACATTTCGCATATGCCCGATGGCCCAAACTTTATCATTTGCTACTCCTTTAGGTAGGTTTGCATAGTACCTACTTTATTTTTTACATCTATCACAGCAACAGCATTTCCACTGTCCATTAAAAAGTACTTTCCGTCCATTAAGTCAAGTGTCACACTAAGCCCATTAAGCAGTCTTGAATTTGATTTATTTAATGTGATTTGTCCAAAAGAAACAAATACTTTTTCGACTGGAATAAGAAAATTTGTAAGGTCATCTTTTGTTAACAATTCGTCAAGCGTGATGCTAGTTTCTTTTACAAATTTCCCGCTCTCTACTCGCTCCAAACTTGTCATACAACCATATGTATTAAGTGCACTTGCTATATCGCGCGCAAGGCTTCTAATGTATGTTCCACTGCCACACACGATGTCAAATTGAAAAATGTTTTTGTCAATTTGCTTTACACACTTGATACTTTCTATGTGCACACATTTTGGCTTTAACTCTACAGTTTCGCCAGCACGGGCAAGTTTGTAGGCTCTCACACCACCAACATTTTTCGCGCTATACATTGGCGGAACTTGCATAATGTCGCCTTCAAATTGTGGCAAAACATTTTTGAGCATATCAATACTCACATCTATTTTCGATGAGTTTAAAGTAGCCCCAGTACAGTCCAATGTGTCAGTCGTATAACTAAAATCAAACACCGCTATGTATCTTTTAGTTTTGTCCAAAAAATAATCAAACATTCGAGTGGCTTTCCCTATCGCAATCGGCAAAATGCCACTTGCAAGCGGGTCAAGCGTGCCCATATGCCCGATTTTGTCTATGTGAAAGTGTTTTTTTATTTTACAAACCACACTACTGCTAGTCATTCCGCTAGGTTTGTATACACTAACAAATCCCTGCATAATACTCCCTAACTGCCTTCTCTATTTTTGCAATGACAGTGTTGTACGAGCCAAATACATTACAGCCAGACGCATTTTTGTGACCGCCACCGCCAAAGGTTTCGCAAATCTTTGACACATCAACATCACCTTTACTTCGAAAACTGCAAGTATATAGTCCCGCTCTTTCTTCACTTATCAACACGCCAATCTTAGCGCAGTCAATGTTTACACAAGTATCCACAATCCCAAATGTTTCGAGATTTGTACAGTTTTGCTCAGAAAAGTCTTTACTTGTAAGATATGTAATAGCAAGCGTGTTGTCTACAAGAAAACGCATATGCGATAGTGCTGTTTTTAGTAGTCCTACTTGCCCGATTGTTTTGCGCTTAAACAAATAATAATTTGCTTCATCAAAATTGAAGTTGTACTCCATAAGTTTGCTTGCGACATAGTGTGTTTGACTTGTGGTCGAGTTGTGCATAAAACAGCCAGTGTCAGACGACAAGCCCGCATAAAGTGCACAAGCAATGTCTGCATCAAACTTAACGCCAAGTTCGGTGAGTATAAAGTACAATATCTCACATGTACTCCCTATCGGCTCAACATAGTTGTATGTTGCAAAATCTTCTTGGGTCTTATGGTGGTCTATCTTTATAGACAAGCCAATAGACGAAAACAATGTCGCATATTTTCCCATTCGGTTTAGATCCGAACAATCGACCGCAACTGCTAAGTCATACTCTGCACAGGTGACTTTGTTGATGTCTTTGATGTATTTTATAAACTTATAGTTTTCCGGCAAAACACAATCGCAGTATATATCGCAAACAGCACCCATTTGAATGAGTGCTTGTTTTAGAGCCGAAGCCGAGCCAAAGCAGTCACCATCTGGGCGTTTGTGCGCAAATATGGCAACATGCTTAGCGTTTTTTAAGATGTCCAACATCTTAGTGTTATATTTCATTATCGTTCCTTTTATCGTTTATTTCGTCAATAACTTTTTCTATCCTTTGACCGTACTCGTACGAATCGTCAAGTATAAATTCGAGATAAGGAACTTTTCTAAGGTCTATACGCTCACAAAGTTCGCGTCTAAGATATCCTGCGGAGTGCAAGATTTGATTAAAGATTTCTTGTTTGTCACTACCTGGGCAGAATATGCTTACATAAACCTTTGAAAGGCTAAGATCAGTTGTTGTGTCAACGCGAGTAATACTGATAATACCTTTGATTAAAGGGTTTTTCATATCATAAGTAATAATCTCGCTAAGATACTTTTGTATTTCGCCATTAATTTTTAGTATTCGGGTACTACTCATAATCTCTCCTATATTTGTTTCATTTCGTATACTTCGATAACATCGCCGACTTTGATGTCATTGTAATTTTTAAGTTTGATACCGCATTCGTAGCCAGCTTTCATTGTCTTGGCATCGTCTTTTTGTTGTTGAAGTGTCTCTATCTCAGTCTCGGCTACAACAATATTATTTCTAAGTAGTCTAGCTTTTGCACCACGATTAACAACACCATCAGTAACATACGAACCTGCAATATTGCCGACACTACTAATTTTGAAGACTTGTCTTATTTCAGCATGACCAAGAGTAACTTCTTCAAATTTAGGAGTAAGCATACCATTGATGGCCATAGTGATATCATCAACAGCTTCGTAAATAATGCGATACAATTTTACATCAACACCATTTCTCTCAGCCAATACTTTTGCCTTAGCATCAGGTCTAACATTAAATCCGATAATGATGGCATTGCTGGCTTGTGCAAGCAACACATCACTCTCATTGATTCCACCAACAGATGCGTGGATACATTTTACTTTAACTTCTTCGTTTTGTATCTTTTCAAGTGTATCTTTAAGCGCTTCGGATGAGCCTTTTACATCGGCTTTTATTATGATGTTTAATACTTTAATTTCTTTATCAGCAGATTGTTTTAGGAAGTCTTCAAGGGTGATATTTGTGCCTTGGTTTCCTTTTTCAACTTGCAACTTAGCTGTACGCTCAGCAACAATGTTTTTAGCCAATTTTTCATCGACTACATATGCTTTCTCGCCTGCTTCTGGCACAACATTAAATCCAAGAACTGACACTGCTGTGCTAGGTGGTGCTTCTTTAACACTCGCACCTTTATAATCCATCATTGCTCTTACTCTACCACTAGCAACACCAGACACGATGTAGTCACCAACTCTGAGTGTACCATCGCGCACAAGAACTGTCGCAACAACACCTCTGCCTTTATCAAGACGGCTTTCAATAACATAACCGCTTGCGTCTTGACTAGGGTCAGCAGTAAAGCCAGCAACATCACTTACAAGAAGTATCATTTCAAGAAGTTTGTCAATGCCTTGACCAGTAACCGCTGAGATTGGCACGATTATAGCGTCACCACCCCATTCTTCTGGAACAATGTCATACTCAGTAAGTTGTTGTTTTATTCTATCTGGATTTGCAGTTGGTTTGTCCATCTTGTTGATGGCAACTATCATAGGAACGCCTGCTGCCTTTATATGGTTGATGGCTTCAACTGTTTGTGGCATAATTCCGTCATCGGCTGCCACAACCAAGATCGCTATATCAGTAACCTTTGCACCGCGCGCACGCATTGCAGTAAATGCTTCGTGTCCTGGGGTATCAATAAATGTGATTTTTCTATTGTTGACTTCAATCGAATATGCACCAATGTGTTGGGTGATTCCGCCCGCCTCGCCAGACACAACATTTGTTTTTCTTATTGCGTCTAGAAGCGAAGTTTTACCATGGTCTACGTGTCCCATTACAGTCACTATTGGTGGACGCTTAACTAGATTTTCATCTCTTTGCTCAAACATCTCTTGAAGTTGTTCTTCATAGTTTTTGTCGACATTGCGTTTTAAAGTGATTCCAAACTCGCTTGCTACAAGTTCGGCAGTAGCAAAATCAATTACACTATTGATGTTTGGCATCATTCCTAGCATCATAAATTTCTTGATAATTTCTGTCGCTGGTTTGCCAAGTTTTTCTGATAGTATTTTAACTGTCAAATTGTCAGTTGTGATTACTGCTTCGGTTATTTCTTGTTTTTCCACAACTGCATTTTGCTTGTTTTTCTTAGGTTTTAGCGCACGAACTCTTCCCATACGCTCTTCTGCTTCATAGTCGTCAAGTTCGACAAAACCCATACGGATTTTTGCTTTGATATTTAGACCTTGCTTGTCACTATCTACTACTTTTGACTTGTTTTTGTTTCCAAATGTACGCTCTGGCTTAGTAGGGATTGCCACTTTCTCGACTTTTGCAAAGTCAGGTTTTGAAGCAGGGCGTGCTCCATTTGGTGCAGGTCTACCTGTTCCTTGTGGTCTTCCGCCTAGTCCATTAGGACGATTTTGCATTGGGCGATTTGGGTTTTGCGATTGATTTGGTCGCATACCACCATTTGGACGCGCTCCATATCCTCTATTTTCGCTCGACCTATTGTCATTTCGATAGTCAGGTCTTTTTTCAAATGGCTTGTTTGGAGTATTTGGGCGCTCAAAAGATTTAGGGGTATATACCTCTTTCGGCGCAGGAGTTTCCACAACATCAGTGTGTGATATTGTTTGCTCTTTTGATTTTAAGATTTTACAGTAATTGTCGAGTGCTAGTTTTGCTTTCGATATCGCACTCACAAACGAATTAAGTTCGTTTGTACTAAGTAATCCACCAAGTGTTTTCAAGTTTTCAAATGATGTGCTGTGTTGTGGTTTGTTTGTATTTTTCTCCAAGATTAAAGTTCCCCTTTATATATAATGTCAGTGCCATTTATTATCGCCTGAGCAAGATTTTTATCGGTTACTCCTGCCAATTTGCAAGAAGGTCGACCTATAAGTTCGCCAAAACAGCCTTCCACTTTTGTAAGTGTGCAGTTTTTGCTCTTTGCAAAATTGAGTATTTTGCTTTGATTTTTTTCGGTCAAATTGTCGCCAACAACAATCACATAAAGATGTTTGCGACAAGACCAGATATTGTCAAGTCCATACACTATTGAACGATTTTTAATTGAAAAACCAAGATATGTTTGGATTTTATTTGTCTTCTCCAACCGTATTCTCCTTGACATCTTCATATATTTTTTCGTCTATGTTTGTCTTAAACGAGCGATTAAACAAATGTGCTTTGACACACTTGTTTATGCATGCGTTGCTATTACATACATATGCACCGCGACCATTAAGTTTGCCTGTGGGGTCAAGTACAAAATCACCATTAGGTTTTTGCACAACCCTTGTCATCTCTGACTTTGGAAACATATTTCTGCAAGCAACACACATACGCATAGGTGTTTTTTTCATTAGTTTAGATCTCCAAACGCATCGTCACCGTCAAATAGTTGGTCATAATTTGTGTCCATATTTTCAGTAGATGCAAAGTCGTCATTAAGGTCAAATGAAGGCACAACGCTCTTTGCTTTTACATCTATCTTCCAACCTGTAAGACGAGCAGCAAGTCTAACATTTTGTCCGCTCTTACCTATTGCAAGCGACAACTTGTCATCAGGAACTACTGCAAGGCAAGACTTTTCGTTTTGATTAAGCTCGACATGCAAAACAGTCGCTGGGCTTAGGGCTGCTGAAATAAACTCAACAGGGTCTTCGTTGTAAAGTACGATATCAATCTTTTCACCATTAAGTTCGTTGACGATAGCGTTTACTCTCATACCTTTGTTTCCGACGCAAGCGCCTACACAGTCAAGATTTGGGTTGTTTGAATAAACAGCAAGTTTTGTACGATAGCCTGCTTCTCTTACGATGTTTTTAATTACAACATCACCTGATAGTACTTCTGGCACTTCAAGTTCGAAAAGTTTTCTTACAAAGTTTGGACTGGTACGAGTAAGTTGGACATAAGGCATATTGTATGACTCTTTGACCGCTCTAACTAGCACTTTGATACGACTATTTGGTGTGTATTTCTCGCCCGGAATACGGTCGTTTGGACCAAGAACGCCTTCTACTTGGGTCATTCCCATATCGCAGTAAACATTTTCACCTTCCATTCGTCTTACAATAACAGTGATAAGTTCGTCTTGTTTGCTACTTACTTCGTCCATTATTTGTCCGCGTTCTGCTTCTCTTAATCTTTGCATAACAACTTGTTTTGCAGTTTGGGCAGCAATACGACCAAAGTTTTTAGGAGTTTCTTCTTGCGCTACGACATCTCCTACTTTATAACTTTTCTTAATTGTTTTTGCTTCGGCAAGACTTATCTCTTTGTCTGGGTCTTCCACTTCGTCTACAATTGTTTTGTAAGAGTAAATCTTGATTGAATTTTTCTCTGGATTAAGCTTGACCTCTGCACTCTTTGCTTCACCTATGTGTTTTTTATAGGCCGAAGTAAGCGCCGACTCCAATGCTTCTATAAAATACTCTTTGTTTATTCCTTTTTGCTCTTCCAAATCATTTAATGCTTGAAAAAAATCCTTGTTTATCATTTTCCCTTTCTCCTAAAATCTAATTACAGGCACTATTTGTGCAATGTTTTTTCTTTCTATCTTATATACAGTTTCGTTTGATTTTATCTCGACATAGTCTTCCGACCATTTTTCAAGTAGTCCTACCATATTTTTCCCGCCATATTCTTTTTGTGATTGATAAAACTTAACTTCTATCTCTTTGCCGATATACTTTTCAAATTGATATGGTGTTGTGATAGGTCTATCAAGACCCATTGACGAAACATTAAGGCTATATGATGCTCCGTTTGTAGGGTCAAGTGCATCAAGTGGTGCATCAAGAGCACGCGAAACACACTCACAATCGTTTATATTTACTCCGCCGTCTTTGTCAATCACAACTTCAAGCACCATGCCAGTGTTTTGTTTTTTGTATTCGACATCGACAAGCACATAACCTTTTTCTTCAACAATATTTTTTATAGTGTCGAAGCAAAGGCTCACTACTTTTCCTTTCATAAAAACTCCTTATATAAATTGAAAAGTGGATTTATTAAAAAACCCACTTTAGCATAATTTATTTTAGTTATATCTAATATAACATATTATATTAACAAAATCAATAGTTTTTATGACTATTTAGGCGAAACATTGTCGCTAACAAGCAATAAAACTTCGGCAGTAGCGATTGCATCGTTGATTGCACGGTGGGCATTGTCGAGATTTACGCCCAGTCTTGTGGCAATACTTTTCAAGTTGAATGTCTTTGCACCCTTAACTTCTTTGCGTGCAAGATACAACGCATCGACTTGACGATTGTTGAACTTGTAGCCCATATGAGTGCCCGCCTTGTTTAAAAATTTGTAGTCGAAATCGATATTGTAAGCGACAAGCACACAACCATGACAGAACTTGTAAAAGTCTGGGATAATATCGGATATTGGGTGTGCGTCCTTAACCATTGCATTTGTGATGTTTGTGATTTGAGTTATCTCACTGCTGATAAGTTCTTTGGGCTTGACAAAACACGAAAAAGTCTCTATCAACTTGCCTTCTCGCACTTTGACCGCACCTATTTCGATAATCTCGCATGTTTGATAATCAAGTCCAGTGGTTTCGAAGTCGAACACAACCACATCGTTTTGTTTTAAAAACTCGTTTACTGGTCGCTCAACCATCAAAAAGTTTTCTTGTGTAGGATTGATATATGGCTCGGGTTTTACAAAAACATAACTACTTGGACATGTCTTTTCTTTTACTTCTTTTTCTTTAATTTGTGGCAAAGTACACTCGCTTATGCCCTTTACTCGCACACTCAAATTGTTGTTGTAGGACTCAACACTGCCCACAATAACTATATTGTCACCATCACCAACTTCTTCTATTTTTTCACCATCATTTTTAGACGGAAAATATGTACAGTTTATGGTGCTATCGTCATATTTTAGAGCAAACTTGTAAAAATATCTTTCTTCACCATTGGGATTGGTTTTGGTCTTTTTCAAATATGATTTTTTCAAAAAGTAGTTTACGACACCGCCGACTTCGACATGTTCCATTTCAGTAGAAATAGCCTTTATCGGCAAAACAGCATTTGCTATTTCTGGCCCGAAAAGATGTTTTACATTTTCGACCTTGTACTCACTGTACACAGGCATTTCTTCGTAGTATTGTTCTTCAATTTCTCTTTCTTTTTCTGCCAAAATATCGTTTGCATTTACGCCCGCACTTTCACTTAACAAAACTTTAAACGATGCAAAAAAGTATTTTTCACACTCTGTTTCGATTTTGCGTGCAATATTTTGCGACATATAGTGGTCATACAAATCTTTTTTCAAAAGAATAGTGACAAGCACATTGTTGTTTTCGATAGAAACATCAATGTCTTTCTTTTCAAAACCTAGCACACTAGCGTCCCCGCTAAACACACGATAAACAAGATTTTTGATAGCGTCTTCGTCAAGATAGGATTTTGAAAGTTTGACTTCGACATCGATTTCGTCTTTATAAAACCGCTTTATAAGGGCGATTATTTCATCTTTATTTTTTTGATAAAGAGCAGGATAATCGTACACAAATCTGAAAGTATTTACATTTCTCTCTTTATCATAAACAACACCTACAAGTTTTAACTTCCTGTAAGTGTTGTTGGTTTGTTTATTAATATACTCTAAAAGTTCGTCCATAGTATTTACCTAAAAACCACCATTTGTAAAAAGTCGACCAGTATAACAAAAGCAAAAAGCACAATAATCCCCACTGTGTGTATTTTCGCTTCGATGTCCTTATTAACTGGCTTATGTCTAATCGCTTCGATTAGCACAAACACGATTCTTGCACCATCGAGAGCGGGGATTGGAAGCAGATTAAACACAGCAAGATTGACAGCAATAAGTGGAATTAGAAGTAGCAGATTAAGCATACTTTGGCTACTTGCCTTAGCTATTTGCGTAACAGTCGTAATCGGCCCGCCAATATCTCGAAGTCCATACTGACCGATGAGAAGTTTGCCAAGGATAACAAGGCACTCCCAAGCAAGTTCGAAAGCAAACGGAACCGCTTTAAGAAGCGATTTTCCAAATGAATAGTTGTGGTATGCAGTGGTCACGCCAATTTGGTATCCGGTGACAGGAGTGCCATCGTCGTTTGTGATAACAACGCCGTTTTCGTCTGTCAATTCGACCAATTTTTTGTAAACTGGCACTTCAATGGTTTGTTTTTTGCCATCAACCACACGCTCGACAGTAAGAACTATCTTTGTAGTGTCGTCGTTTACCTTTGAAGTAAGTCCACGAAAACCGCCGTTTAGAAAGGTCGATTTTTTCCCATCAATGCGAGTAACAACATCGCCCACTCTAAGGTCGTTTGTATTCCCCGGCGTAACACTTGTAATCTCCGATTGTCCGCTTCCCACAACAGAAAGCAAAATTACACAAAAAAGTATTGCAGACAAGAAATTGAACAATGCCCCGCTAGCAAGCACGATAACGCGTTTCCACCACGCTTGATTATTGAAAGCATTTGGGTCGGTGTCTTCTTCGTCTTCGCCAAAAGCACAATAGCCACCAAGTGGAATAAGTCTTATCGCAAAAACTTCGCCATTTTTCTTGGTTTTCTTAAACAGAGCCTTGCCAAAGCCTATGGAGAACTCGTAAATTTTAAATTTGAAAATTTTTCCTGCGGTATAGTGACCAAATTCGTGCACAGTAATCATAAACATCAAAATTACGATAGCAAGCACGATGTAAAGAAAACTCATCATAACCGAAGAGAAACTGCCTAACAATGATATCAAAACACTACTCCTAAATTAGAAATAACATAAAAATTAATACAAAGAATGAGTTGAAGATAAGAGCGTCTACTCTATCCATAACCCCGCCATGACCAGGGAAAATAGTTCCGTAGTCCTTAACGCGTGCATGGCGTTTGAGAGCGCTGGCAAAAAGGTCTCCAAATTGACTAATAACAGACCCTAGTATGCCTAGAACTACTATATGCCAAACTTGTCCACCAATAGCACTAAAAGCCACAACAAACGACTTGTTAGTGATAAAAATTAGATATAGTAGCAATGCGCTAACCACACCACCAAATAGTCCACCTACGCTACCACTAATGGTTTTGTTTGGACTAATGCGCGGACAAAGTTTTGGCCCACGAAGCGAACTTCCTACAAGATATGCAAAGGTGTCAGTACAAATTGTGCACACCACAGCAAGAAGTAACACAAACAAAGTAAGATTCTTTGTATCACTCTCAATAGCGATAAGGTTAGGTAGTTCGGACAAGTGGTTTAACATTATTAGCGACATAAATAGTAGGCTTGGATAAAACACCAAAAACAATGTATTAAAGCCCTTTTCATAAGCATATGACGACCTTTTAACACCGCTCAAACCATATTTTTCCATTTCAGCATCAGTGGTCTTTTTCATAAGTAGTGTAATCAAAAATACTACAAAGAAATATAGAATAATCACACCAAGAAGTGCCACCATATAATATTGCCAAGTAAGTTGTTTTTTAATAAGAACTATACACGCAATATACATCACCGCAGGGATACTGCCAGCGACCGCAATGTGCGGATATCTTTTAAAGCGTTCCATTACGCGCGCAACTTCTACACAGCCCATAACTGCAAGACCCGCGAAAAGCAAGTCAAACACATAAAGTGTAAGCGCTCTTGACACAAACGCAAGCACAAGTGCAAGCGTAATAAAAACACTAGTTATTAGTCTTTTTTTCATTTTTATCTTCCTTTATCGCACCAAAACGGCGATTTCTTTTGTTATAACTTTTTAATGCTTTGTAAAGTTGTTTTTTGTGAAAATCCGGCCAAAGAGTATGTGGAAAATACAACTCGCTGTACGCCATTTGCCACAACATAAAGTTGCTTATTCGAAGTTCGCCACTAGTGCGCACGACAAAGTCTGGATATGGCAAACCCGCTGTATACAAGTGGTTTTCAAAGACCTTTTTGTCGACACTGCTAATGCCTTCTTGCACGATACTATTTACTGCCCTTAATATGTCGTCATGACCACCATAGTTTATGCCCATATTGAGTATCATCTTGTCGTTTTTGCTAGTCGCTTCTATCATACGATTTGTATTGTCGACCAGATTGTCAGGAAACTTTGTGTAGTCGCCCATTATCCTTACTTTGATGCCCATTCGATTAAACTTTGCTTGCTTTTCATCGTCGAAAAAGTTTGCAAAAAGTTCAAATAGTCCATCAAGTTCGGGCTGTGGTCTGTTCCAGTTTTCTGTGGAAAACCCAAACACGCTCACAACACCAATGTTTAGTCGGGCACACTCGTCGATTATCTCTTCTAAGGTCTTCACCCCTGCCCTATGCCCAAACATCCTTGGCAGTCCGCGTTTTTTTGCCCACCTTCCATTTCCGTCAATTATAAATGCAATATGTTTTGGCAATTTTTCAAATTTAGTCATACTCACTCCACTTTTTTATTTGCCGTCTTTCGTATATTGAGCACAACTATGCGCCTTTACACTTCCATTATGTCTTTTACTTTATTTGCACAAAGTTTGTCTATTTTTGCAATGTTGTCGTCAATAGTCTTTTGTACATCTTTTTCTAGTCTGTCATAATCGTCTTCGGTGATGTCCGAATTTTTCTTCATTGTCTTAAACGCATCAAGTGTATCACGACGCGCATTTCTTACGACAACTTTTGTGCTCTCAGTAAGTTTGTTTACTTCTTTGCAAAGTTCTTTACGGCGTTCCTCTGTAAGTTGGGGGAATACAAGTCTTATGACTCTTCCATCATCACTAGGATTTACACCAAGATTGGCAGACTCAATCGCTTTGGACACATTTTTAAGTTGGGATATATCCCACACACTTACTAGCACCATTCGCGCTTCTGGCACACTTACTGTCGCCATTTGACTTATAGGTGTCATTGTTCCATAATAGTCCACCATAACTCTCTCAACTATGCGCGGATTGGCTCTGCCCGCCCTTATTTGCAACAACTCGTCACAATAATGGTCGATTGATTTGTCAATCATTCCTTTCATATCGTCTAAATATAATTCTACTTCTTCGTTGTACATACTTCCCACCTTAATATAAATATATAATATATATTACTAAATAAAGTTACAATTAGCAAATAATTAATCCACAAAAGTCCCACGACCTTACATTTTTTTACATAAAAATAAAAAAGACCTTGTATTAGGTCTTTTTCAATAATTGCTATGCAGGATACTTATTTGCAAAATCAAAAATATTAATTACTACTCGATACATTTGCGATTCTTGAGTAAACAATATGCTAATAGAGTATGTAGGTTCACAATAATCTCCACTATAATTATCAACCGAATAGTTTGTATTATCGTATTTAAAATATGATTCTTCAGTATCAACTTCAGTGTTAAAATTATATGTATTAATCAACAAGCTTGAGTAAGTATCATTAGAAAATTGTTTTTTATACTCAGTTTGCCTATTAATCATGGCTTCTACTGCCTTTTTTACATAATCCAAATAAGCTTGTGTCTTTGTTGATACAATAGTTTCGTCTACACCAAGCTCTTCTACAGTATAAATATCGATATTACTACTTTGGAATTCGGCCAATGTATAAGCATTAACTTTTGTTTTAATAGCGTTTAAAAATCTAGCATCTAAAGAAGCAAAATCTTCCTCAATAACTGCGCAATAAAATTTTTCGTCACTATCACTATAACTATGAACAAATCTGTTTGTAAATATCAACGCTTTGTTCTCTATTAAAGCTTTTGCATTTTTAGACAATTCTACAAAATTTTTGATATCAGTTTTACTTTCTTTGAAAACTTCAAAACCTCTAACTTTTGTCTTGTAATCATTAAACAATTCAGCTATTTTTGAATCTTTATTATCACCAGTATACTTTGATTCTATATAATCACTACTTATAAAATTTAAGTTATTTATATTATCAGTAACATTACCTTTGGCTATGTATTGTAAACTGTTGTCATATGATGATTTTACATCACTAAAATTAAGATTGTTGTTAATAAATTTTTCATATAAATTGTTTGCTTCAACTAATGTATTTGCAACATGATTATAATTAAGATCATAAAACTCGTTAGTTTTAAAATTATAACTAATTGCACCCATATTTAAAATATATACCGAGTCTTCTGCTTCACTATCATTAGGATAAACCAATCCTGACAATAATGCTATACTAAGAACATTTTCATTAGTATCATCCAATTCTACGATAAACTTTGTGTTACTCTTAATGTAGTCTTCATAAGGCTTAACACCATAACAATTTTTGTAATCTTTATCATATCCTTGTTCAAGCACTAAGTAATTATTTTTATAGTAAACCGACCCGAATACTCTATCTTCAGAAGTTTCGATAGTATCGCCATATGTATAAGCATATGTTTTACCCAACTCCATCTTGTCGTTTCCTGTAAGAGACAAGATACCATTTAACATTCCAAATGGATATAAAATATTGTCGTCAATTTCTGTAAAAAATTTTTCACATGACATAGCAAAACTATATTCTACTCCATCTCTTGGATAATCAAAATACGACAAAGATGAAGAAGTAATAGTGTTGTTTACTGCGCCTTGACCATTAAGCGCCTTAGCCAACTTTGCATTTGCACTTACATATTTGTCATTTGCTTGTTCTACAAGAGAAGCTACTTTTTCTATAGTTAAATCTTTTCCTTTATCTTTACCCTTTATTATTGTATAAACGGTAAAACCAGCAACTGCTAAAAACAAAACAGTTAGTATTACAGCTAAAATCTTTTTACTTTTACTCATTTGTAACCTCCATTTTTAAAATGATAGTATTTCTATATTTTTTTGTCAAATTAAAATGGCAATAAATGTAATAGTTTAATGTTTTTTGTAGAATCAAAAGTGATAAAGCAATTAATATACTCTACTTAGTGCTTAGTGTACGGCCAGTGTGTGACAAGTCCTTAATCTACTCACAAGTTTATAAGTTGTTGATGCAAAATGGCAAGAAACCAGCTAGACAAGGAAAATAAAAAAATCAATGCAGACAAATAATTGTGCGTGACTGCATTGATTTTTTATAATGATTTTATAATGACGCCATAACTTGACGCATATATTTTTTTAGACTATTTTGTTTGAGCCATAACTTCTTCTACAAAGTTGTCACTACGCTTAACAAGTCCTTCACCCATCTCATAACGAGTAAATCTTCTGATTGTGATTTTCTCGCCGATAGTAAGAATAGCATCGTTTAGAAGAGCTGTAATAGTTTTGTCTGGCTCTTTAACATATGCTTGGTCAAGAAGACAGTTGTCTTCGTAGAATTTCTTAATACGACCTTCAACCATTTTCTCGATAATTTTTTCTGGTTTGCCTTCATTTAGGGCTTGTGCTTTAAGGATTTCTTTTTCGTGTTCTAGCACATTTGCAGGAACTTCGTCACGGCTTACATACTCAGGGCGAGCAGCGGCGATTTGAAGAGCAATGTTTTTGCAGAACTCCAAAAATTTGTCTGATTTTGCTACGAAGTCTGTTTCGCAGTTTACTTCAAGCAAAACGCCTATTTTTCCACCCATATGGATGTACGAATATACTACACCTTCTGCGGCGATACGGTCAGCCTTTTTAGCAGCAGCGGCAATACCTTTTTCTCTCAACCATTCGGTCGCTTTATCAAGGTCGCCATCAGTCGCTACAAGTGCTTTTTTGCAGTCCATAATACCTGCGTTGGTGCGTTTTCTCAATTTAACAATGTCGTCAGTTGTAAACATATACTATCTCCTTAAAAATTATTCTTCTACTTTTTCAGTAGCAGGAACTTCTGCTTCAACAGGTGCTGTTTCTTCATCTGTAACTAGTGCAGGGGCTACGCCTTCTTTTGCTTCGATTACAGCGTTTGCCATTGCTGCGGCAATAAGTTGAACCGCGCGGATTGCGTCGTCATTGCCTGGGATAACATAATCTACTTGATCTGGATCACAGTTTGTATCAATAAGTCCTACAATAGGAATGTTTAGAGCGTGCGCTTCTTGTACTGCAATGTGCTCTTTCTTTGTGTCTACGATAAACATAACATCTGGAAGTTTGGTCATATCTTTGATACCACCAAGGTTCTTCTCAAGTTTGTCTCTCTCAGCCTTCAACTTAATTACTTCTTTCTTAGGAAGCAAGTTAAACTCGCCTACCTTCTCCATAGTGTTAAGTTTGTTTAGGCGCTCAATACGGCTACGGATAGTCTTAAAGTTTGTAAGTGTACCACCCAACCAACGAGAGTTGATGTAATACATTCCACATCTTTTTGCTTCGTCCTCGATTGCTTTTTGAGCTTGTTTTTTAGTACCTACGAATAGGATTGTTTTGCCTTGACTTGCCATCTCTTTTATATAATCGTATGCTTTGTCAACCAAAACTGCTGTGTCTTCTAGATTGATGATATGAATATCATTTCTAGCTGTGAAAATGTATGGAGCCATTTTTGGGTTCCATTTGCGAGTTTGATGTCCAAAATGAACACCAGCCTCAAGTAGTTGCTTCATTGAAATTACTGACATATTTTCCTCCTTGTTTTTATTCCTCCCCAATCCCTTAAAACTCTCCTTCCCACCATACAGGCAACAGGAATTTGATAGGACGGGTGTGTAGTGTTTCTATGAAACCGTGCCTAGTGTATCATATTTTTTCGCCTTTTACAAGTTATTTTTTAAATATATTTTATAAAAATATAAAAAACAAAAAAGATGGCTCGTGCCACCTTTAAAATCAAAATCTAAACTAAACAAAATATCAAATACTATTCGTTGTCGATTTCAATACCTTGTTTTCTTAGAAGGTCATAATAATTGTCAAATACTTGGTCGATGACTTTGTCGTCTTCTTCAAGAACTAGACAATCTTCGTCGTCAATCTCTTCGATAGCAAATACTACTGCTTCGTCTTCGCCTAGTCCGTCCCATTTTTCTACTGGTCTAAGCAAAACATATGTCTTATCTTCTACTGGAATAACAGCGATTTGTTCAAACTCGTTTTCTTTGTTATTTTCATCATACAATACGATGTTTTCGTCGTTCTTCTCGTCCAACAACATATCTATTGGTGATTTTTTTTGTTCTTTCATAATTATTCTCCTTTATGAGTATCAAGATACTCTTGCAATATTATTGTGGCGGCAAGTTTGTCAATTACTTTTTTGCGTTTGTCACGACGAACATTTGCCTGCACAAGTATGTTTTCGGCACTCACTGATGTAAGTCTTTCGTCCATAAAGTCGACCGCTATTTCGGACTTTTCTACAAGGCGTTTTGCAAACTCCCTTGTCGCCTGAACTCGCTCACCTTCGCTCCCGTCCATATTTAGCGGAAGTCCAAAAACCACTTTCTTTACGCCTTTCTCTTTTATCAGATTTGACAAATATTCGAGATCGTAATCAAGGTTTTTGCGGGTGAATGTCTCATAAGGACTGGCTATTAAGCGCGTCATATCACTCATAGATATGCCTATGCGCACTTCACCATAATCAAGACCCATTACTTTGTAAAGCACTTTCTCCATACCATATAATAACACAATATATTTGTTTTTTCAAAGGAAATTTGGATTATTTCAATTTTTCAATTTGTTTTTTTACGGCTTTTTTACCCTTCTCTACCATTTGCATTGCCTTTTCATTGTTGGACACAACTACTGCCCCCACCATTAGACCTAATGCAAAAAACATTATTGCACAATCTTTCATATATCTCCTCCTTGTATATTTTAAATTGTGCAATTTTTGTAGTTTTATGTAAAAAAGACAACCTTTCGATTGTCTTTTAATTATATCTTCACAATTACAACTTTTTAATCTTTTTAGTCAAACTTAAAAAGTTTTTATCAAGTTTTTTAGCGTTGTCCTTTTTAGCCTTCTTTTCAGCCTTCAACTCTTTGTCTATTCGTTTTAGAGATTTGTTGTCAAACTCAAATACTTCGCCCTTTATTAGGTCGTCAGTTTTGACTTCTTTTTTCTCTTCTTTTACGACCGCTTTTTCGTTTTCTTTCTTTGCGTTTTTAAGCAAATCCATAGTACTATTCAATTTGCTCAAATTGGCCTTCTTTTCGTCGTTTTTCGATTTGTTTTCTACGACAACATTTTTGTCTTCGACTTCTTGTTTTGACTTCAATTCGGTCTTTGTTTTGATCTCAGTTGTGCTAGTGGCAGACGCTTTGGTCTTAGGTGCTTTTGCTGGGTTTTTCTTGCCAGTTTGTTCAGTCTTTGCTTGCTTTGCTTGTTTCTTTCTATACTTTGTTATCGCGTCTTCGATTGCCTCTTTTGCAAGCACCGAACAGTGGATTTTATGTACAGGAAGTTCGCCAACTTCTTTGATGATTAGGTCGTTGTCAAAGTTTAGTGCTTGGTCTACTGTCCAACCTTTAATTAGTTCGGTCGCGATACTCGATGATACTATTGCTGCCGCACAGCCAAATGTCTCAAAACTTGCATCTTGAATAACATCGTTTTCGTTGATTTTTAGATATATTTTCATAATGTCGCCACACGCAACATTTCCTACTTGACCTATTGCGTTTGCGCCTTTAAGTTTTCCGACATTTTTAGGATTTTTGAATATTTCCATTACCTTTTCATTGTACATCATAATTATTCACCTTTTGCCTTTTTCTTTTTTAGTGGGCTCATAGATCTAAGTCTTTTTACGACTGCTTCAAGTTTTTCTACGACATAATCGACATCGGCTTTGGTGATATCTGCGCCAAATGAGAATCTGATTGCACCATTGCTATCTTCGTGGCTTAGTCCCATTGCTTTCAAAACATGGCTCTTTTCAAGCGAACCCGAAGCACAAGCCGAACCAGTCGACACAGCGATTCCTTCAAGGTCAAGAAGCATCAATATGCTCTCGCCTTCGATAAAACGGAAGGATATATTGACAATTCCTGGGGCTTTTTGATTAAGTTTGCCGTTAATTTTTATATCAGGGATTGTGTACTCAACTTTTTTAATAAAGTAGTCTGTGATAGCTGTTAGTTTGCGATTAACTTCTTTCATATCACGCATATTAAGTTCCATTGCTTTGCCAAAACCTACGATTGCTGGAACATTTGATGTGCCACCACGCTTGTTCATTTCTTGCTCGCCACCCATCATAAACTTCTTGATTGGAGTGCCAGTTTTTACATACAATGCGCCTACGCCCTTTGGTCCATGAATCTTATGTGATGACATTGATAGTAGGTCGATATGCATATCTACTACATCAAATGGCAAAACCGACATTGCTTGAACTGCGTCTGTGTGAAAATATGCCTTGTAGTCTTTCAATATCTTGCCGATGGCTTTGATGTTTTGGATAGTGCCTACTTCATTATTGACAGCCATAATCGAAACCAAAGTTGTGTCAGGACGAAGAGCGTGCAAAAGTTCTTCGACAGATACTAGACCTTCGCTATCTACTGGCAAATATGTTACTTCAAAACCTTCTCTTTCAAGGTCGGCACAAGACTCCAAAATCGCATGGTGCTCTATCGAACTTACAATAATGTGTTTGCCCTTGCGTGCGTTTGCATATGCCACGCCTTTAATAGCCCAGTTGTCCGATTCTGTTCCGCCCGATGTGAAGAAAACTTCGTTGCGTTTTGCATTGATGCTCTTTGCTATTATGTCACGAGCCTTGTCCACAGCCTTCGCTGCTTCACGGCCAAATGAGTGAAGAGAGTTTGCATTGCCATAGTTTGTGGTGAAATATGGCAACATCTCATTAACTACTTCGCCCGCAACCATTGTTGTGGCTGCATTATCCAAATATACTTTTCTATCCATTTGTTTGTTCTCCTTTAATCATATCTTGAAGAGTTATGCTGTCCAAGACTTCGTTTAGATTGTCATAAATTACTTTGAAAATGTTTTTGTTGGGACATGCTGTGTTGTCGCACTTGCCCGATTTTGCACAGTCACTAAAAACCAAATCCTTTTCTAACACCCTGAGTACTTGCCCGATTGTAATCTCGCTTGGATCTTTTGCAATCTCATATCCACCAGTTGTGCCACGAGATGTTTTCACAAGCCCACCGCGACGCAACATACCTAGTACCTTTTCAAGATACGGCTGTGTCACAAGTGTTTCGGTCGACAATTCTTTAAGCGTCATCGTGTGACTAGACTTGGCTAAGTGATACAAAGCATTAAGCCCATAACGGCTTTTTGTTGATAATTTCATAATCCCTACCTTTTTAGTCCGAATTAATTATATGAGATAAATGAGTGCTTGTCAATAGTTATTTATTAATAATTTTATTAATTGTGAAAAAAAACATAAAAAAAGACCCTAAGGTCTTTAATTATAGATATTGGTCAAACAACTCTTTTGTTTGATTAAGGTTTCTAAATCCAACAATTTTATCTATTTCTGCTCCGTCTTTATAAAAAATCATTGTAGGAACACTCATAATGCCGTTTATTTTGCAAAGTTTTTCGTTTTGGTCAACATCGACTTCGGCAATTTTGATGTCTTTGTATTTTGGGTCTTTGATTTGGGCAAAAATTGCACTTTGCATTCTACAAGGACCGCACCAAGTTCCATAAAACTTTACAACAACTAGGCTATTATATTCCAAAACCTCTTGTTCAAAATTTTTCTCGTTTACATCTACATAAATCATAATTTGCTCCTAATATATCTTTTGCAAAAAACAAACTAATATTACTTTATAATGTCATTTACAACAACACTTGCAATAACACAGCCACACATTGCAGGATAGTACGAAATACTACCTACCACTCTTCCATTTGAAACGCGGTCTTGTGAAGTAAACACAACTTGATGGCTGGTCACTCCTTCTTCTTTCAAACGCTTTCTTAGGATTTTTGCAAGGCCATCATTGTGTGTATGGAAGATATCACAACACTTAAACTCAGGCACGCTATATCTATTGCCTGCGCCCATTGCACTAATCGACTTCACATCCAATTTGTGACACTCTTTTATGAGGTCAATTTTATCTGTCACAGTGTCTATTGCGTCCACGATATAATCATAACTGCCTAAATTAAAATCTTGCAAGTTGTCTTTGTTTACTTTTGCATTAATTGCAGTGATGTTGATATCAGGGTTAATATCCAAAATTCTGGCTTTAAATGCGTCTGTTTTTAGTTTTCCAATAGTACTATGCAAAGCCACAATTTGACGATTTATGTTTGTCACATCGACCACATCATAATCGACTATTGTAAGACTGCCTAGCCCTGCTCTAGCAAGCATTTCAGCGACATATCCGCCTACTCCGCCGACACCAAAAACAATGACTTTTGCGTCTTTCAATTTGTCCAAATTTGACTTGCCTATAAGCAATTCTGTCCTATCACAAAACCCCATACTAACCTCTCAAATAATCAAAAATTTCTTTTTGTCTTACTTGTTCTTGAACACCTGTTTGCATATTTTTAACTGTGAAAACTTTATTGTTTATTTCGTCATCACCAACAGTGATTACATATCTCACATTAAGTTTGTCCGCATACTTAAATTGTGCTTTTAGACTCCTTAACATCAAGTCCATTTCCACACAATATCCCTTGTCTCTAAGTGCCTTTGCAAGTGACACTACAAACTCGTCATTTTGGGTTGCACTAGCAATATATATGTCCACTTTATTTGGATTTTCAATCTCTATGCCTTTGTTTTCTAGATACAATAGCAGTCTTTCAATCCCTATTCCAAAGCCTATTACTGGTGTGGATTTGCCACCAAGTTCTTCGATAAGATTGTTGTATCTGCCACCGCCACCAAGTGCGTTTTGACCAAGTTTTTTGTCGTCATCTACAAACTCAAACACGATATTTGTGTAGTAGTCGATGCCACGAACAAGTTTTGGGTCAACTCTAAAATTGATTTCTTCGACAGAAAGCAATCTTTGCAAGTGGTCAAAGTGCTCTTTACACTCATCACACAAACAGTCTTCAATAGAAGGAATATCCTTCAATATTGCCTTACACTCTTCGCTCTTGCAGTCTAGCATACGAAGTGGATTTTGTTTGTATCGGCGATTGCAGTCATCACACATTTCTGATAGGTGTGGTTTTACATATTCCTTGATAATCTCAATATATTTTTTACGACATTCTGCACAGCCAAGGTTGTTTATGCTGACAGTAGGATTTATCCCAAAAGCGCGATAAAACTCAGTCGCAATCATAATAGTTTCGACTTCGGCAAGAACTGAGTTTGAGCCATACACTTCAAGACCAAATTGGTGGTGTTGTCTTAGTCTTCCTGCTTGCGGACGCTCATAACGAAAACAAGGTGTAATATAAAACATCTTTAATGGCATTGTTTCGTTGAAAAGTCCGTTTTCGATAAAACTACGCGCAACCCCCGCAGTTCCTTCTGGTTTTAGGGTGATTGACCTTCCGCCTTTATCTAAAAAGGTGTACATTTCTTTGTTTACTATATCGCTAGACTCGCCCACGCCTCTTACAAACAACTCAGTATGTTCGAACATTGGTGTGCGGATCTCTTTTAAGTTGTATTTGCGTGCTAGGTCATATGCTACTTCTTGCACTTTTTGCCATTTATAACTCTCACTTGGCAAAACATCTTTTGTTCCTTTTGGAATATTTATCATACTTTCTCCTAATATAATGCTAGATTATATACTTGCTTAAATCATATTTCTTTGTTGTGTCTTTCAAGGCATTATCAACATACTTCTCATCAACCACAATGTCCATTACTGGATGATCACCGTTTGCATTAAACGATATGTCTTCAAGAACCATTTCTAGTATGTTGTGTAGGCGTCTTGCACCTAGATTCTCGCTTGTTTCGTTTTCATTTTCGGCTATCTCGCTTATTCGTTTAAGCGCTTCTGGGGTGAACGACAAATTGATGTTGTCGACTCCAAGTAATTGAGAATATTGAAGAGTAAGAGCGTTTTTAGGTTGGGTCAAAATCTTGTAAAAATCGTCTTTATTAAGGTTTTGCAACTCAACTCTTATTGGAAAACGACCTTGAAACTCAGGAATCAAGTCCTCAACTTTGCTCACATGGAATGCGCCCGCTGCGATAAACAAAATGTAGTCAGTCTTAATTACGCCATATTTTGTAGTAACAGTGCTTCCTTCTACAAGTGGCAAAATATCTCTTTGAACACCTTCTCTACTAACATCTGGACCTTTACTTGCGCCTTTTCCAGCGATTTTGTCGATCTCGTCAATAAAGATTATGCCTTCTTGCTCAGCGCGTCTTATTGCTTCACTATTAACGCTATCTGAGTCAATAAGTTTGTCACTTTCTTCTGTCATTAGTAGTTCGATGGCTTTTGCGACAGTAACTTTTTTCTTATGGCGTGGTTGTGGGAAAATACTTCCCAACACATTTGAAAAATCAATGTCTGGTCCCATATTTGCCATAAGTCCAATAGGTTTTGGCGCTTCGGCAATGTTTAACTCAATAGTTTCATTGTCGCATTTACCACTGTCAATGTCTGCAAACAACTCTTTTCTTATCTCATCATCTGGCTTTTCAGGATTTTGGGATTTGCGTGTAGCAAACATACTATCTACAATCTTATTAATAACATTTGTGCGGGCTTTGACCTTGACTTCTTGCATCTTTTCTTCTTTGACTAGTCTAATTGACACATCGACCAAATCCCTTATCATACTCTCACAGTCACGACCTACATAACCTACTTCTGTAAATTTTGTGGCTTCGACTTTTACAAATGGCGCTTTAACAAGTTTTGCAAGTCTTCTAGCAATCTCGGTTTTGCCGACACCAGTAGGTCCTTGCATAATGATGTTTTTAGGTGTGATTTCATCACGCATCTCCTTAGGAAGTTGGCTACGACGATAACGGTTTCTAAGCGCAATAGCAACCGCTTTTTTTGCATTGGCTTGACCGATAATATATTTGTCAAGTTCGTTTACTATTTGTTTTGGTGACAAATCCATACTACACCTCCTCGCAAGTTATGTGGTGATTTGTGTACACACAAATGTCACCAGCTATTTCTATACATTTTATGGCTATTTCTCTTGCAGATAGATTTGTGTTTTGAATAAGCGCACGGCCTGCTGCAAGTGCATAGTTTCCGCCACTGCCGATAGCTACAACATTGTTTTCAGGCTCAATGACTTCTCCACCACCCGATATCATAAGTAGTTTGTGCTCATCAGCAACAATCATAAGCGCGTCAAGTTTGCGTATATATTTGTCATCTCTAAATCCTATTGCCATCTCAACAGCACTACGCATCAAATTTCCACTAAATTTTTGCAAAAGTTCTTCAAATCGAGCCGACAACGCAAATGCGTCAGCAACAGATCCTGCAAATCCAATAACCACACGATCATTGTATATTCGTCTTACTTTTACTGCGTTGCCTTTCATAATTACATGCTCGCCTACTGTGACTTGTCCATCACCGGCAATAGCAGTTTTTCCATCTTTTTTTATTGCTACGATAGTAGTTCCTCTAAATTCCATAAGCACTCCTTGTTTTGTTTATTATATCATAACTATTTTACTATTTCAAATCTAAATATCCAATTTGTTTTTGTTAATATCCTCTAAAATACACTTTTTCGACAAATCATACAGCATAAGATTTTTTTGTTTTTTATCTCTAATGTCAGAATATTCGCCCAGATTTATAAGACCCATATTACTCGACATAGGTTGGAACGATGACGGATTGGCATTGGATATATAATGCGACAAAGCACCTATCATTGTGTGAATATCCCACTTTATAGGATCTTGTCCCGACATCATGCGTGCCATATTTATTCCACACACAAGTCCACTACTTATACTCTCAATGTATCCTTCTACTCCGCTAAGTTGACCTGCAATAAAAACATTTGGATATTTTTTCATTTGATAATTGTCAATGCTTAGTGGTGAATTAATATATGTATTTCGGTGCATAGTCCCATATCTCAAAAACTCAGCATTTTTAAGCCCTGGGATAAGTGAGAAAATGCGTTTTTGCTCAGGATATGTAAGATTGGTCTGAAATCCGACCATATTGTAATAATCATTGTGGACTGTTTCCCTGCGAAGTTGGACGACCGCATAAGGTCGCTTTCCAGTGTGTGGATCTATAATCCCGACAGGTTTTAGTGGCCCAAAACGCATTGTATCCACCCCGCGTTTTGCAAGCACTTCAATCGGCATACATCCTTCAAAAACCTTGTGATTTTCAAAGTCACGCAGTTTTACAATTTCGCCATTAACAAGTTCTTTTTGAAACAACAAATATTCGTCCTTTTCAAAAGGCAAATTGATATAATCACTTGTTCCTTTGCCATAGCGGTCGGCCTCAAAAGCGATATTAAAGTCTATTGTATCGTAATTTACGATAGGCGCTATCGCATCAAAAAAGTACAGATAATCCTCACCTATAAGGTTTTTTATAGTATCGCTTAGTCCTTCGCTGGTCAGAGGTCCTGTCGCGATTATTGTAGGAGAACTTGTATCTATATCTGTGACTTCTTCTTCAATCAGATGAAAACCTTTCAAGCCTTTCAGTGTCTTTGTCACAAGTGCACTAAAATCGTCACGATTGACTGCGAGAGCATTGCCCGCAGGAACACGCGTGCTATCGGCACACTTAATAACAAGAGAGTCAAGTAGTCTTAACTCATTTTTAAGTATGCCACCTGCTGTGGCTGGGTCGTCACTTTTTAGGCTGTTGCTACAAACAAGTTCGCATAGGTTTGGGTTTTTATGAGCGGGAGAAAACTTGACAGGCTTCATTTCGTACATCTCGACTTCAAAACCGCGTTTTAAAAGTTGATATGCCGCTTCACAGCCCGCAAGTCCCCCACCTATTATTTTAATTGGTTTCATTATCTACGGGATTTTCCTTATTCTCTTTTTCGATTTTGACATACTCGACATAGTCGCAAGCGTCATTGCTACATTTCTTTCTAAGATTTGTACCCATTTTCTTTGCTGTCAAATAACTATTGCACTTTGGGCACTTCTCTTCAAGTGGGGCCTCCCACGATACAAAATCACACTCAGGATAACCGCTACAACCAAAGAAAATGTTTCCTTTTTTGCTCTTCTTTTCGTAAACAGGTTTGCCACATTTTGGACACACGCCCGCTTGTTTTTGCATACTCATAATGTTTTTGCATTTTGGATAATTACTACATGCCAAAAATTCGCCATACTTGCCAGTACGAATAACCATTTCGCTTCCGCACTTGTCACACTTGATATCAGTGTGTTTTGGTGGCAACTTGAATTTTGTGCCGTCATGGTCTGCACCACTTAGTTGTTTGACAAAGTCTTGATAAAAGTCGGCTACAAAGTCTTGCCAAGGAATACCTTCTTCGGCTACTTTATCGAGTTTTTCTTCCATATCGGCTGTAAACTTTGTGTCTGCAATAGTATTGAAATACTTTTCCATAAACTCATTTACACGCTCGCCAAGTTCGGTCGGTTTTATCGCCTTGCCTTCTTTTTCGATATACTTTCTACTGCTCAAAGTCGATATTGTAGGAGTATATGTTGCGGGACGACCTATTCCTTTATCTTCCATCTCTTTTACAATTGTTGCTTCGGTGTATCGTGGAAGCGGTTTTGTAAACTTTTGAGCAGGGATTAGTTCGTTGACCTTTAATACATCGCCTGTGTTTAGCGGTGGAAGTTTGGCATTTGCACCTTCTTCTTCGTCGTCTGTTTGGGCGTCTTTCTTCTTTTTCGACACTTCATACAACTTTGTAAATCCGTCAAATACAGTGGTTTTGCCCGACGCCTTAAACTCGTACTCGCCATTGTTGATTTGTGCTACAACTTGGTCATACTCAGCATCAGCCATTTGGCACGCCAAGAATTTGGTGTAAATCATATTGTAAAGTTTGTAGTTGTCAGGCGACAAAAATGGCTTAACACTCTCTGGTGTGCGCTCGATGTGTATAGGTCTTATGGCTTCGTGCGCATCTTGGGCATTGGACTTTGTCTTATACACATTTGGAGTCTTTGGCAAATACTTATCACCAAACTTCTCTTGAATATAATTTCGAGCCATTGTGATTGACTCAGGGCTAAGTCTAACCGAGTCAGTACGGATATATGTCACAAGCGCAACCTTGCCTTCACCTTTTATCTCGACACCTTCGTATAGTTCTTGGGCACAAGATGTTGTCTTTTTAAGACTCATCCCCAATTTATTTAGCGCGTCTTGTTGCATTGTTGATGTAGTGTATGGTGGTGTCGGATGCGATTTTGTAAGGGACTTTTTAACATTGCCCACTACAAAACTGCCATCTTTTAGAGCGTTTAGAGTTTCGTCCATTTGCTCTTTTGATGATATTGACACCTTCTTGCCATTCTTCTTTACTAGTGACGACTTAAAAGTGTCCTTTTCAGAGAAATTGAATAGTTTTGCAACAAGTGTCCAGTACTCTTCGCTTTTAAAATTGCGGATTTCGTTTTCTCTATCAACTATAAGTTTTAAGGTCGCACTTTGCACTCTACCTGCCGACAATTTAGGTTGGATCTTTCGACATAGGATTGGAGATATTTTATAACCTACTAGCCTATCAAGTACTCTGCGTGCTTGTTGGGCATTAACAAGGTTTATATCGATCCCGCGTGGGTGCGCAAGTCCATTTGTAACAGCGTTTTTACTGATTTCGTTGAACACGATACGAATAGGGTCATTTATATTTAGGTCAAGAATGTTGCACAAGTGCCAACTTATCGCCTCTCCTTCTCTATCGGGGTCGGTCGCAAGATATATCCTATCAGCCTTTGACGCCTTCTCTCTCAACATCTTAACTATATCTTTTTTATCGGCTATTATCTCATATTGCGGTTTGAAATTGTCTAATACATTTACTGCAAGAAGATTGCTTGGCAAATCGCGAACATGACCTTTCGTCGCAACAACTTCGTAGTCATTTCCTAAGTACTTTTTTATAGTGTCCTTTTTACCAACACCTTCTATTATTACTAAATTCATTATTTCTCCTTATTTTCTATAATAATTACCTGGAAGTTTTGTAATTACACCTTTAAGTTCGAGCCTCATAAGCAAAGTGCTTAGGCGTTTTGGCTCTATGCCCAGTTTTCGCACAAGGTCTTCATAGTGTACTTCATCTGTTTTTAGTGTGTCAAGTATCAACTGCTCTTCCATAGTAAGTTGTTCGACAACAACTTGTGTTTTGCACGCTTCTTTGCCATATGCTCTTATTATTTCATCAGGATCAAGCACCATAGCACTTTGGCAGTTTTTGATAACCATATTACAACCTTTGCTGTATATGTCTGTAATACGACCCGGAACTACATACAAATCACGATTGTTTTCGAGTGCATACTCTTTTGTGTGCATACTGCCACTCTTTTCGGTGGCTTCGGTGATAAGCACACCTGTACTTATGCCCGCAACAATCCTATTGCGTGCTGGGAAATAGTATCTTTGTGGCTTAACATTTGGCTTGTATTCGCTAATTATAAGTCCACCATTATTGACTATCCTTTCTGCCAAAGGTGTGTTTGTGGCAGGATATATGTTGTTTAGACCACCGCCCAAAACAGCGATAGTTTTGCCACCAACATCAAGGCATGTACTATGTGCGACAGAGTCAACACCATCACACAAACCGCTCACTATGGTTATGCCCGATTTTGCTATCTCGCGTGTAAACATCGCTGTAACATCCTTGCCATAACGAGTACAACGGCGTGTTCCGACCACAGCAAGACAAGGCGAATTGAGAAGTCCAACATCACCCTTGCAATATAGCATAATTGGCGGACTGTTTGTTTCTCTTAAAAGCCGACTAAAACTGTCTGACAAAATAGAAACAAACTTGATATTTTGGTTGTCAAAATTTTTAATATAGTTGTTTAGAAAATTTTCGTCACGGGCAAAACTCATTTTGTCATATGTGCCTTCGTCGATTATTTTCAATATACTTGATTTGTCTTTGTCCCAGTTTTGCCAAAGCTCTTCTGGGTCAAAATACATATCCAACAACTGATGCATCTTTTTAAGGCTTATATTGTCAAATATACTAAGCCATATTAGTACTTTTTCTTTCTTGTTATACATATCTAATTCCAATATTTTTTATCCAAAGTGCGATATGATATCGCTTCGATTATGTGGTCATCGGTGATGTTTTCCGAGCCTTCCAAATCGGCAATTGTGCGTGCAACCTTCAATATTCGATTGTACGCCCTTGCACTCAAATTTAGTTTTTCAAATGCACTTCTTAGCAAACTATCGCTCTCAAAGGAGAGTTTGCAATACTCTTTCAATTGTTGGTCGTCCATTTTTGAGTTTGAATAAATGTTTGTGCCTTTATATCTATTTAGTTGGATTTCGCGGGCTTTATCAACTCGCTTTTTTATCTCAGCGCTTGTTTCTTCATAAACACTACTTGTAAGGTCGCTATATGTCACATTATCAACTTCAATATGCATATCTATCCTATCCATTAATGGACCACTCAGTTTGTTTAGATACTTGTGGATTTGTTGGGGTGTGCACTTACACTCCTTGTCTTTACTTCCATAATTTCCGCAAGGACAAGGGTTCATACTGGCTATCAACATAAAGTTTGCGGGATACTCGATTGTATTTTCTATTCGTGTGATATTAATTACACCATCTTCAAGTGGTTGGCGCAAGGTTTCTAGTGTGTGTCTCGAATACTCGGGAAGTTCGTCCAAAAACAACACGCCATTATGCGACAAACTCACCTCTCCTGGTTTGGCGTACTTGCCACCGCCTGTAAGCGAAACTGTTGTGGCTGTGTGGTGCGGAGAACGGAATGGTCGTGTGGTTATGATTCCTTCCTTGCTATCTAGCACGCCCGCAATACTATGTATCTTGGTCACTTCAAGTGCTTCGCTAAATGTAAGGTCAGGAAGAATAGACGGAAAACACTTTGCAAGCATTGTTTTGCCACTTCCCGGTGGACCTATCATAAGCACATTATGTCCACCTGCTGCCGCTATTTCAAGAGCGCGTTTTGCACTGCTTTGACCTTTTACAAACTTGAAGTCGTGGGTTTTGCCGTACTTGCGCATCGCTTGACTAAAATCACTTTTTTGTGTAGGCAAAATTTGTTTGTCACCTTTCAAAAACTCCACTGTTTCAGAAAGTGACGAAACTGCATATATCTCCATTCCTTCAATAAAACTGGCTTCTATTTCGTTTTCCTTTGGAAGAATAACTTTTTTAAAACCCGCTTCCCTAGCAGCGATAAGGATTGGCAAAACGCCATTGATGTGTCTAACATCACCATCTAGGCTAAGTTCGCCAAGGAAAATGTAGTCTTTGGAAAGACCAACATCAAGTTGTTCGGAGGCTGATAAAATGCCAATTGCTATTGCCAAATCATACAAAGGGCCTTCTTTTCTAGTGTCGGCTGGGGCAAGATTAACAATAATCTTCATAACGGGATATTTAAAACCGCTATTTTTTATAGCACTTCTTACACGCTCTTTACTCTCTTTTATTGATGTGCCGACAAGACCTACAATGTCATATGCTGGCAAACCTTGATTGATGTCGACTTCAACTTTTATCAAATATCCGTCAATTCCGTTTAAACCAAAACTCTTTGTAATAGACAGCATTTTTACCTCACAAATATAAAAATATTATAATACCTTTTGTGGATTTAGCCAAACGAATAACAAGCAAAATGACATATAATTGGTTATGTATATTAATATATAAGAGCGCGGGCATAAAAAAAGACACTATAAATAGTGTCATTTTTATTACTTTTTCTCTCTAATTTTAGCAGCCTTACCAGACAAATCACGAAGATAGTATAGTTTTGCGCGTCTAACTTTACCATGTTTTACAACTTCAATCTTATCAACTCTTGGAGAATGGATTGGGAATGTTTTCTCAACGCCTACACCAAAAGAAACGCGTCTAACTGTAAATGTTTCTCTTACGCTAGAATTTTTTCTAGCAATAACGATACCTTCAAAAACTTGAATTCTTTCCCTAGTACCCTCAACGATTTTGTTGTAAACTCTAACTGTGTCACCAACTGCAAACTCAGGTACTTCTGGTTTTAGGTTTTCTCTTTCTAGTGCTTGAATAATTGTCATTGACTTTACCTCCTATCATACTTGATGTTCGTGCAATCAATACAGAGGACCATCCGAAGTCTATGCTATAATATCACATACTTGGCTTTTTTTCAAGTGTTTTTTTACATTTTTTTACATTTTTATTATTTTATTAATTCTTTCGTGTTTTTATTCGAATTTTCCACAAAAATAAGTTGACAGATTGTCCTAAATAAAGGTGATTTTCACACTTTTGCACAGTACTAAAAAGCATTGGGCAAATGCGTGATTTTTTCACCCACAATTTCTATCACATCAAATCTAATCGGCACAGTATCAATCAGCCGATTTTTTTTAAGATAAGCAAGTGCTGTTGTTCTGATTTTTGATTGTTTTCTCGCTCCAACCATCTCGCGCGGTAAACCATACAAGAGATTGTCTTTATACTTTACTTCGACAAAAACCAAAGTATCTTTGTCCTTTGCTATAAGGTCTATCTCACCTATCGAATTGCGATAATTGCACTCGACAATCTTATATCCTTTTTTCATCAGATATTCGAGTGCCATATGCTCGCCTATTGTGCCCTTTACTTTATTATATTGTTTCATTTGTCACTATCCACAAAGTTTTTTATAAATGTGTCGCGATGAATTGCACACTTGCCATATTTTTTTAGTGCTTCGATATGCTCTTTTGTGCCATAACCTTTATGCTTTTTAAAGTTGTACTCGGGATATTCTTGGTCTAATCTACACATAAGTCTATCACGAGTAACTTTTGCAAGTATAGATGCGCACGCAATGTTATAACTTAGTGCATCACCATGTATTATACTTTCAGTGGGCACATTTGTATCAATTTTGACCGCATCAATAAGTACAAGATCTGGCTTTATTTTAAGGTTTTCGATACAATTTTTCATACCTTGTTTTGTTGCATTTAAAATATTGATCTCATCAATGGTCTTATTGTCAATAAGCGAAATATTGTAATCTAGTGCAAGGTCTATGATTTGGTCATATAGTTTTTCGCGCTTCTTTTCGCTTAACTTTTTGCTATCGTTTACTTCTTCTAATACGGGTGACTTTGGCATAACAACAATCGCCACCGAAACAGGTCCAGCAAGCGGACCCCTGCCCGCTTCATCAATGCCCGCAATAAGATCTAGCCCTTGCGCATAGTATTTACTCTCATAATCAAGCATTTTGTTCTCCAAGTTTTTTGCGGTCTTTTATTGTAAGTCTTTTGATATCTTTTACACTTTCCAGTGTGATATTGCCTAGTTTGCCCGCTTTAAAGTCATTGATAAGCATATATGCTCCACGGTCATAATCAATATCGTTACCTTTTAAAATGCACTTTTTGGCTACGCAGATACTCTCCAATATTTCAAGATTTGTCATCTCATCATCGATACTAATCATGTAGCGTTTTTCCAAAATTGTCTTATCAAGTCGACGCATATCACCTATAAAGTCTAACGACAACTCAGGAATATCGACCACATTTTCACTTATAGACCCAATGTATGCCAAGTGGTGTGCAACTTGATTGTTGTCAAATGCTGGCCACAATGTTCCTGGGGTGTCCAAAATTTCAAGATATGGATTAATGCGCACCCATTGTTTAGCGCGCGTAACCCCCGGCTTATTTCCAGTCATTGTTTTGGCTTTTCCTACAAGGTTGTTGACAAGCGTGCTCTTTCCGCTATTTGGCACTCCAACTACCATTGCTCGCAAAATAACCTTAACACCCTTTTTCTCGTATTTCTCGATTTTGACTTTGTTTAGGTTTTTTATCGCACTTATAATGTCTTTGCAGTTTCCACTAGTTGTGCTATTTGTAGACAAGCAAACAGTGTTTTCTTTTTTAAACCACTTTTGCCACTCCCTAACTTTTTCTTCGTCAGCCATATCACATTTATTGAAAACATAAATGATAGGTTTGCCGTCTATCAAGGACGCAAACTTTGGATTAACGCACGAAAAAGGCGCGCGACTATCAAGCACATAAATCACCGCGTCCACAATTTTTATTTCGTTTTCCATCATTTTTAGGGCTTTATTCATATGCCCCGGAAACCATTGGATTATCATAACTTTTCCTTTATTTTTTATCTAGCAAATCTGGTCTATATTTTTTTGTTTCGATTATTTTTTGTTCGGCTTTCCACTTTTCTATTTCTTTGTGATTGCCGTTTAGTAGTACATCAGGCACTTTTAGCCCCATAAATTCGCGAGGTCGTGTGTATTGTGGATATTCGAGCAAGTTGTCGCTAAAACTCTCGTCGACCACGCTTGTGTCACTATGCAAAACATTTGGGACATATCGCAAAAGCGCGTCAGTAAGCACCATAGCAGGAAGTTCGCCACCAGTAAGCACATAGTCACCTATACTTATTTGTTCGTCGACACAAAGTTGGATAACTCGCTCGTCGATTCCTTCATAGTGCCCACACACCAAAACCAAGTGATTGATGTTTGACATTTCTTTTACTGTATCTTGTGTCAAAACCTTGCCCTTTGGCGACATATACACAACATATGCATCATCGTCTTTTACAGACATTATCGCATCATACAATGGTTGGGGCGTCATTATCATTCCGTCACCACCGCTGTATGGATAGTCATCGGTCTTGTGGTGTTTTTCTTTACTGAAATCCCTTATGTTTATAATATTAATTTTCACAATTTCCTTTTCAGTTGCTTTGCCTATAAGACTGGTCTTTAATGGCGCAAACATCTCAGGGAAAATGGTTAGAATATCTATTTGCATTTCTACTCCTAATCACATTTGATTTCGTCTAAAATATACTCATCAACATACACTTTTTTGCCCGCTATGTCAATATCTGTTATGACATCTCTGGCATAAGGGAACATAAACTCCCCGCCTTGTGTACTTACTGTAAACACATCAGCAGCACCAAATCCATTTACTTCTTTGATCACGCCGATTAGTGTTTTTCTTTGTTTGCTCCACACTTCACAACCTACAAAATCCGACCTAATATAGCCAGTTTTTTCGTCTTCGGGCGCATCAAAATATACAGGAACATTTCTTAGTGTTTCTGCATAGTTTCGGTCACTCACTTCATCAACCTTTATCACTAAAAACCCATCTCTTACTGACATCTTCTCAACTTTACAAGTAAGGTTTTTGATTTCAACAGATTGGACCTTTTTAAAATCAATGTCCCAGTCCTCAGGGCGTACACGCATTTCTCCTTTGACGCCTTGCGGTTTTGTAATTAGTCCTAGCAATGTTTTCATAATTCACCTCGTTTGTTTCATACATATGATACCACAAATGTCCATTTATTTAAACAAAAAAATGCTTAAAAATTAAGCATTTTCTTTTTCGATAATCTTTACAATGTATCGCTTGTTTTCTTTGGTTGTGACGGATTTGACTATGGTGCGGATTGCGGTCGCAACTTTTCCATTTCTTCCTATCACTTTTCCCATGTCTTCTGGGTCTACTTTTACAGTAACGACTTTTGTTTTTTCACTCTCGTCAGCAACAGTAATTTCTACTTGCTCGGGTTTTGATACCAAAGAATTAACCATATATCTCAATAGTTCTTCCATAGCACCCCCTATTACTTATCTTCTTTTTTCTTTTTGTCAGTCTTTGGTGCGCGTTTTGCAACAGGTTTTAGAAGTCCTTGGTTTACAAGGATAGTGCGTGCAGTTTCAGTAGGTTGGGCACCAGTGCCAAGCCAGTATTTTGCTCTTTCAACATCAAGTTTGACTTCAGCTGGATTTGAAAGTGGATTGTAAGTACCAAGTTTTTCAATGTACTCTCCGTCTCTTGCCTTTCTTGAATCAGTAACAACTACACGATAGAAAGGTGATTTTTTGTCGCCTAGACGAGTTAGTCTGATTTTTACTGCCATTTTGTGTCTCCTTTTGTAAAATTTATATATTTTCAATTTTTTCAAAAAAATTGTAAAAAACTAATTAAAATCTTCCTAGCGGATTAAACTTACCCGATTTCATTTGTTTCATCATATCTTTTGCTTGAGCAAATTGCTTCAACAAAATATTTACATCTTGAATAGTAGTTCCGCTACCACTTGCTATTCTTTTCTTATGGCTTCCCTTTATTATATCAGGATTGGCGCGTTCTTTTGCGGTCATACTTTGTATGATTGCCTTATTTTTCGCAAGTGTAGTTTCGTCTACTTGACCAACCTTCATTTTGCTTGCACCCGGTATCATACTGATAAGGTCATTGATATTGCCCATCTTCTTTACTTGGTCAAACTGAACCAAATAGTCGTCAAGTGTAAAACTGTTTTCTCTAAACTTCTTTTCAAGTTTTTTAGCTTCTTCTTCGGTCACAACTTGTTGGGCTTTTTCGATTAGTGTCAAAACATCGCCCATATTGAGAATACGACTTGCCATACGGTCAGGATAGAATGGCTCTATATCGTCCATCTTCTCGCCGATACCGCAAAACTTGATTGGCTTATTAACAACCGCTTTAATCGACAATGCCGCACCACCACGAGTGTCGCCGTCCAGTTTTGTAAGTATAACACCGCTTATATCAAGTGCGTCATTAAAACTAGTCGCAACATTGACAGCGTCTTGACCAGTCATACTGTCGACAGTAAGCAAAATCTCTTTTGGATTGACTGCTTTTTTGATGTCTTTAAGTTCGGTCATCAACTCTTCATTGATATGAAGTCTACCCGCTGTATCAATTATGACTACATCATAACCTTTTTTATCGGCATACTTAATTGCATTTTGAGCAGTCTTTTGCGGTTTGTTTGTGCCTTCGTCGTACACTTCGACATCGACAGACTTGCCCACAACTTTAAGTTGGTTTATTGCGGCGGGACGATAGATGTCACACGCAACCAAAAGTGGCTTCTTTCCTTGCTTTTTTAGATATTTTGCAAGTTTGCCACACATAGTAGTTTTGCCCGCACCCTGAAGTCCGCACATAAGTATAACAGTAGGTGGCGCACTGGCAAATTCGAGTTTTGAGTTTGTGCTTCCCATAAGAGAAGTCAACTCTTCATTGACAATTTTAACCACTTGTTGACCCGGTGTAAGCGACTTCATTACTCGCTCACCTTGACACTTTTCACTAATACTAGCAACAAGGTTTTTCACGACCATGTAGTTTACATCCGCTTCCAAAAGCGCAATCCTTATCTCACGCATTGCGTTTTTGATTTCAAGATCGGTCAGTTTGCCACGCTTAGTTATTTTTGAAAAGGCGTGATTAAGTTTTTCACTAAGTGAACCAAATAATGCCATCAGTCCTCCAAAACATCTAATACTTTTTCTATCGTGTCGTCATTTGTACCATCTTTCATTGCCAAAACTTTTGTGAGTTTTTGATACAACATAAGTCGGCTCTCATACCTTTCAAGTGCTTCGGTGCCTTGACGGATTGTGTCCATAACACCTTGCCTACTTATCCCCTTCAACTCGCCTATTTCAGCCAAAGAATAGTCATTTGCATAGTACTCTGTAAGCATATCAAATTGTTTTTGAGTCAGCAAAGAACCATACAAATCAAGTAATTTATTTACTCTAATATTTTTTTCAATAGACATAGTTTCTCCAAAAAACAAATACTGTAAAGCAAAATTACTTTACAGTATTATATTATCTATATCAAATGATGTCAAGAGTTTTTTTGTATTAAACAAAATTTTGTACAAAATCGTCTACATCAAACTCTATCATATCGTCAAGTCCTTCTCCAACTCCCACAAATACAACTGGCAAATTGTATTGTTTTGCGATTGCAAAAACAACTCCGCCCTTTGCAGTGCCATCGAGTTTTGTAAGGACAATGCCATCAAGCCCTATCGCTTCATTAAAAACTTCGACTTGGCTTAAAGCATTTTGACCAGTTGTGGCGTCAATCACAAGGTAGTTTTTATGTTGAAAACCCTTTGACTCCCACTCACGCTCGATAATTCGATTGACCTTTTTAAGTTCTTCCATAAGATTGGTTTTATTGTGAAGTCTACCGGCAGTATCAACTAGCACAACATCGTCCTTTTTGGCTACTGCACTGGCTATTCCGTCATATACAACCGCTCCTACATCAGCGCCTTCGTTGTATTTTACAATACGGCATTTGTTTCGATTTGCCCACTCGGTGAGTTGGTCAGATGCTGCCGCACGAAATGTGTCACCAGCAACAAACAATACTTTTTTCTTTTTTTGTGTGTAGTAGTGTGCGATTTTGCCGATAGATGTAGTTTTGCCCACACCATTAACTCCTACAAATGTGATAAGTGTAGGGTATTCTACTGGCTCGCTCTCGATAGACAAAACCTCTTTCATACTCTCTCTAAGCAGTGCCTTAAAGTCTTCTTCGGTCTTAACTTTTTTCTTTTTTGCAAGGCGTCTAACATTGTATATGATTTCGTCAGTCGCCTCAGTGCCCATATCACTACTTATTAAGATATACTCCAACTCTTCAAAAAACTCGTCGTCAAGTTCGCCCCTAAAAAGACCTGCTATCTTACTTACGATAGCATCTTTGGTCTTTTTAAGTCCTGAAAATAGTTTTGAAAATATACCCATTAGTTTTTCTCCACATGCTCAATGGCTTCGCTAAGTTTTACAGAAACAATCTTACTTACACCCTTTTCTTCCATTGTTACACCATACAATATGTCAGCGTGTTCCATAGTAGGCTTTTTATGGGTTATAACAATAAATTGGGTCTCTTCGCTGTACTTTTTCAAGTACTTTGCAAATCTGCCAACATTGGCTTCGTCTAGCGCTGCTTCTATCTCGTCTAGCAGACAGAATGGCATTGGTCTTAGTCTAAGTATCGCAAACAAAATTGCAATGGCTGTAAGTGATTTTTCACCACCACTTAGAAGTGTGATGTTGCTAAGTTTTTTCCCTGGTGGCTCGGCGATAATATCTACGCCCGCTTCCAAAACATCGTCACTCTCAACAAGTTCGAGTCTTGCTTTTCCACCGCCAAACAATTCTTTAAACACAAGACCAAAGTTTTCGTTGATTTTGTCAAACTCTTCTTTAAATCTTGCAGTCATTTCATCGGCAAGTTCTTTGATTATCTTTTTCAAGTCGTCTTCGGCTTGCATCAAGTCTTTGGCTTGATTGTACATATCACCATGGCGTTCTTGCAATGCCTTGTAGTCTTCAATAGCATTGACATTGATATTTCCTAGTTTGATTATTTCCCTTTTTATGCGATTTATCTCCGGCAATGCTGTCTTTATGTCAAACAAATCTTGTTTGTATTCGAGTGCTGTGTTGTATGTTACTTCATACTCTGTCCAAACACGCTCTTGCATTGTTTCAATATCAGTATCAACCTTTGTCAAGTTTAACTCTTGTTGATACTTCTTGTCTTGAAGTTTTGATACTTCATTGCCTAGATTCATACGACTTTCTTCAAGCATACGCAATGAAGCTTGCATTTTCATTTTGTCATCATTTAGCGATGATAGTTTTGCTTTGATGTCGTCAAGTTCTTTCATATTTTCTATTGTGTCAATAGAAGTACTTGCTTCACCAAATGTAACCTTAAACTTTTCCAATTGCTCACTTGTAGAAGTATAAGAAATTTGCATATTTGTTAGGCTTGCTTTGGTGTTTTCCAAGTCTAACACAAGACGATTTTGTTCTTGTTTTAAGGATATAATTTCGCTCTCGATTTGCGCGTTTTGTACTTTTAGCGAAACAAGTTCGGCATTGTACTCATCGCGTTTTGCTCTAAGGTCGCCAAATTGTACTCCACCAAGACCACTTTCACTTACTTCTATGCCCTTTTCACTGCTGTTTAGTTTGTTAAGTTGAGCATCAATACTGCTAAGCATTTGCTTTGTTTTTTCAATGTCAGCAAGCACTTTGTTGCGTTGGTTTTCAAGGTCAAATGTAAGGTCGTGATATTTATTGAAAACCTCTTGGTGTTGGGCAATACTTACTTCTTTATTGTGCAAATCCAAAGTCAAATTGCGTGCAGTGTCATTTGACAAGTCAAGTTTTTTGACACACGCATCATATTCGGATTGTTTTTGGGTCTTCTCTTTTTCAAGACGCTCGATTGCTTGGCGAGTATTTGAAATATCGTTGTCACGAGAAAGTAGATTTGTGACTTGTGCCTTTTTACTACCACCAGTAATCGAACCTTGCGGATTGATAATATCTCCGTCAAGTGTAACTATGCGGAATTGATAATTGGATTGCATAGCGATAGAAACCGCATTGTTGATGTTGTTTACGACTACTGTGCTACCTAGAAGACTACTAATGACATTGCTAATTTGTTTGTCATAAGATATAAGGTCGCTAGCAAGACCAAAACAACCTTCGTGATTAAGCAAATTATTATACGATTTATCAAAATAGCGTGGCTTAACTGTATTTATAGGCAAGAATGTGATACGGCCATACTCTTTGGATTTTAGATAGTTGATAAGTTCTTTGGCGTTGTTGTCCGAATATGTAACAATGTTTTGGACACCATTTCCAAGCGCCATTTCAATCGCTGTTTGATATGTAGCAGGCACTTTGATAAGGTTTGCCACAACTCCCACGATTTTCTTTTTCAACTCAGCATTGCGTTCGGCGTCAGACAATAGTCTTCGCACACTGCCATTGTATCCTTCATACTCTTTTTGCATATCAACAAGCATTTTAAGTCTTTGTTGCATAGAAAAAATGTTTGAAGAAGTGGTGTTTATTTCATTTTCTTTTTCTTTTACATCGTTTGTTTGACCTTGCAAAACATTTAGAGTGTAATCAAGTTCTTTTTGAGTTTTATTCTTCTCTATCGCCAACTTTTGAATGACATCTTGCTCGGCTTTTAGTTTTTCATTGCTGTCATTGTATTTAGCTACTATATCTCTTAAAGAGTCATTGTAGGCCGACAAATTTGAGTTGTAAGAATTTTTCTCGGCATTAAGTGCAGATATTTGCGCCTTAACATCGCCAAGTTTGCTTAGTGCGTCAAACAACTTCTTTTGTGTGTCTTCTACTTCGCTTTCGCTTGTGGCTAGTTGGGCAGAGATACTATCGTATTTCTCTTGCAAGTCGCTTGTCTTAGATCTGCTTAAATACAATTCGTTTTCTTTGGCTGAAATACTGTTTTTATTGTTGTAGATTTGTTGTTCGAGATTGGCCTTTTGCTCGGTCAAGCGCTTAACTTCTTCGCTAAGTCTTAGGCTCTCAACTTCCAAATTGCGAAGACGCTCTTTTATAAGATTGGTCTCACCTGCTTGTTTTTCAATGCCAACTGTAAGTTCGAGCATTTTATCACGAAGTTCTGTCACATGTTCGTCAAGGTGATTGATTTTTTCAAATGTCGAGTTGTATTCGGCAATAACCTTATCTAGTTCGGCTTGACGACCATTCATCTCTTCGACAATGCCTGCGATTTTTGTGTTGATAATCTCTTTATTTGTACTCGCATAGTCATATTGATGAATGTATGCGTTTATCTCCAAAACTTTTAGTTTTTCCTTATATTCAAGATATGTCTTGGCTGTTTCGGATTGGCGTTTTAAAGGCGCAAGTTGGCGGTCGATTTCTGAAATGATGTCATTGATACGAGTCAAATTGTCGCGTGTACGATCAAGTTTGCGCTCAGATTCGACTTTCTTTGCTTTAAACTTAGCAATACCGGCGGCTTCTTCAAATATGGCTCTACGGTCTTCGGGTTTGCTATTAATGATCTCTTCGACCTTACCTTGTCCGATAATCGAATAACCGCTTTTACCGATACCGCTATCATGCAACATATCGATTATGTCTTTAAGTCTACAAGGTGCACGATTGATCATATACTCGCTCTCACCGCTACGATAAAGTTTACGAGTAATAACTATTTCTTCATATTCGCTACGGAATATCTTGTTTGAATTGTCAAAACACAAAGACACTTCGCAAAAACTAAGGCTCTTGCGTTTTTCAGTGCCTTTGAAGATAACATCTTGCATACTTGTACCACGAAGCATCTTACTAGATTGTTCGCCAAGTACCCAGCGGATAGCGTCAGCAACATTACTTTTTCCACAACCATTAGGGCCGACAATCGCAGTTATGCCTTCGCCAAAAGTAATTTTAATGGGGTCAGCAAATGATTTAAAACCCACCATTTCAATTTGTTTAAAGTTCAAAATATGCCTCCAAATCAATAAGTCTATTGCATTATATCACAACCAAGTATGTTTTCCAAAACAATTTAGCCACACAAACAAAAAAACGCCCACATTTATAGGCGTTTTTGTATCATTTTAAAACTTTGAAAGTACTATTTTTGCACACTCTTGTTCACACATTTTGTGGCTTTTACCAGTGGTACTAGCTACTCTTACATTGTCTACAAACAAAGCAACAGTAAAGGTCTTGTCATCGTCCTTGCCTTCTTGCGAAATCACTTCAAATCGCATTGACTTTTGTGGAATGTATGATTGCAATTTTTCTTGCAAGGTTGTTTTGTAGTCGATATGTTCTTTCACAAATGTAAGCACGCAGTGTTTGCTTTTCAACAACATTCGATTTACAAATTCTTTTGCCTTATCCATTCCACCATCAAAATAGATGCTTGCAAGTATGCTCTCAAATATATCTGCCCTTATACTATCAGACACTTTTTGAACGCTTTTGCCAGTGAGTATATATTTGTCAATTTGGTTTTGCGCGATGATACTTGCAAAAGTACTAGTAGAAACTAGTTTTGCACGATACTTGCTAAGCTCGCCCGCGTCCAAATCGAAGTTTTTGTAAAGATACTCGCCCACTATAAAATCAGCAAGCGCGTCCCCTACATATTCGAGTCTTTCATAACTCTCGCAGTTGTTGTCGTGCGCAAAACTTATGTGAGTGAGTGCGACTTTTAAAAGGTTTTTGTCTTTGAAATCATAACCTAAAATTTGTTGTAAATTATTCATTTTCTATATCCAAGTGTACATTTTCTATGTCTTTGGCAATGCTGTTTACAACATCAGCCTTGTGAGCTTCCACAACTTGCATAATGCTTGCACAAAAACTCTCAGCACTACTACTGCCATGTGACTTTATTACGAGTTTTTTACAGCCAAGCAAGCACGCACCGCCCTTTGTGTTGTAATCCAAAACACCTTTAAGATTGTTGAAAGATTTTTTCATAAATAGGTAGCCGATTTTGCTCCAAAAACTGCTTTTTATTTCCTTTTTCAACATTGACAAAAGTGCCAAAATAGCGCCTTCGCTACTCTTTAAAAGCACATTGCCAGCAAACGCATCAGTTACGACCAAGTCGTAGTCGCCAGAAAGAAGTTCGCGCGCTTCCATATTGCCCACAAAGTTGATGCCTTCCAAGTCTTTTAAAAGTGGATAAACTGCCTTGCATAGTTCGTTTCCTTTGTGTTCTTCGACACCAACATTAAGCAAAGCAATGCGTGGCTTTTCAATGCCAAAAACATTTTTTAGATATGCATTTCCCATAAGTGCAAAGTGTACAAGATTGATTGGTTTTGCATCCATATTTGCTCCACAATCGCAAATGGCTACAATGCCACCTTTCTTTGTAGGAAGGATTGGGCAAAGCGCTGGGCGTGAAACTCCTTGTAGTCTGCCAAGTTTTAAAAACGCACCTGTAAGAACTGCACCTGTACTTCCACCACTAACCATTCCCACAACTTCTTCGTTTGTGCGAAGTTCGTTTATGGTCTTAACAAGCGACGACTCGGTTTTTTGGCGTATGGCAACTGTCGGAGTGTCATCGTTTGTGATGACATCAGTCGCATTTATTATGCTTATTTGTTTTGGATTATATTTTTCTTTATCCAACAACTCTTTAATTTTGTTTTCGTCGCCCACAATTACGACATGAAGTTCTTTGTCCTTATTGACCGCTAAAACACTGCCTTTTACTGTGGCGTTTGGTGCATTGTCGCCACCCATTCCGTCAATTATTACTTTATACATTGTACAACTCCTTTTTTGTGTTACTATCATTAAATGTTATGTTTTTAATTTGACCGCCTTCGATTTCGACTACTTTATTGCACACTTCGGCAACAATTGTGTTTGCACTGAAAATTATGATTGTGCGAGTGCCTTGCAATCTAGTCAAAACATTATATATTTCTGCTTTATCACTCTCACTTATATTTGTAGGGATTTCGTAAATTAGCACAACTCCCGAATTGCTCAACAAACATCTTGCAAGGCCTAGCAAAAATTTGCTTTTATTGCTTAGCACATTTGGGGACAAGTCAAGTTTTTCCTTAAATGACATTATTTCATTGTATATTCCCACATCTTCTAGTGCTTTTTTGATTTTCTTGCGATTTGCAGACACTATCTTCATCTCTTTTAAAATCGTGTCATAGAAAAAGTATGGCTTGCTTGTACAATAAGTTACATTTTTATTGTATGCCTTTTTCGAATACTCACCTATCTCCAAGCCGTCTATGTACACATGCCCTTTATCTGGGTCGGCTGTGCGAGTCAAAATCTCAAATATTGTGCGTTTGCCCGATTTTCTAGCACCTGTGATTAGCACACTGTCGCCTTCTTTAACATGGAAGTTGATGTCTTTAAGTGATGTACGCACTTCATCATCTGTCTTTTTTGCATAAAACAAGTCGATAAAGTCGATAGTTCCTAGTACATCATCATAGTTGTTTTTGCCAAAACGGACTGCGTCACGCTCGGTAAATTCACAAACAGTGTTTACTCTATTGACGCTGACTATTGTGTTTTTAAGGTCAGTAAAGACTGTCAAAAACTCATTGGACATATTGATACAACTGCTTATGTACGGAACAACGATAAGATAGTTTTCTAGGTTCATCGAATTTTTCGACACAAGCACAACTAAAAATATTGTAACTACACATATAAAAATGTTGCACCAAACATAATACCAGTTGTCGATAGCAGATGCCCAGTGTTGACGCTTAGCAAACTCTTTAACATAGTTTTCGCTGTTTTTCTTTACATTTTTGAGCATTTGCTCTTTTAACTTTTCGCTTTGAATATAGTCCTTGGCTTCCAAGACTTTCGAGAACTCTGCAAACTCGCTATCTACGGCTTCACGAATTCGTTTTGTGCCCTTTGCATAGTAGGTTTGGAGAATGGAAATTAAAAGGCTATTTACTATAATCATAAGCAGTATAACCAACGAAACCCATGGATTTATAAAGCACACTATTCCTAGTGTAATCAATACCTGCAATAGTCTTCCCAGTTTTCCAGTCAGTGTGTCACCAAAATTTGCAACTGTGTACACATCTGCATGAAAGATATTCATAAGTTTGTTTGCACTGTTGATTTTAAAGTTTTCATTATCGGCTACAAATATCTTTTTTACTATCTCACTTTGAAGTCTTGTAAATGTACTCTCGTACAATTTAGGATGCGTCATATATTTTGGATGCAACAATACATTTCTAAGTGCATATAGTAGTACTCCACACAAAAGATATATTATCGCCATTTTGTAGTTGTTGACAGTAAGTGAAGTGATTACTTTGGCTGAAAAAATAGGTTCGATTACTATACAAATCCTATACAAACATGACGAAAGCAAGGATATGAAAAAGTACTTTTTGCTGGGCTTTGCAAAGTCCCACCATTTTTTGAGCATATATAGGTTTTCTTTCATATGTATTCCTCTAACACTCAATATAATATCACATAAATACTTTTTATAAAAACATTTTAGCAAAAAAATAAAGACCGCTAAGTGCGGTCTTTACAAAAACTATTTAGTTTCGTTGTTTTCTTTTTTATCTTTGGCTACGACAATTTTTTGTTCGCCATCATAATAACCACATTTTTTGCAAACTCTGTGGTTTTCTTTTAATTCGTGACAATGTGGACACTCAACAAGAGAAGGTGTAGAAATCTTCCAATTTGCTTTTCTTGAATTTCGTCTTGCCTTTGATACTTTACCCTTTGGCGCTATCATATTGCACCTCCCTATTTATTTTGCTCTAAGATTATATAGCAATAAAAGACCTTTGTCAATTATAAAATAAAACTATTTGGTCAATTTTCACTATTTATTTTTTCTTGATTTAACAATTTTTTCTGTTTCTTTGGCGATTACATATTCTTCATCAGTAGGAATAACAAATGTACGAACTTTTGAGCCCTTAGCAGTGATTTCGGCAATTTCGTCTCTACCTACTGCGTAGTTTTTCTTATTATCAACCTTCCATCCAAAGAAGCCCATATTTTTAGATACCATCTCTCTTACTTCTGGTGTATGCTCGCCTACGCCTGCTGTAAATACAACTGCGTCTAGTCCGCCCATTGCTGCTGTATATGCACCAATGTATTTTTTAATGCGATATGCATACATATTTAGCGACAACTCGATATCTGGGTCGCCTCTAAGTTCTAGGATCTCACGCATATCCGACGCCTTGCCGTTTACGCCGATAAGGCCGCTTTCTTTATTGAATATTTTCAAAACTTCGCTTACTGATTTGCCTTCTTTCTTGCAGATAAACTCAACAACTGCTGGGTCAATATCGCCCGAACGAGTGTTCATCATAATGCCTTCAAGTGGTGTAAATCCCATCGAAGTATCTATGCTCTTTCCGCCGTCAACAGCAGTGATTGAAGCACCGCTTCCGATGTGACAAGTGATGATTTTAAGGTCTTTGATGTCCTTGCCCATCACGCGAGCACATTCGTTTGCAACAAAGTAGTGGCTAGTTCCGTGAGCGCCATATCTTCTAATGGCGTACTCTTCATAATATCTTTTAGGAATAGCATATCTATACGCATAATCTGGAAGAGTTTTGTGGAAACCAATATCAAATACAGCGACATTTGGGATTTCGCTACTTACAGCCATAGCACCTTCCATACCTGCGATTGCACCTGGGACATGCAATGGTGAGAAGTCTACGCGGGTTTTAAAGTCTTCAAGAACTTCTTTTGTAACCAAGATAGGGTCAAAATATTTGTCGCCTACATTAACTACGCGGTGACCAAACGCCTTAATGTCTTTAATATCCTTAACAACACCTACTTCGCTATCAGTAAGTTTTGCAAGAACCAAAGTCATTGCTTGTGCGTGATTGTCGATAGGGTCATTGACAATAACTTCTTTTCCGTTTGCTTTATAGCGCAAGAAGGATTTGCCTTCGCCAATGCGTTCGACATTGCCCTTTGCAAGAACTTTTGCACTTGTAGTTTCTAGTAGTTGGAATTTTAATGTACTACTTCCAGCATTAATAACTAGTATTTTCATATAATCTCCTTTAATTTAAAGTATTTTTACTTTGCAAAACTGTTATGGCTATTGTTGTAATAATTTCGCTCACACTTGCACCACGGCTTAGGTCATTGACAGGTTTGTTTAGTCCTTGTACAATCGGACCTATCGCCTTGTATCCGCCAAACCTTTGCATTATCTTGTATCCTATGTTTCCGCTACTAAGGTCGGGGAATATTAGCACATTTGCTTTTCCAGCAACTTTTGACTTTGGGCACTTTACTTTCGCAACATCGCCACATATTGCACTGTCTAATTGTAACTCGCCATCGTACATAAAGTCAAGGGATTTGGAGTTCATAATCTCAACAGTTTTGCGGATTTTATCTGCGCTCTCACCCACGCCACTGCCCTTTGTCGAATACGACAACATCGCAACTAATGGGTTTTTGCCGACAAAAGTGCGAAAACTATTTGCGCTGTCTATGGCTATATCGGCAAGTTCGGCACTTGTAGGGTTTTCCATAATGGCACAGTCGCTACACAAATATGTTTTGCCTTCTCCATTTGGAATCATTATGAAAAAGCTTGACGCCTTTTTGCCCGGCTTGCATTTAATGATTTGAAAAGCGGGCTTGAATGTGTCCTTTGATGGCACACAGATGCCCGAAACACTGCCATCTACAAGTCCTAGTTCGACCATCATTGTAGCAAAATACAAGGGACTTTTAAGTGCCAACTTCGCTTCATCTAGCGTCATTCCTTTGTCTTTACGCTTTATATACAAGCCATTTACAAGTAGTGGCAACATCTCGTGTGTGTTTATGTTTACGACACGCACATTTGAATACTTTGAAAGGTCGTATTTTTTTAAGTCATTATCGTTTTGCACCAAAAATACTATGTCGCAGATTTTGTTTTCAGCTACATACAGCCCTGCCTCAACTATTTTGTCGCTCATATACGCCTCAGGCAAAACTATCGTGCTTTTGCATTTTTTAGCAAGGTTTAGCCACTTGATTTCTTGTGCCGAAAACTCGTAATTTACCATAAATCCACCCCTTTTGACAAAAAGTATTTGCAAGTAAGCAAAAACTATTATATAATGTCTTTACTGAAATATAATACTATAATTAATACACTTTGTAAAACGATTGGGTGAAATATGAATTTATGTGCAATTATTTGTGAATACAATCCTTTACACTACGGGCATTTGTATCACATACAAAAATCAAAAGAACTTAGCAATGCAGACGGCATACTATGTATCCTTAGCGGAAACTTTACACAAAGGGGCGAACCTACTGTTTGCAACAAATATGTTAGAGCGACAATGGCACTTGAAGCAGGAGCAGACATAGTAGTGCAAATGCCGACCGCATATGCGTGTTCGTCAGCAGAGATATTTGCCTTAGCGGGAGTAAAGATCGCAAACTCTTTTAAGAATGTAACTCACCTATCTTTTGGCTGTGAGACTCAAAACTACGAATTGCTAAAAGAGATAGCACATTATCTTGCGACCGAACCTAAGGAATACAAGGAAGCGCTATCACACTTTATAGATGAAGGAAACAGTGTTGTGGTTAGCCGACAAAAGGCCATCGAACAACTTATAAAAGAAAGTAAGGTCGAGTTTAGCGAAATCACCGAGACCATCAACATTTTGCAAAAGCCAAACAATATTCTTGCAATCGAGTATCTAAAAGCACTTTACAAGACAAACAGCAAAATCGAGCCAGTTTTTGTAAATCGTGGATGTAGCGAATATCACAGTGACGAAGTTAATGGCAAAGACACAAGCGCAACAGCAATAAGATGTCTACTATCTGACAATCCAAAAACAAGGTCAATCAAAAAATATATGCCAAAGTTTTCGTACGCTAGACTACACAAGGAAATCAAAACATACGGTCTTCCTGACAACGACCTATTTAGCGACCTATGTATGTACAAAATGAAAACAAGTTCGGCTGAGCAAATCCGCGAGTTGTACGATGTCAACGAAGGACTAGAAAACCGCTTTGTAGAAAGTGCGCGTGATATAAAAGACCTAAACTCACTACTACTAGATGTTAAGTCAAAACGCTATACATACACTCGCCTAAAACGCATTGTTTTGCGTCAACTACTTGATATCAAGAAAGACACAATCGAGAAAATTTACAGCGTAAACAAACTTCCTTATATAAAAGTCTTGGGATTTAGGAGCGACCGCGAAGACCTACTTAGAGAAGTCGATGCGGACACAAATTTGATTATCAGAAACAACAACATTGTCGGCAATCCATCTGCTTATTTTAAAGACCTTACAAGCATTGAAGACCGAGCAAACGCTGTCTACAATTTGCTTTTGAAAAAATCAAAAGAAGTGCCAAAATACTCTCCTGACCTTCTTACTAAGACAATTAAGTTATAACAAAAAAATCGCTAGATATAGCGATTTTTTTATTGTTTGAATAGCACATCGATTTTCTTTAAAATGTGTCAAAGTTTGTAATCTCTACTTGATACAATATCACACGCGACACGATTTTTTTATTGCAAACACTACAAGTGTTTTCTTTACAAAATTGCTTTACTATCCACTAAAATTTTCGATTAGTTCTTTGATTTTTGGGAGTTGTTTTTCGCACGCAACACGACCTTCATGGATTAGTTTTTCGGCGACTTCTTTATCGAAAACATATTGCTTGTTTTCAGGAATATTTGGAGTGATTTTCACATTGTAAAACTTGTGCATATTCTTTTGGCTTTGTTGTTGGGAAATAAGCCACGATTGAACCAATATGCCAAGTGCTGTGCGTGGAAGAACATTGAAAACGCTCGACCCCACCACATCGACGGCGATAACAATATCTGCACCCATTTTTCGTGCGTGTTCGTGTGGGAGATTGTTTTTGACGCCACCATCGACAAGAGTCATATTTTCATACTTCACTGGCACAAATATCCCCGGAACGCTCATACTTGCTCTGACGGCCTTTAGCATATTACCCTTTTCAAAAAGCACTTCTTCACCTGTTTGGATATTGACCGCATTGCACGCAAAACGGATAGGCAGGTCTTCAATGTTTTTGTCCTTTGGTATCCCCTTTTCAAGCAGTCTAACCACTCTACTTCCCGAGATAAGACCACGAATGCCTAAGTGCAAGTCAACAAGGTGGCGAGTTTTGATTGTTAAAGCAAACTTTTCTAGACTTTCAGCGCTTGCCCCATTACACCAAAACGCACCAACAACAGCACCCATACTTGTGCCCACAATAATGTCTACTGGAATGTTGTTTTCTTTAAGCACATCTAGCACTCCGATGTGAGCAAATCCTAGTGCTCCACCACCGCCAAGTGCAACCCCTATTATTGGTCTTTTTCTCATATCTCTACCTCTATTTTAATATAATATAGCACAACAAATAATTAATTTGAAAGGACTTTATGATAAAAATAAAAAAATTGTTTAGTGCTAAAAAAATCACAATATTATTGATACTTTTACTCATTGTTTGCGTGTGTATCAGTTCGACCAAAAGCATTGACGCTTGCACACAAGGGCTTGTTGTTTGGGCGTCAAGGCTACTTCCAGCCCTTTTCCCATTTTTCTTTTTGACACGACTATTTGCACTACTTGGCGGAGTCGACATCTTTGAAAAAATGTTGTCGCCAACAACCAAGTTTTTGTACAACACCGACGGCAAATCGGGATATGTTTTTGCGATGAGCCTTCTCTCCGGATATCCAGTAAGTGCAAAACTCATTGCCGACCTTTATCTCGACGGCAAGATGACGCGCGGACAGGCATATCGCACGCTAACATTCTCATCGACAAGTGGCCCACTTTTTGTCATAACCACTGTGGGCATTGGAATGTTTGGGAGCGCAAAACTAGGACTTATGGTGATGTGTGTGCACATTGTTGGGAGTATGCTAAACGGGCTTATATATCGCAGATATAAAATAAATGACGATACAAAATTGACTCAGTCGACATCTCAAAACACCACAAATATATTGGCGGACGCAATGACCAGTAGCATAAACAGCATACTTTTAATTGGCGGATTTGTGTGTTTTTTCTTCGTGATCATAACCTTGCTACACGACTACAATGTTTTTGCTCCGCTAAGCAATGTGATTTCAAATTTATTTAATGCAAACAGCCAAATTGTCGACTCAACTCTACACGGAATTGTGGAAATCACAAAAGGTGCGATTGACCTTAGCGCTTGTGTCACATCACCCAAAACCGCACTCATTCTACTAAGCACTATTGTATCTTGGGGCGGAATTTCTATCAATCTACAATCACTTGCGTTTTTGAAAAAAATGGAGTTTTCTACAAGTTTTTATTTCCTATCAAAACTCACCCAAACCCTAACTACTCTACTTGTGTCATTTGTATTTTGTCTATTTATATAATTTATATAAAAAACACACCTTATTTGGTGTGTCTTTTTAATAGTAAAATGCAACCAGACTCTCTTTAAAGTCCGAATAATATGGTCTAAGTTGTTTTACATTGCCGATAAGATGTTCGAGCGGAATGACTAGCGCATTTAGAATTTTGATGTTTTCAATTTTGATTGCTTCAAATATGCCCTTGATTACAATGACAACTTCTTCGCGAGTTTCTTCTCTAAGTCGTGGCTCTTTGGTGACTGCTGAGTAAAGTTGGTTTAGAGCACGCATAAGATTGGCGTACAATATCTTGTTGTTTGGCTCACTCTCGTGTTTTGGCTCGCTTTCAAGCCCATCCATAACAATTTGATTTGACTCGACTTCTTCGCTAAATATTTTTATTGGCTCGCCATCTTCGGTGATTTGCAAAATGTTTAGAAAAGAGTTTTTGAAAGGAACAAGCACATTGATAGCAAAATTGCTATAACTAATGTTGTATCCTTCGGTGCTATAAAAATTTTCGTTTACAAAACTTTGCAAGTTCATTTTGCCCTTGTCGACTTCAAGCAGAAGACAAAAAACTAGCGCGATTATCTTTTTCTCGTCGCTTGGCAAAACAAAGTATCCCCCATTAACTTTATTCCCCACTTTCGCATTAAGAAGTTCGGTGCGGAAATTAAATCCAACCATACACTTTGCAACAACATCATATAGCACAGTACTATTGGCAATAGCGGTCAATATTTTGCTAATCTTGATATCCGACAAAATAAACCTGCCATCTATCATCTCATTGCAGGCTGTGAAAAATTGTTTTAGTTCGGTTTTTTCGTTTTCTGTAAAATCTCTCATATTTTGCTCCTGCATATAGTATATTTAATTTTGTTTTTTTTAGCAAATTAATTATAATAATAGTGACAAAATTATTAATAAAATGACAAATAATTGAAATATCATTTTTTTTGTGATACAATACTAAAAACTAATGGAGGAAATAAGAATGGAGTTTGCACTCGACTCTACCGTAAACAAATTAAAACTATTGTTTTTGCTCGACAAAATGGAAATTCCACTTACAGAAAACTCCATTATTGACATCTTCACCAGCCGTAACGCTTGGCTAAAATATATGGACTGCAAAGAGATATTGTTCCAACTTCTTGAAGCGGGCTTTATCTACAAAGCCGGAAACGAAGAAAATGATGAAGAGTCAAGATATGGCATAACCTATGAAGGTCGAAACTGCCTTAGCCATTTTTATTTGCGAATCCCACAATCTTGGCGCGAAGAAGCTACAAGTTTTGCAAAGGACAATCGTATGTCATTCAAACGCAGTCAAGAATATTTGTCCGAATACTTTAAAAACGATGACGGAAGCCATACAGTAGTTTTGAAAATAAAAGAACCACTTGTGGCACAATCCCTTCTTGAAATCAAACTTAAAGCCCCTACTCGTCACTCAGCAATATCTGCCTGCAAAAAATGGCGCGAAAACGCTTCAAACATTTTCGAATATCTATACGACAACATAATCGACGAATAAAAAAATCACCAGATGGTGATTTTTTTTACTTTAATGATTGAAGTTTGGTTTGAAGTTCGGAAATTAGTGTTGAGTACTTCTCTACTTTCGCCTTCTCTTCGTCAACAAGTTTTTGTGGGGCTTTTTCTACAAAGTTTTTATTGGATAGTTTTGAGTTTGCCCTTTCAAGTTCGCTTGTAGCTTTTTCAAGTTCGGCTTGTAATCGCTCAATCTCTTTTTCCTTGTTTTCAACATCGTCATTTGCAATGTAGACAGAAAGTGTTGTGCTTATAAGTGACTTCATTCGATCCTTAACATTGTGAATAAGTTCGATACTCTTGCCCATTCCTAGTCGATTTACAACATCAAGAAGGTTTTTGCCTATCTTCTCTGCTTGGTGTGCTAGCACAAATAGCGGAATACGCACATTGTCAGCGATTTTTAAGTTGCTACGCAAATTACGGATATTTTTTATTACTTCACGGATATTTTCGACTTTCTCGTTTGCTTCTTTAAAGACAAACTTTTTATCGTATTCTGGGAACTTACTTATCATTATGCTTTCTTCATGGAAAGGAAGTTCGAGATAAATCTCTTCTGTTACAAACGGAATGAATGGGTGCAACATTTTTAGAAGTGCAGTCAAAACATAGTTTAGAGTAGCAAGTGTGCCGTCTTTAAGTTCGGGAGTCATATTGCATTTGCTCATCTCTATGTACCAGTCGCAAAACTTTGTCCAGAAGAAATCGCTAAGTTCGCTCGCTGCCATACCTATGTCATACTTGTCCATTTTCTTGTTTACGCTTTTTACGCATAGGTTTAGTTGGTGCAAAATCCACTTGTCACAAGTAGACAATTTGACTTCGTCGATCTTTTTTACTTCATTGCCGTCAAGTTGCATTTTTACATAAAGGCTGGCATTCCATATTTTGTTTATGAAGTTTCGAGTAAGTTCGACCTTCTTCTCAGAAAAACGCGAATCAGATTGGATTGCTACACCTTCAAAAAGGCTAAATCTTAGCGCATCAACGCCATATTTTTCTATCATCTCTATTGGGTCTGTGCCATTGCCTAGGGTTTTGCTCATCTTTCGGCCTTGTGCGTCTTTGACAATGCCATTGATTACGACATCGCGGAAAGGAACTTCACCGACATATTCGAGCCCTGAGAAAATCATACGCGCAACCCACAAATTGATTATCTCGCGTCCAGTAACCATTACATTTGTAGGATAGAAGTATTTTAGGTCGTCAGTTTTGTCTGGAAAACCTAGTGTACTTAGTGGCCACAAAGCGCTACTAAACCAAGTATCTAGTTTGTCTGTTTCCTTTGTCAAGTTGTGGCTATGGCATTTTGGACACTCTGTCGGATCACTCAACTCGACAATGGTTTCGCCACAGTCATCACAAGTGAATATTGGGATATCGTGTCCCGACCATATTTGACGAGAGATGCACCAGTCTTTAATATTGTGCATCCAGTGCAAATAACTCTTTTTATATTGTTCGTCCACAAATCTTACATCGCCGTCTTCAACCGCTTTGATTGCTGGTCGAGCAAGTTCGTCCATTTTGACAAACCATTGACTGGATATAAGTGGCTCTATTATTGTTTTACAGCGCTCGCAGTGTCCGACACTATGTGTGTAGTCTTCTATCTTTACTAGGGCGCCACATTTCTTCAAGTCTTCTACTATGACTTCGCGTGCTTTTTCACGACTAAGGCCAGCATAACTTCCTGCGTTTTCGTTTAGAACGCCGTCGTCGCCAATTACTTTGATTACTTCAAGGTTGTGGCGAGTGCCAACTTCCCAGTCATTTGGGTCGTGTGCTGGTGTGATTTTCACCACGCCTGTTCCAAAATCTTTTTCGACATATTCGTCCGCAATTATAGGGATTAATCTATTCATAAGTGGCAAAACAACTTGCTTGCCCACTAGTTTTTTATATCTAGCGTCAGTAGGATTGACCGCAACCGCTGTATCACCTAGCAAGGTTTCGGGACGAGTTGTGGCTACTTGAATGTAGTCGTTTGTGCCTTCGATTTGATACCTTATATGCCACAAATGCGACGGAACATCTTTAAACTCTACTTCGGCGTCCGAAATCGAACTCTTGCATTTTGGGCACCAGTTTACAATGCGTTTGCCTTTGTAAATCCAGCCCTTTTTGTACAAGTGAACAAATACTTCACGAACAGCACGACAGTTTTGCTCGTCCATTGTAAACGCTAGTCTATCCCAGTCACAAGAAAAGCCCATTCTCTTAAATTGCTCGATGATTGTGCCTTTATAGTCACGATACCATTGAGTGATGCGTTCTTTAAACTTCTCTCTGCCTAGTTGTTCTTTCGATGTGCCTTCCTTTTCAAGTTGTTTGCAAAGCATATATTCGGTCGACAGTGCCGCGTGGTCTGTGCCTGGCACCCACACTGTGCTATATCCTTGCATACGCTTGCGTCTTACAATGATGTCTTGGATTGTTTGTTGGAATGCGTGCCCCATATGCAATTTGCTTGTAATATTTGGGGGTGGCATAATACACGAAAAAGGTGTCTTATTTCTATCCACCTTTCCCTTAAAATAGCCTTTTTCAAGCCAGTTTTGATATATTTTTTGTTCAAATAATTCGGGTCTATATTTTTTATCCATTTTTCCTTACCTTAAATAAATACTACTATCATTAGTCCTACAAACATCATCACTACACCAATGATTTTGATAGTCAACATTTTTTTGTCTTTATCGTCGATTGAGTTTGTTTTTCTGATAACGCGTGTGATACGGCGCGCCAAAAAAACTAGTGATGTGCCCACTATAAATAGTACCAATGCCACCCATACTGCTGGCATCGACAACCACTTAACAAAGTTTTCCCAAACTGAAATTCCTAACATTGAAAACATATTTCTACTTTCCTTCTTACATAAATTTCTATGTAGATTATATATTATATGTCACTAAAAATCAAGAGTTATTTGTGTTTTGTGTGCATTAACCAAATGAAAATATATTGAATACAATAATATAATGCAAAAGGAGGATTTATGAAAAGAATATCGATATTTTTAATTGCATTAGTGTGTGCCTTCACTTGCCTACTAACTGGTTGTAAAAAAGACGACAAAGTAGTAAAAGTAAACGAAGTCACCCACTCTATTTTTTATGCGCCACTATATGTAGCCATAAACAAAGGATTTTTCGAAGAAGAAAATCTGAAAATCGAACTTACAAATGGTGGCGGTGCAGACAAAAGTATGGCAGCCCTAGTAAGCAAAGATGCTGACATTGCCTTATGCGGACCTGAGGCTGCGGTCTATGTAGCCCAACAAGGCAAAAAAGACCAACCAAAAGTATTTGCCCAACTTACAAAAAGAGATGGTTCTTTCTTGATTGGCCGAAACAAAAACGAAAACTTTAAAGTGAGCGACCTAATCGGCAAAGAAATAATTGGCGGAAGAAAAGGTGGAGTTCCTGCAATGACACTAGAATATATGTTGCTTCAAAACGGGCTTAAAAACGGAACAAATGTTACAATCCGATACGACATCGCCTTCAACAATATGACAAGTGCGTTTATAGGCGGAACTGGTGACTTTGTAACAGCATTTGAGCCATCTGCAAGCGAAATTGAGAAAAACGGTCAAGGATATATAATGGAAAGCGTGGGCAAACTTGCAGGCGAAGTTCCTTACACCGCGTTTATTGCAAATGAGAGTTTTCTAAATAAAAACACAAATAAGGTCAATGCCTTTGTAAGAGCAATTAAAAAAGGTTATGATTTTATAACCACTAAAAACATAGACGAAGTCGTAGATGCACTTATGCCTTCATTTAGTGGTTCGACAAAAGAGAGTATCAAAAACGGCATTAGTGCCTACATCAAAATTGACGCTTGGGTGCACGATTTGCAAATGACCGAAACTGCTTACAACAATCTAATCACTATCATTAATACTTGCAGTGACGACAACATCACAGTAAAATATGACGAAATATATCTTGATAAGTTTGTAAAGAATATATAACCAAAAATAACACACAACATGTGTGTTATTTTTTCACAATTAAGGGGGCAGTAAAATATAATGAAGTAAGGTATGTTTTTACCTTTTCTTAGGAGTATGTAATGGATAAACTACTTAGTCTAAAAAACATTACTCTCACCTATTTTAGTGACAATGGCGAAACACTCGCTTTATCCGATATAACTTTCGATGTAAAAAAAGGCGAATTTGTAAGCATAGTAGGCCCAAGTGGTTGTGGCAAAACTACAATTTTGTCAATAATCTCAGGACTACTCGCCCCTACCAGCGGTACTATTGAGTTTTTCGAGAAAAACGACAGCCAGTACAAAACAGGCTATATGTTTCAAAAAGACCACTTGTTTGAGTGGCGAACAATACTCAACAATGTGTATCTAGGCCTTGAAATACAAAAAAAGAAAACACCAGAAAACATTGATTATGTAAATAGTTTACTCAAAAAGTATGGAATTTGGGAGTTTAGAAACAAATACCCTAATCAATTAAGCGGTGGTATGAGGCAAAGAGTTGCGCTTATACGCACCCTTGCACTCAAACCAAACATACTACTATTGGACGAAGCATTTAGTGCACTTGACTACCAGACCCGTCTTAATGTGTGCGACGATGTAAGCCAAATTTTGCATAGCGAAAACATTACATCTATTCTTGTTACACACGACATTTCCGAAGCAATTTCGTTAAGCGATCGCGTGGTTGTGTTAAGTCCACGACCAGCAAAAGTCAAAACTATTCACGAAATCGACTTGGGAGATGTTTTGCCACTGAAAAAGCGTGAAGATCCTCGTTTTAATATGTACTTTGACACCATTTGGAAGGAACTTCAAAATGAAAAACAATAACAATTTTTCACAAGCGTACAAAAAGTACTTGAAAAAGAAAAAACTTACTTCAATCATCATAACAAGCATACAAATAGGCATTTTAGTTGTGTTTGTAGGGCTTTGGGAACTACTTGCTCATTTTAATGTAATCGACACTTTCATTTTGTCTAGCCCTAGTCGAATGATAAAAACCATTGGACTTCTATACAAGGACGGAAGTTTGTTTTTGCATATGGGCACAACCCTATATGAAGCACTTATTGGCTTTGCTATATCCACCATTGTGGGCACTGCAATTGCTGTTTTGCTTTGGTGGAACGAACACATTAGGCGCGTACTCGAGCCTTACATTGTTGTCCTAAACTCTTTGCCTAAAATTGCACTCGGACCTGTACTTATTATTTGGATTGGCGTCGGCACAAAAGCCATTGTTACTATGGACATTTTGATTATGATTGTAATCACAATTTTGTCTATGTTAAATGCGTTTTTGGCAGTCGACGAAAGCAAAATTTTACTTTTGAAAAGTATGGGTGCAAGCAAGTTTACTATCCTTAAAAAATTAATACTGCCACACTCCTTGCCTGAGTTTATTAGCGTACTGAAAATAAATGTTGGGCTTACTTGGATTGGCACTATTATGGGCGAATATCTTGTAAGCCGTGCTGGACTTGGTTATCTTATCGTATACGGCAGTCAAGTATTTGCACTTGACCTTGTTATGACAAGCACAGTTTTGCTTTGCGTGCTTGCAGGATTAATGTACTTTGTTGTTGCAAAAATTGAAAAGTGGATATATAAAAAACGAGGAAGAAAATAAGAAGTGAATTTTTCACTTCTTATTTTTTTTGTAAATTTGTATTTTGCCACCGTTTAGCAAAAACTCGTTGAGTATCTCACCCACTATCACAATGATACTTATAAGTCCTGTGACCGAGTATGCTTTGCCAGTGAGAAAATCCCAGCCGACAAAACTAAAAGCAAAACAAATTAGCACCACGACTACACTGACTATGTTTGTTATACTTTTAGTCCGATGACCTACAACTTTTGAAGTTGTGTTGATAATGACAAACAGACCGCTTACTAAGGTCGTGATAAGCCCCGCCCACACAACAAGCGAGATGACAAAGCCCAACGCTTTCCCTTTACTAAACGCCAATGTCACAAGTGGCATATTACTCATTACTACACTACTATCCATTCCCATAATCACAAGCGATATTAGGATAATAAAAAATGTAAGCATTGTGCTAGAAATTATGGACGCAATTTTCTTTTCTTTTAGAGTGTAGTTTTCACCAATTTGTATCAAAAACATTGACAGCAAAATGCAGTTTAGTCCCACATATTTTGCGCACGAACTAAAAGCCAAATTTACCCCCACAACCACTACTCTTAGCGGAGAAATGACTGCAAGGACAGAAATGCAAACAAGTATAAGTGGCAAAAGGATATAGTTGACGATTTTAAGCCCGTCAAGGCGAGCAAAACACTGGATTATTGGCACTATGAGTGTAAGGGCCAATATCCAAAATCCTATCATATCAGTGAGCGCCTTACAGCCAGCAAACATTGTTGAACACAAAATAAATGTTGAAATATTAATGACGACCTCAAATATCTTGTACATTGTGCTATTTTTGTGCGGTGAAAGATTTAGAAAATACATAAATAGCAAATACAAACACATTCCCACAAACACAGCCATAGGGATAGCGAGCCAGCCGAAACGCGCAAAAAAAACATACACCTCTCGCCCACTTGAAAACCCTGCGCCGATAAAAGCGCCAAGGATAAGTATACTTAGACCAACCGATTTTTTCATAGTATATTGTATGAATAAGGTTGTTCAATAATGATAGGTGTATGTTTTTGGTTATTTTTTATATATTACTCTGCCACAATGTTCACAAATAATATATGGTTCGGTCGATAGTTTGTTAAGTTTGCCACTGGCAATCTCCATTCGACATCCGCCACACAAATTGTTTTGAAGAGGTACTAATACTGGAAATATCTTGTCGTTTTTGATAGAACGATATTTTTCCATTTGTTTTGGGTCAATTATCTTTTCTAGGTCTTTCATTTCTTTTTTGACCTTTTCTATCTTTGGCGCATATGAAGACAATAATTGTTCGTATTTGTCCTTGCTCTCTTTGTGTCGTGTGCGCGCTTTGATAACATTGTTTTTAGTAACTTCAAACTCTTTTAGAAGCTCTTTGGCACGATTGATTGTGATGTTTAGATTTCGCTCAATCATAAACAACTCGCTACTTAGCGCATTGATTTTCTTGTATGTTTCGGCATAGTCTATGTTGTTGTAATCACTATTCGATGTCAAAACTTGCACCTTTTTATTGCATTCGTCATATTTTTTACGCAATGTTTTGTAGTCTTCAACAACCTTTTTGGCGTTGTTTTCTATTGCGCCACTTTTGTTTTGTGCGTCTTTGACATAGGCTATCATCTTGTTCATAACCACTTTTTCTTCACTACTTTCAGTAGCACGAATAAGTTTGTGAAGTTCGATATCAAGGCGTTGGTATTGTAAAATATTATCCATTATTTGTTCTCCATTTTGGCTTTTTTAATGTATCTCAACACTTTTTTTGTTTTTAATTTTTTCATAAAAGGAACTTGCAAATATATCTTTTCATACTTATTTTGCATATATGACAGATACTCACTAAAATATGGGTTGTCAGCAAAATTGTCTTTTCCAAAATACATTTGATACTCACTCAATTTTTGAGTTTTGTCAGTCTTTACTACCTTTAAAATATTATAATAAATATTTTTGTCTTTAACAATAAAATCCTTTATTATTTTGTATTTGTTTTTGATTAAGTACTTTTTAAGACAAATTTCATTGTTTTGCGGTTGAAGTATCCACGAATCAATATGGACTTTATTGTCACTTAGTATTTTTACTATTTCAAGTCCGCCCATTCCCGATATTATGGCTTGCTCTATATTGAGTTTGTCGGTCATTTTTTGAGTTCCGTCCCCACACGACCAATCAAAATCCACTTTCATATCTTCTAGGACTTTAACCGCTTTTTGCACTGATGGCATACTTATATCGCTAACATATGCCCAGTCTATTATGTGGTTTTCAAATAGATACGCCACGAGTTTGCCATGGTCACAGCCTATGTCCGCAACTCTTCGTGCGTCTACTTGGTCAGCAATGTTTTGCAGTCTAATCGACAAATCCATTACTCTACAAAATCCTGTAATTTTTTACTACGATTTGGGTGACGAAGTTTTCTAAGAGCCTTTGCTTCAATTTGACGGATACGCTCACGAGTAACATTAAAGTCCTTGCCTACTTCTTCTAGTGTTCGTGGGTGATTGTCGTCAAGACCATATCTTAGTCTTATTACTTTTTGCTCTCTTGGTGTTAGGGTTTCTATGACCGCCAAAAGTTGGGCTTTCAAAATATCTTGGGCAGCGCTCTCGGTCGGAGATTTCATTGTATCATCTTCAACAAAGTCGCTTATCTTACTTTCATCTTCCTCGCCTACTGGGCTTTCAAGCGACACTGGGTCTTGTGCGATTTTTTGTATCTCGCAAACGCGTTGTTCGCTTATTCCCATACGCTCAGCAATCTCGGCATTTGATGGGTCACGACCAAGTTCTTGCATAAGTTGTTTGGACACACGCGACAACTTGTGGATCGTTTCGACCATATGCACCGGAATACGAATTGTACGCGCTTGATCGGCTATCGCACGAGTTATGGCTTGTCTTATCCACCATGTAGCATATGTAGAAAAACGGAAGCCTTTTGTGTAGTCAAATTTTTCGACCGCTTTTATTAGCCCCAAGTTTCCTTCTTGTATCAAATCCAAAAATTGCATACTGCTACGATTTACATACTTTTTAGCAATAGAAACAACAAGTTTTAGGTTTCTCTCGCTAAGTTCGGCCTTGGCTTTTTGGTCGCCTTCTAGTATTCGTTTTGCTAGTTCGACTTCTTGTTCGCTTGTAAGAAGTTGGACTTGTCCTATATCTTTTAGATACATCTTCACTGGGTCATCAACTTTGATGTCGGTCATAATTTGCTTGATGTCTTCGTCTTTTATTTCACTATCTACACCTTCTTCAACGGTGACACCTAGTGATTTCAATTTCTCGATTATTTCCTTCATCTCGTCAAGACTAAGGTCGTGTTTTATAAGTTTGATTCCTATCTCGTCTTCTGTAACACTGCCTTGCTTTTTCGCATATTTGACAAGTTCTTCGACATCTTTATCTAGATTTAATTCTTCCATATTTACCTCTTAAGTTTTTTTGCAATTTCGTTTAGATTTATATACAACTGTTTTTTCTTATCAGCATCTTTTTCGTTTTCAATTTCTTTCAACAACATATTTTGTCGTGCTTTAAGTCCATTTTTATTAATTGTATCGACACAGTCATCATAATATGATTTGTTGTCGTTTTCAGGTCGCGGAATGTACTCCATTATATCCCTAATCTCGACATTGTTTTCCACATCAAATGCACTTTTCAAACTCGAAACATTTAGGTTTTGCTCCCGCTCCAACATTTCATACAACTGCCTTATGTCGTAGTTTAGCAAGTTTTCGTGAACACGCTCGTCAAAATAAGCATAGTCTTTTTTGTTTAGTAGCGCACTTAACACAAATTTGACCGCTTTGACATAGGCGTTTTCTTTGACGATGTCGTCATCTGACACGACAGTCGGCACTGTTTCCACTTTGCCAAGGTCAGCATTAAGCGATGCTTCGTTTATGCCAGCGATATCAGAAATCATTTTTAAGTAGATTTCGCGCTCGCTCACTGACGATATTTTTCTCAAAACTTCTAGCGATTTTTCTACAAACTTTGTTCGCTCATCGCGCTTTGAGATATCAAAATCGTGCGAGTATTTGTCAATCAGATACTCGACCCAATATTTTGCGCTGTTGATTATCTTATAGAAAGCGTCTTTGCCATACTTCAAAACATACTCGTCTGGGTCGGTTTTGTCAGGCAAATGCACTGCATATATTTCTATTTCTGGGTCTTTTAGCAAAACATCGATAGTTCGAAGAGTCGCCTTAACACCCGCATCGTCCCCGTCAAAACAAAGCACAATCTTATTGCAGAACCTTTTAAGTTCGCGAATGTGTTGTTCGGTGAAGGCAGTCCCTAGGCTCGCAACAGCATTTTTGACACCATTGCGATAAAGCGAGATAACATCCATCTGACCTTCAACAAGGATTATTTCAGTAAGCGGTTGGGCTTGTCTAAGTTTTTTTAGTTGGTAGATGCCATACAAACATTTACTCTTATCAAAAAAGTCACTACTCTCTTTTGCTGTAAATCTAAAACCAAGGTTTGTTTGGGCAGTGTTTTTGTATTTTGCCCAGCCTTTGTCTTCTAGCACACGACCGCTAAAACCTACTACACTTCCAAAGGAGTTAATGATAGGGAACATTAATCGACCAGCATAGCAGTCAAAGTACTTGCCGTTTTTGTATTCGATAAGACCGCTTTCTTGCATCTCCTTAACCGAATAACCTTTAGCTTTCAGTGCATCAATTACACCCGTCCAGTCTTTGCTATATCCTATGCCAAATGCCTTAACTGTTTCGTCATCAAGTTGGCGTTTTGCGATGTAGTCGCGCGCGATTTGGCTGTCTTTTAGGTTGTTGTGATAATACGATGTCGCATCACGAAGCAATGCATACATTCGGTCGGTTTTTTTCTTTCGCTCGGCGATTGTTTCGTCATATTGTATCTCTGGGATTTCAAAGTTGCATGTCTTCGCAACTACTCTACACGCGTCCATAAACTCCAAGTTTTCGTACTTGCGCACAAATGAAATCACATCTCCCGACGCACCGCATCCAAAACAATGAAAGGATTGACGAGTTTCGTCTATCGCAAATGACGGAGTTTTTTCAAAGTGGAAAGGACAACACGCCCACCAGCGTTTGCCTTTGCGCTCGACTGTTATGTATTTGGAAATCACCGAAACAATGTTACTAGCATTTTTCAGTTGGGTTACCCAATCTTCGTTGTATGAAGCCATACACATTCTCCTCTTTTGTATCCACCTATATATACAACAAAAATTTTTGTTTTCCTTTTTTATTTTATAAAATATCTCAATGTTTGTACAAAAACAGTCATATTTTTGATAAAATACGCAAAACCGCACACATCAGGCTGTTTTTCTTGTATCCAAACTTGTTTTTTGATATTATCTAATTGCGAGGAAAATATGAAGTGGATTGAAGGCAAAACTATACTAATAAGTGGTGCAAGTAGTGGAATAGGTCGTGGACTAGCAAAGTATTTTATCGAAAAATACAACTGCAAAGTCATAGGCATTGGTCGAAACGAGGACAAAATGAAGTCGCTGTGTGCCGAACTTAAAGACAAGTCAAACAATTTTACTTATCAACTATTTGATGTCAGCATAGAACAAAACTGGCTTAATCTAGCACAACAACTAACAGACCAAAACACACAAGTCGATGTGCTTATAAACAACGCAGGAGTTTTGCCACCATTTGATAGGTTTGAAAAACAAGATGTAAAAATGTTGGAATCCACAATGGCCACAAATTTTTACTCTTATGTGTATGCATACAAAGCAATGCTTCCTATCATCAAGTTGTCCACCACCCCAGCAATTATAAACATATGCAGTTCGGACGCACTCGCTCCCCTAATCGGAACCGCCATATACTCGTCGACAAAGTCTGCTGTAAAGGCTTTTACTGAGTGCATAAAGGAAGAACATCGCGGAAAGATATACATCTCAAATGTGTGCCCTGGATATACAAAAACTGATATTTTCAGAAATCAAACAACCAAACAATCACGACTTATGGACAAAGTTTCGATGAGCACTGACAAAATGGTGAAAAAGATAGGTCGCGGGATAGTAAAGAAAAAAGGCAGAATGGTGATTGGATTTGATGCAAAGTTTATGGACTTTATGTACAGACACTTTCCACGAACATCTCAAAGGTTTTTCAAAAAGATTTTCAAAGACTTTAAAGTTCCGCTATTTGACAATGTCTTTGATATATTAGATGAAAAATAACTTAAAATCAAAACACATTTTGAAAGAAAATTTAGTTATTCGAAAATAACAAATAATATAATAAATAAAAACAGTTTTTTATTATTAAACACCAAATCAAAAAACTCATACAATTTCAAAACATCTAAAAATCGACACGAAATATATATCAATCAAGAACAATAAGATTAAAAAAACAAAAAGCCACAATTATGTGGCTTTTTTGTTTACAACTAAATTATACAAACTATTTGTTGTTTTTATCTTTGATTGCGGCTTGTGCAGCAGCAAGTCTTGCGATAGGTACTCTATATGGGCTACAAGATACATAGCTTAGACCTATCTTATGGCAGAACTCGATCGAACTTGGGTCGCCACCGTGCTCACCACAGATTCCTAGGTGAATATTTGGACGAGTAGTTTTTCCAAGACGAACAGCCATTTCCATAAGTTTGCCCACACCAACAGTATCAAGACGAGCAAATGGATCAGATTCGTAAATTTTGTTTTCATAGTATGAAGGCAAGAATTTACCAGCGTCATCACGGCTAAATCCAAATGTCATTTGAGTAAGGTCGTTTGTACCAAAACAGAAGAACTCTGCTTCTTTTGCAATCTCATCGGCAGTAAGCGCTGCACGAGGGATTTCGATCATTGTACCCACTTCGTATTTCAAGTTTGACTTAGCTTCCTTGATAAGTTTGTCAGCAGTCTCTACTACGATTTTCTTAACAAATGCAAGTTCTTTTACTTCACCTACAAGTGGGATCATAATTTCAGGAACAACTTTCCAGTTTTTGTGACGCTTTTGTACATTCAAAGCGGCTTTGATGATTGCGCTTGTTTGCATAACAGCGATTTCTGGATATGTTACTGTAAGACGACAACCACGGTGTCCCATCATTGGGTTAAACTCGTGAAGGTCGCTAATATATTGTTTGATTTTTTCGACAGACTTGCCTTGTGCTTTTGCAAGGGCTTTGATGTCTTCTTCGTTTTGAGGAACAAACTCATGTAGAGGTGGATCTAGGAAACGAATACATACTGGATTGCCTTCTAGTGCTTCCATTAGTCCTTCAAAATCGGCTTGTTGCATAGGTTCGATTTTAGCAAGAGCTTTCTCTCTTTCTTCTTTTGTGTCCGAACAAATCATTTCTCTAAATGCACCGATACGCTCTGGATCAAAGAACATATGCTCTGTACGGCATAGACCGATACCTTGTGCACCAAGTTCGGCAGCGCGTTTTGCGTCTTTTGGAGTATCTGCGTTTGTACGAACTCCTAGCACTTTGTATTTGTCTGCTAGTTTCATAATACGACCAAAGTAACCACTATTTGGGTCAGCAGGAACTGTCTTAATCTCACAATCGTAGATCTTACCAGTTGTGCCATCAAGTGACAAACTATCGCCTTCTTTAAATACCTTGCCAGCAAGTGTAAAGCGTTTGTTTTCTTCGTCCATCTTTATGTCGCCACAACCTGATACACAGCATGTTCCCATACCGCGTGCAACAACGGCTGCGTGAGATGTTTGACCACCACGAACTGTAAGGATACCTTGCGCATATTTCATACCTTCGATATCTTCTGGGCTTGTTTCTAGTCTTACAAGAACTACTTTCTCTTTGTTTTTGCCATGTTTTACAGCGTCTTCTGCACTGAACACAATTTTACCTGCGGCAGCACCCGGAGAAGCAGCTATACCCTTACCTACAACATTGTTTTTGTCAGCAAGTTTTAGCGCATTTGCATCAAATGTAGGGTGCAACAACATATCTAGTGTTTTTGCATCAATTTGCATCAATGCTTCCTCTTCGCTTATCATCTTTTCATCGATAAGGTCGCAAGCAATACGGATAGCAGCAGCAGCTGTGCGTTTGCCATTACGAGTTTGAAGCATATATAGCTTTTTGTCTTCGATTGTAAATTCCATATCTTGCATATCACGATAGTGGTTTTCTAGGATATTGCAGATATCAAGGAATTGTTTGTATACATCAGGCATTATCTCTGCCATCTTGCTAATTGGCATTGGTGTACGAACACCGGCAACAACATCTTCGCCTTGTGCGTTCATCAAAAACTCTCCCATTAGTCCTTTCTCACCAGTGGCTGGATTACGAGTAAACGCAACACCTGTACCACTTGTTTCGCCCATATTTCCAAACACCATCATTTGAACATTTACCGCAGTACCCCAGCTATATGGAATATCGTGGTCCATACGATAGATATTTGCTCTTGGGTTGTCCCACGAACGGAATACTGCTTTGATTGCCTCAAATAGTTGTTCTTTTGGGTCATTTGGGAAGTCTTTGCCAAGTTGTTTTTTATACTCTGCCTTAAACTCCATTGCTAGTTCTTTAAGGTCATCAGCTGTCAAGTCAACATCGTACACAACATGTTTTCTTTCTTTCATATTGTCGATAAGTTTTTCGAAGTATTTTTTACCTACTTCCATAACTACATCACTAAACATTTGGATAAATCTACGATAGCAATCCCATGCCCAACGCGGATTTCCCGATTTTTTAGATATAACTTCTACTACATTCTCATTCAAACCAAGGTTTAGGATAGTATCCATCATACCTGGCATACTAGCGCGTGCGCCCGATCTAACAGACACCAAAAGTGGGTTTTCTTTATCCCCAAATTTTTTGCCTGTGATTTTTTCCATTTTTGTTATGTTTTGCATGATCTCTTTTTGAATTTGGTCGTTTATCTTTCTGCCATCTTCGTAGTATTGAGTACATGCTTCGGTCGAGATTGTGAATCCTTGTGGAACTGGCAAGCCTAAATTGGTCATTTCAGCAAGATTTGCACCTTTACCGCCAAGAAGTTCACGCATTTTAGCGTTTCCCTCGCTAAATAAGTAAACATATTTTTTAGCCATTAATACACCTCTATATAAATTAACTTTTCAGTCTTGTATATTATACTCGTTAAACCTATATAGGGCAAACAAATTTTACCTTATTTTGACATTTTTAGGCGTTTTGTACGAGTGGCGCAAAACTCTTTATTTTTATTTCAAGTATGCTTTCAAGGTCAAAGCGAAGCAAATTGAGAAGCGACATAAGCACACTATCACTTGTTTTTATGGAAGAAAGTTTGTCGGCACTCGTGTTGTGGATTATCTTCAACATATTGTATTGTTGGCGCGAAATGAGCATACCATAACCATTACAACATGTTCGGCACGAAAAGTTGTGGGTGTCATATGATAGCAAAATATCGTTTGCAATCGGCATTCCGCACACATCGCAAGTATTAAAATTGGGCTCATATCCAAGATAAACGGTTATGTCCAAAAGATATTTTATCACTATAAGAAGCGGATTTGTGTCGGAATAAACTATGTTTTTAAGCGCGTTGATGAGTTTGAAAAATACATCTTCGGCAATAATATTTGGCTTCATAATGTGTGATGTTATCTCCAACATCATACTGCTCGCTAGATACACATCATAGTTTTTGGTTATGTCAAAAAATGTGTCATAACAGCTTGCGTTTGTCACTACATAAAACTCGCCCCTTTTTGCAAGCACCCACTCGCAAAAACAAAAAGGCAAAGACGCCCATTTAAGTTTTGCCTTAGCGCCTTTTGCCCCTTTCAACAAACAAGTTATTTGACCAATCTCAGGTGTAAAAACATGCAAAAGTACATCGTTTTCTTTGTAAGTCATACTTGATAGTACTATGCCGTTTACCTTGATTTCTTCCATTGTTCTAACCTTTTTTAAGTGATTTATATAGCATATAATAACCTATGTTGCCACTTGATAAAAATAGTTCCATACATATTTTACTTGTGTCGTCCATCTCCCCTCCTAGATGTATTTTGTGTAGAAAGAGAGATTATATGCGACTAAAACTCGTCGCTTTTATAACCTAGGTTTTTTATATACAAATTGTTGTTACGCCAGTTTCCCCTGACCTTTACAAACAGCCTTAGCATAACTTGATGCCCGACCATTTTTTCTATGTCTTCGCGTGCGTGCGATCCTATAAGTTTTAGCATCTCACCATTTTTGCCGATGATGATACTCTTGTGACCTTGTTTTTCACATATGATGTCCGCACTTATGTCGTACACATCGCCTTCCTTGTAGTCAATAATGTCGACCGCAATCCCATGCGGAATTTCGTCTTGCAACAACCACAACGCCTTTTCACGAATAATCTCTGACACCAAAAATCTTTCACTTTTGTCTGTGAAGACATCATCATCAAAATATTTTACGCCTTCTGGCAAATGTGCTTTTATAATATTGATAAGTACTTCAATGTTGCGACCTTTAAGCGCCGACAAAGGCACAATGTCTTTTATGTTTTTAAGTGCGTTTAGGGCCGCAAGTTTTGGATACATTGTTTCAAAAGATGTTTGGTCGATTTTGTTAATAACCAAAATTGTGTTTGCTTTATCAAATTGCTCGACAAACTTCAACCTTTTCTCTGTAAATGGTTTTGTTCCGTCAAGCACAATTATGTTGACATCAACTCCTTGACGCGCACTATCTATACTTTTTTGCATAAACTCGTCAAGTTTGTTTTTGCTAGGGTGCATTCCCGGAGTGTCTATCAAAATTATTTGGCACTCTGGTCTATTTAATATTCCTATTATTTTGTTGCGAGTGGTTTGGGGTTTTGGCGAAACAATCGCCACTTTTTCTCCAAGCAATGCATTTATAAGAGTACTCTTACCCACATTTGGCTCGCCTAAAATTGCTACAAATCCCGATTTAAATCCCATAAATTTTTCATACTAGCCTTGTGGTAGTATTTTTTCCTCCATTTTTCTCATTTCTCTTTTATCGTTTTCGGTCATATGATCATAACCAAGCAAGTGCAATAGCCCGTGCAATGACAAATAACATAATTCTCGCTCGAAGCCATGCCCAAATTGTTTTCCTTGTTTTTTAACGCGTGGCAAACATATACACAAATCGCCTAGGACTAGATTGTTTGTTTGCGGATTGACATCAAGCGGAAAGTTTTCGACGCTGAGTTTGTCAATAATAAGACCCATTCCCACTTGACCAGCAGGCAAAAGTGTAGGAAATGACAAAACATCTGTAACTTTGTTTGTATCACGAAAAACACGATTAAGTTTTTTGATTTTGCACGACGAAACACAAGAAACATTTACTTCCAAATTGTCCGGAAGAGCAAGCACTTTTTGTGCCTTTTCAAATGTACCCAAAATAAGATCTATATACTTTTCGCATTTTTTATTTGTATTAACTAGCACTTTTTACCTCAACTTCTGCCGTCAAATAAGTATTGAAAACATAATACTCGCCCATATCTATAATTTTTTGTTCTTCATTAATATTAGATATATTTGACGGTACTTTATTATAAGCCATAAGCCTACTATCTTGCAAATAGATTTCTTTGTTTTCATCCAAATTTTGTTCGACCAAAATTTTTTCACATTCATAGTATATGACAGTGTTTACTTTAATCGGCAAAAAAATGCCTGTAAAAATCTTTTCAGAAGATGTAATTTTATACTCGTCATATACATTCTTATTTTTAGTATTACCGAGTTTGATTTTACCAACACTAACAGATCGAAAAACTTTTCTTTTTCCTGTTCGGACTAGTAATTCTTGTTTTTTGTATAGTACTTTTGAGCCTACCCACCAAGCTGTACCTTTGACACTTCCCACTATCTTACTTGTAGTACTTTTTCCATCTGGTGAATAGGCAGTCGCCAACACCTTTCCAGCAGTAACAACATCTCCTACTTTACAGTCTATTTGACCCGACGAGATGTTTATCTCATTTACCACCATATTGTATGGAGAAATCAATTTTGATTGAATTTTATCAAAAAACACATCTTTTTCTTTAAAATTTAAACAAATTGTTGTTCCTTTTTTCATTACACTGACCAAACTCAATCCCTCAACATTTTGAAGTAAGTAGTTTTCAAGGTCGTTATTTTCAAAATTATTTACTTTTCCGATCCTAATTCCATAATCATACAATGCGCTCTCAACATCACTTTTATTTACATTGTGCAAGCCCGACATACTAAAATGCAAAGTAAGTCTACTAAAAGAAATACAAGCCAAGATACTCATCACAAATCCAATCACAACGCCCACTCTTGCCACAATTTCTTTTAAAAAACTTCCCGTGCTACGCTCGTCCAACACTTCTAATTTATAGTTTTTAAAATATGGATTTTTTGTTATTTTATAATAATCTTTTTTGTGTAGGCAAAATGTTATGTCATTATAACTTTTTTTGACTATATCATACATCACAATATCGTTATTTAATACAGCAGATTGAAATGTGTTCCAGTTTAGACCTAGATATTTTATTTTGATTAATTTATTAAAAATATTACTTCTCAAAATACACCTTACTAATATCGCCTTTTACTATTAATTCGTTTTTACTTATTTGTTTTATTATAATATTTGTCCCTTCAATATTTAGCCTATTATTTTTTGTCGACACTACAATATTTTCATTTGTGTATGTCAAAAGTCGCTTGTATTCATTGACCACAACTACTCCACTATACCAAAAAATTTTTGTCTGTTTGTTTATTTCATCAAAACTCACATCAGTGATTTCACACAACTCTCTTAATATATTGTACATCTTTTACTCCATTACAAAATAATAAAATACTATTTGTATAGCATATGCTTAGACAAAAAAAAATAGACGAATATCGTCTATTTAAAAGTTGTCTTTTTTATTAAGTAAATTGGCAATTAGTATTGCTTTTAATTGTGGGCTCATCTTTTTTATTTCACTTGACACACCAGAATCTTCTTCACCGTCAAGTTGGTCAAGAATATCTTTTGTTGTTAATGGTTCGTCTTCCATTTCACCTTCAAGTTCGATACTTTTTATCTTTATGTCTGACCTACTAATATTTGGGTTTTCTGTCATACTTTCTTCCAGCGAGCCATCTGTCTCAGTATCCGACAAATCATACATATAATTTCCACGAGTTACATCTTGCAGTATTTGCGGAATTTCATCTTTCTCAGTTTGTCCTTTATCATCGGTTTTTTCCGACTTATCAGCATTATCAGTATTTTCTTCTTTTGGCTTTTCGCTGAGAGATTTAGGTTTGTCCTTAGTCGGATATTTTTTTAGTACAACATTGTATATGAGTACAAAAAACAATACAAAAGCAACGACTGCAAACACTATCCAAAATATCATTTGTCGCCTGTCTTTTTGTCAGGACTTGGAAGGGCACCCGCATTGTTTGGTTTTGCAATCGCATTGCGCATCGATGTATCTGCGACAACATTTTGTATTCTATAATAATCCATTACGCCAAGATTGCCTTTTACAAACGCTTCACTTATCGCCTTAGGCACTTCTGCTTCGGCATCAAGAAGTTGGGCGCGTTTTTCTTGTGTGCGAGCACGCATTTCGTGTTCGGTCGCGATAGCCATTGCTTTTCGCTCTTCCGCACGAGCATTTGCTATCTTCATATCAGCTTCGGCACGCTCAGCCATTATTTGTGCGCCAACATTTCTTCCTACATCAACATCGGCTATATCAAGCGACAAAATCTCAAATGCAGTGCCTTTATCAAGGTCTTTATCTAGTATGGTTTTGCTTATCAAATCAGGATTTTCCAAAACCTCAGTGTGCGATTTTGCACTACCTACTGTGGTGACTATTCCTTCGCCGATACGAGCAATTATTGTTTCTTCACCAGCACCACCAATCAATTTTTCAATGTTGCTTCTAACTGTTACTCTTGCAATAACTATAAGTTCGATACCATTTGCTGTTACCGCAGATATTGGCGGAGTTGTGATAACTACTGGTTTTATGCAGTTTTTCACAGCCAAAACTATATCTCTATTTGCTAGGTCAATCGCTTTTGCAGTTTCGATTGTCAAAGGAATTTTTGCACCATGAGCAGCAATAAGTGCCTCAACAACTTTTTTTACATTTCCGCCAGACATATAGTGAGTTTCAAGGTCATCTATTGTAAGTGTTACTCCCGCCTTTTTCGCATTTATGTAACAATCAACTAGCATACCTACATCAACATGTCTTATTCGCATTCCTACAAGTTTGCTTGCAGAAATGTGAGCACCAGAAACAGTTGCTCTAATCCAGATACCCACAGGAACTATTCCGATTATTGTCATCAGCAATATGAACACAACGGCAAGTATTGTTATCCACACATATACTGACATTCCCAACATACTCAACATACATTTTCCTCCAAGTTATACTTTTTTAACATAGATGCGGTCGCCTTTTACTTCAACCACCTTCACTTTGCTATTCTTCTCTATAAAATTGTCTACCGAATTAACCTCGTAGACTTTGTCATTAAAACTCATTTTCCCCACAGGATTGCAGTCTGATTTTGCAAAACCCACTTTTCCTACGAGTTTTGAGTATTCTTTTACTTTATCATAATTTACAGGAACGCTTGTTTTGTCTTGCACAAATGCCGATCTTTTCACAATGCCAACGCGCGCCGATATAGTAAGCAAAACAAACAATATTAGTATGCTAATCACCGAAAAAGCCAACATTATTAAGATTTGTGTAAGTGTTGTGCCAATGCAAATTTTTGTTATTATGCCACCAAGTGAAAATATTGCACCAAGAATACCAAATATCCCAAAACCCGGCACAAAGATTTCGACCATAAGCAGAACAAGTCCCACCAATAGAAGTATCATTGCTATTATACTAAGACCGCTAAATAGTTGTACAATTTCATTCCACATATCATTACTCCTTGCCATATTATATCATATTATATTATAAAAATAAATACCTATTTTTTAAAAGAAACAATAATTTAAAAACAAAAAAACACAACGCTCGTTGTGTTTTTTATTTTGCTTAATTCTATTTTCTATTAATACTGATTATAGTGCAGATTTCATATCATCTACGATTGATTGCAACTCTACAAATATTTGTCTAACATCAGCATTGTCACTATTTAGACCTTCACCCTTATCAGTTTCGCTAGCGATAAGATTTTCGATGTCATTGATAAGTTCCAATTTTTTATCCATATCACTATTGTCACTGAAATCAAGTGCGCTATAACGAGTTGTGATATCTCTTAGTGCGTCACTTAGATAATCATCTTCTTCTTCCTCAACAACTGGTGCTGGTGTTTGTTTTACAGTTTGAGTTGTTGTGGTCTTTTTATAGTTTACTGGTTTTTCTTGTGTAGTAACAATTTTCTTTGTAGTTTTCTTTACAGTTGTGGTCTTTTTACCTTTAGATTGATAAGCTTCTACACTGCCATCAAGGTTTGTAATAAACAAGTGCATGTCAAACATATGTTTATTTTGCTCTTGATATGGTGTGTTGATATCAATTAGTGTACGACCGCTACTCTTCAATTCTACCAAAAGTGGAATTAGATCTCCGTCACCCGCAACAATACAATATGTATTGATTTCTGGCTTTGTGTAGTTTAGTGCAACAGCATCTACCATTATACGAGTATCAAGTTGGCTAAATCTCTTTTTATAACGCATAAAAGGCGCTGTTTCATAACCAAACTTTGAAATTAGGTCGCTAAGATAGATATGTTTTCTATCGTTGTATCCATAGAATTTACAGAAAACAACTTCGCCCATTTCATTCAACTTTGAATAAAGTTCGTTGAAGGCATCTCCACTAATTTTTACATTATCTACATCGACTAGTAATGCAATTTTTCTTTCAGACATAATTTACTCCTTACTTTCTCTTTTTGCATAGAACATATATTGTTGGGCATAACCCGCATATGCTCCATACAGATTAGTGAAAAATTTACTAATTTCTATCGGATTTGAAAGATCTTTTCCGTATTTGTCTTGATAAGCTTTTACTATCCAAGTGTCAGTCGGAAAGACATCAGTTTTGTAAAACCCAAACAACAATATGCAATCCGCAACTTTATTTCCAACACCTTTTAGCGACAACAAAATTTTCTTTGCGTCTTGCGTCGACAACTTGCTCAAACTTTCAATATCTAGCGTTTGCAAATCTTTTATAGTGTCAACCAAATAGCCAGACCTATATCCACAACCCATATTTCTAAAATCCATCTCTGTGATTTTTGATAGTTGTGCAAGTGTAGGAAAAGCATAATAGTCGTCCATCTTTGTACCAAAAGACTCACATATTCGCTCGATAATTTGCTTGATACGCGGAATGTTGTTGTTTGCAGAGATGATAAAACTGATTATCATTTCTACTGGATCTTGGTGAAGTATCCTTATCCCGTGGCCATATTTTATTTCTTCATACAACCCACCTAGTACTTCCAATTCCGATTTTATTTTATCATAATTTGTGTCTAAGTCAAAGTATTTTGCAAAATATTTTTTGTCTTTACAAAATATTTTTGTTATGTCTTTTTGGCAATATATGTCGGCTTTTTGTCCCAAACTATATACTGTATAGCCAAAAACTTGTTTTTTGTATCTAAATACTTGACCACATTCGAGTATATGTCTAATGTCAAAATTTGTGTTTTGCACTTCGATACAATCGTCAAATATTTTGTAGTTTTTATTTGTCATTTTACTTTTCAGTAGGATAAACGCTTACTCTCTTTTTATCCTTGCTATCGTGCTCATACTTTACTACACCATCTACTTTACTATATAGTGTATAATCCTTTCCACAACCAACATTGACACCTGGATTTACTTTTGTGCCGCGTTGTCTAATAAGGATATTTCCAGCCAAAACTGCTTCGCCATCAGTGCGTTTTACACCAAGTCTTTTTGACTTACTGTCACGACCGTTTTTCGAAGTACCTTGACCTTTCTTATGAGCAAATAATTGAATATTAAACATCATAATTTTCTAACCTCCATTTTTATATTTGAAGGATACCCATTTTCTAATTCTTTAATTGAAAGGAACATTGTTTCAAACAAAACCTGCGACAATGCAAGTTTGTCACCACTCAAGTCCTTTGGTAACCTTATTTTTAGAATGCCTTTTTCATCGTTTCTTTCGACCCCACACTTTATGCCCAAAACTTCTGTTAGACCTATAAGTGTGCTTTGCGAAATACTTGAAAGGCTAGCACACACAATATCTCGACCATATTCGGCGTAGCCTGTGTGCCCACTTAGCGAAAAACCATAATAGTTGTCGCCAGTTTTATAAAACACAACATTTGTCATATTACTTTACCGATACGATTTTCAATGCTGTGTAAGGTTGTCTATGACCTTGTTTTCTTCTTACATTCTTCTTTGCTTTGTACTTAAATACAACGATTTTGTCGCCTTTGCCATGTTCTACAACTTCTGCGACAACTTCAGCATTCTTAACATAAGGATTGCCATTTACAACTTTGTCTCCGTCAACAAGCATTAGGACATTAAGGTTTACTTTTTCACCGACTTGATTGTCAAGTTTTTCAACCATAATAGTGTCATTTTCAGCCACTTTATATTGCTTGCCACCTGTTTCAATAATTGCGTACATAATTTACCTCCTCTACCCAAACTCACCGTCAGGGGTGTCTACATTTAGCAGAACTTTGTTTACCCAGTCCGAGTGGCTCAAATTTAATATAACATATAAGTATATAATTGTCAATAAAAAACCCTTAGAATAATAGAGTTTTTTTGAACCACACTAATACAAAGGAGTAAGGAAAATGGAACAAACTGAACTACAAAAACAACACAACGAAGACTTATTGAAAGTGATTTACAAAAATGCGCAAATGGGCATCAGTGGAATAAAAAACATAATGCCAGCAGTCAATGACGGCAAGATGCGAAGGGCCTTGAAAAAACAAGAAAATAAGTACATTGACATATCGCAAAGTGCCAGCCAAAAGGCACTCGCCTATGAAGTCGAATTGAAAGAAATCAACATTTTTGCAAAAGGTATGGCATACACATCAATCAAGTTAAAATCCTTGATGGATTCGACAACATCACATCTAGCGGACATGTTGGTTCAAGGCACAACAATGGGCATAACTGATGTTATAAAAAAGCAAAGCGAAAACTCACTCGCAAGCGAAGACATCTCGACTCTTGCTAGAGATTTGCAAAAAGCCGAAGAAGAATTTGTCGACACATTAAAAACTTTTTTAGCAAAATAAAAATAGGTCAACATCGACCTATTTTTTCACCCACACAACACTCACTCCCGAATTGAGAAAACTAAGGTTGTTGTTTAGTATCAACTCCGGATAAAGGCTACACATTTGTACTTTGACATCATTCGTATCACACCACAACTCACCAGGGACAAAATCCACGATTACGCCTTGTTTGCGGGCATTTTTCAGATATTGCATAGTACTTGATTTTATAAGTCCACCGACCCCATGCGAGCCATAGCCATGCACAACAATTAACACATTTATGTCAGTGTGTTTTGCATCATTTATTTCACTATCAAGCAAATATACAGCATATTCGTTATTTGGATTGTGCTCTTTAATATTAACAACTTTAATCATTGCTTCGACCATAATAAACAACACAAATTGTGCCGTATTTTTTCTCATCCAACACACACAGTCCATCAAAGTCGACACTAGGAGTATCGATATGTTTTTCCCACACAACTACTCCATTCTCTTTTAACATATTTGTTTCCACAATCTTCTCTATGGCTTTTTGTGCATAATTACTCTCAAATGGCGGATCTAAAAAGATAATGTCAAATTGTTTTTGACAAAGAGTTTTTAAAGCTTTTTTATAATCACATTCAAGTAAATTTGGTTCGATCTTACATTTTGCAAAATTCTTTTTTATAAGACTTATTGAGTTCGGATTGTTGTCCACACTAATTACAGTTTTCGCTCCACGACTTAAAAATTCAAGCGAAAATGCGCCTGTTCCACAAAACAAATCCAACACTTCACTATCGTCATTTATGCGAGTTTGCAAAGTATTAAAAATACTTTCCCTTACTCTATCAAGCGTTGGTCTTATATTGTCATATTCAAATTCGTACAGTTTTGTACCTTTATTTTTTCCAGCTATTATTCTCATATAGTTATTATATCAAACTTAACTTATTTTGCAAAGACTTTATCGATTGTATTTACTGTCATATTGATTTTATATTTGCTTTCATGTGATTTGAAATATGTGTATATTTATGCAATTATGTTTATATTTTTACAACAACTATTTTAATACAAATTTCAAAATCCTAATTGACATTATTGTTTATAAAGTATATAATAAGATTGTTTTTCAGATGAACACAAAACAATACACGACTGGAAGAGCTTGCTCTACCAGTACAAAAAACTATATTATATGCTTCTTTAGCTCAGTTGGCGCGACGCGTATAGATAATGTGCCAGTGGTCACATTTTTAGCCAAAGCGAGGAGGAACGAAGTTTCTGAGAGACGACTGGAAGAGCTTGCTCTACCAGCGCAAAACTATATTATATGCTTCTTTAGCTCAGTTGGCGCGACGCGTATAGAAAATGTACCAGTGGTCACATTTTTAGCCAAAGCGAGGAGGAACGAAGTTTCTGAGAGACGACTGGAAGAGCTTGCTCTACCAGTACAAAACTATATTATATGCTTCTTTAGCTCAGTTGGTAGAGCAACTGACTCTTAATCAGTGGGTCCAGGGTTCGAGTCCCTGAAGGAGCACCAGTTTAGACACCTGCGGGTGTCTTTATTTTTTCTCTAATAAATGTACTCCGTCGACAATATTCCAAGACCAGACATAACGAAAATTAGCTTAAAATCGTTTTATTTCACAAACATATAGAAATAATGGAGTAAAAAATGGCAAGTGTAATCGTTTCCACATTTAGCGAATTTAAAAATGCAATACAAGACACTGAAACTACAAACATCACCAACTGCACCATAGCACCATAACCCTTGACCGAAACGGATCCTCAGCAAACCCACAAGAGTTTTGCGAAGCCAATCGCGTAAACATATCAGGAAAAGTTGTCGTAAATTCAAACTCGACCGCAAACATAGTAATATGGTACACAAACGCCAACGCCAGTTTGACAGTAAAAAAAGGTACCCACTTTGAAGTTAATTAATATACCATTAACATAATAATCAACAAATAGTCGACAAATCGATTTGAGATATTTATTGTTAATACTGTTAAGGCAATACTTAATTTAAAAAACGATTGACAACAAATATTTTTAGTGCTAGACTAAAATAAGGAAGTAGAAATAATGTATACACTTATTCAACAACAACAACTTAATACTAATTTCATATTGTAAGACACTTACAATGCTTTTTGTTGTTTGAATAAATAAAAATTGAAATTAGCAACCAAACATTGTTTGGTTGCTTTTTTTGTTTTAAGGAGGAAAAATGAAAACAAAAATAGAAAAAATCTTTGGTAAATATGTTCTTAGTGACGACACACTTAAAAAATATTTGCCACGAAACAAATACACCGAATACATTGACACAAAAGCAAAATCAAAAACATTAAGTAAATCATGTGCTCACAGCATCGCAATAGCGATCAAAAAATGGGCAATCAAAATGGGGGCAAGCCACTACACTCACTGGTTTATGCCACTAAACAACAAGACTGCTGAAAAACAAGTATCTTTTATAGAGATCAACTCAAAAGGTAAAGTACTTGAAGATTTTAGTGAAAGCGCACTAATAAAAGGAGAAACAGACGCATCAAGTTTTCCAAACGGTGGCGAAAGAATGACTTTTGAAGCAAGAGGTTATACTGTATGGGACTATACTTCCCCCATATTTATCAAAGAATACTCTGCCGATAATAAAGTCGTATACATCCCTACTGCATTTTGTTCTTACAACGGAACATCACTAGATGAGAAAACACCACTGCTTCGAGCCACACAAGCACTCAATACAGAAACTATCAAATTACTTCACAAATTAGGTCACACAGATGTAGTGAAAACCGAGTTTAATGTCGGAGCTGAACAAGAGTACTTTCTAGTAGAAAAAGAGATATTTGAAAAAAGGTTTGATTTACAAACTACTGGACATACACTAGTAGGCAATTCGCCTATCAAAAAACAAGAAGAAAGTAGCCATTATTTCGGTAAAATTGATGAAAATGTATGTAAATTAATGAACGATGTAAACAATAAGTTGTGGAAAATGGGAATAACTGCAAAATTACAACATAATGAAGTCGCCCCAAACCAATATGAATTTGTACCAATTTTTAATTGCGTAAATATAGCAAATGACCAAAATCAACTAATAATGGATACAATATCAGATATTTCAAAGAAATATAATCTTATTACACTATTTCACGAAAAGCCTTTTAACCATGTAAATGGCAGTGGCAAACACGAAAACTGGTCAATAACCACTAATACAGGGATTAATTTATTCGATATGAAATGTAAAGATAATTTATTATTTGTGACATTTTTTGTCAGTATGATATGTGCTATTGACAAATACTACCCTATTTTAAGACAAAGCACAGCGTATTATAGTAATGATTTTAGACTTGGTGGCAATGAAGCACCACCTGCACTTATTTCTGTTTTTACAAGCGACTATATATTAGATTTCATAAATATGATATTAAACGATAAGAGCCCAAATAAAATAAAAAATATTTTAAAAACAGGAGTCAATTTTCTCCCTACAACAGAGCGTGATTATTGTGATAGAAATCGTACAAGCCCATTCGCCTTTACTGGAAATAAGTTTGAATTTAGGATGCCCGGATCCTCACAATCAGTAGCATGGCCATCAACTTGTGTATGCACAATACTTTGTGACACAATAAGCGAAATCAACAACGAACTAGCAACATCTACTAATCCACGAGAAGATTTAAAGTCTATACTTAAAAACAAACTTGAAGAGCACAAACGCATTATTTACAACGGAAATGGTTATGACAATAAGTGGTTGGAGATAGCAAAAAGTCGTGGACTAATCGAATACAAAAATGCTGTAAGAACCTTTAACATTCTAAACGACAAAAACACTATTGCTCTATTTGAAAAACACAATATTTTAAGCAAAGAAGAGCTTACTATTAGAAATAACAATAGTATCAAATCTTATTACAACAATTTACTCCTTGACGCAAACACTATGCTCTATATGTTTAATAAAGAGATTATGCCATGTTTATATACTTACAAAAACTGCTCCTACTGTAAAGCTGGTTTTGACTCCACAATATCTAAAATCGAAAACAAAATATCTGTTTTGAAAAAATCTGTAGATAAATTTTTATCACTTGACGACAATCTAAAACCCGACTTTACAGATAAAATGATTAGTGCAATGCAAGAACTTCGTGAAGAATATGATTCAATCGAAAACACAATACCTAAAAAATATATGTTATTCCCCGATTATAATGAAATTTTTAGTTGTTAGAGTGAAGGCGGCATGTAAGTCAGGTATTGACAACTAAGGTGTTTCGCTATATCATATTATGTAGAGAGGTATATTTTAATGGAAAAAATTGATGCAAGAAATGCACTTGAAAGTTTTATCGAACTTACAAAACACATTGACTACGATATATTTGCAAATTGTCTTACAGGATCAGATGTAAATGATGTAGTACAAAAAATGACACTAGAACAACATCAAGAGTTTCTTTCACTTCGTGAAGAGCAAAGTGATTTGGGAGAAAAATTACACTTTTACAAAACTTTTGATTCTTTTAATATATCAGGTGACAAATATTTAAAAGATGAAATCAACAAAACATTTGGAAAAAATTTTGTTACTTGTTATCTTGACCCTACCGACACCGATTTGGAAATAAACACAATAAAGTGTTTGATAAATCCAAATAGCAGAAAAGTCCAAATTCAATACAACAATAATAATAATATTAATTTTGGTACTATCAAATACGAAGACATTTTCACATCTATCAGAAAAGGTGACCTGATTATTCTTGGCCAAGAAAATAGTAAAGGCAGTCATTATGTAGAATCAGAAGACGCATATACACACAAAGGTTTTGATAATTTTGAAGATTTTACAAGACTTATTGAGAAAGCATCGATCGCACTATACACAAAAGGCAGTATTTACAGCTTTGTCTATGGAGAAAAATTTGCAGACACTTTGAAAAATGCAATAGTCAAAAATGCTGAACACATTAACGGCAAAAATTATGACTATTCTACATCGATAAGCAAGAAAAAATCTCACAAACTAAATGGAAATACAGCAAAAAATGTTATTAAATCAGCCAAAAGTAAAAACACTAATCTAGAAAGATAAAATATTTGATTATTAAAGATTTGAGAAAATAAAAAAAGCGAACAGATTGTTCGCTTTTTGTTTTTTAATCTCAGATATCGTAAGTATAGTTAGTTTATTCTCCGACAGGAGCAACAAGTCTCTCGAAAACAATATAATGTTCGGTTTTTTCAGCATTTTCAGAGAAACCAAAAGTATTTGCACCAATAGAAGCACCAAAACCTTTCGAAGTGGTTTCGCCATCTTTTGCACCAACAATAGCTTTCATAAATGCAGAAGAAATTTTATCGTTTAGAGCGTCAACATTATCAAATTTTACAAATTTGTTTAGAGCATCGATAATTTGCTCTGAGTCTTTTTCAGACATCGCATTAAGAACGATTGATTTTGCAGAAAGCTTGTAATCATAGATATCAAGTGAAGCATTTTTTGTAACAGTTGTTGTAGTGGATATGTATAGTGTATCAGGAACATATTTTTTCAAATACTTTTTAGGAAATCCAGTAAGTTTTTCTTTTACAGGTTTGAAATCTACTTTCAAAACACTTTTCATATCTGCTGATTTACCAGAATTTTCAATATTTGAAATTGAAATCTCCATAAGCTCAACATCAAGGCTTTCGCCAGCAACTTCAACACTAACCCCACCTGTTTTTTCAAGCAAGTTGTTGATGATTGCGGCCATTTGTTTGTCTGTAAAACTCATAGATGCACCAATAGCAACGGCGCCACCAGTAAAATCAAGATTAAAATCTAGCGAGCCATCTTCTTTTTCGGTGACAAACCCTGGTAAAACTGCATTAATGCTGTTTTTTGCATTAGTCAAGTCATCATTGCTAAACTTGTTTGTACAAATTTTTTCTTCCTTTACAGAGTTGTTTAGTTTTTTTACATTTTTAACAGTATCGTACAAATTAACATCATATCTTATCTTAACAAAAGCAAATAGTATCGCAAGAGCAATTGCAGCCAAAATTACTATGCCAAGTATAAATGATATCAATCTCCCCAACAATGATTTTCTCATTTTTCTCCCTCCCCTTATGTTATTTTAATAATAGCACAATAGCAACATTGTTGACAACAAAATAAACATTATTTTTATTATTTCATAACTATTTTTACAAAAAAATAAAGGTGGCAAACGCCACCTTTTATCCTACACCGCCTGTCGCACCTCGTGGAATTGTAAGATTTAATACAAAATTTGGAGCGGTTCCAGTAATCTCAGCTGTTGCTTGTGTACCTGGCTCACCAGTTGTTACTGTTCCTATTGTCAAAACTGGGGTCAATCCATCTGTTCCGGCAGCACCAGTAGGACCGGTTGGGCCTGTCGGACCGGTCGGACCAGTCGGACCAGTTGGGCCGGTCGGACCAGTTGGACCAGTAGGGCCAGTTGCTCCTGTTTCACCTGCTACTCCTTGTATTCCTTGAACGCCTTGCGCACCTGTATCACCAGTTGCACCAGTAGGACCGGTTGGACCTGTCGGACCGGTTGCACCAGCATCTCCAGTAGACCCAGTAGGACCTGTTGGGCCAGTAGGACCTGTGACACCTTGAATTCCTGTATCGCCAGTTGGTCCAGTAGGACCTGTCGCTCCTACTTCACCTTGCAAACCTTGTATTCCTTGAATACCTTGGGCTCCGGTTGGTCCGGTTGCACCGGTAGGACCAGTTGGACCTGTTACGCCAGTTGGTCCTGTTGCTCCTGTTACGCCAGTAGCGCCGGTTGGACCTGTTGGCCCAGTTGCACCAGTGCTAGGACCAGTTGGGCCGGTTACACCAGTTGCACCAGTTGGACCGGTCGCGCCAGTAGCACCTGTTGGGCCAACGGGACCTTGCAAACCTTGTGGGCCACGAGGACCGCGAGGGCCAACATTGCCACCGCAACCGCAGTTGGTCATATTAAAGTCGTCATTACAACACATAACTCTACTCCTTTTAAAAAAATGAAACGAGATAATACTCATTTCATTTTATGTGCGAAAAGGATATTTTGTGTAAACTACTTTGCTTCAAACCAATTTTTTCCGCTTTCGATATTGATATTAAGTTTTACAGGGAGATTAAC
>CALEWH010000007.1 GCA_937925475.1 uncultured Clostridia bacterium
ATGGAGTGCCTGCTACTGACAATTTGGGCTGTGCTAAAAATACATATAATTTTTCTTATTTTGACAATAAGATAAAAGATGGTTATGGTCTTTCGTACTATTATGTAACACAAAATAATGTGACTAGTGCGCTTGTATTTCCTGCTAATATTGTGGCGAAAAAAATGTACTCAATTTACTTTAAAGATGAAACATATTCTTGTCTAATTGTAATAGGTCACAATCTTAAACCTTATATGTGGAAGTACTCTGATACTACTAATCAAGTTGTTCAGTTAAACTTTACTTTGCAAGGTATCCCTTGTGTGTTTGGATATGTCAGCAACAATGCTCATATGCTTGGTTTTTCGTATAATGGAAAAATCACAACTTATAATATGGAAGAAGGTGTCGTTGACTTTATAAATAATGCTTATGATGTCGGTGAAATCTCATTTTTGGATAATTGTGTGATAGGTATTCCTAATGATGACCAATATTCTTTTTGGTATTCTGAGTCGTTTTCGCCTTCTGACTGGGTTAAGTCATTAAATAAGTGCACAATACAAAAAGTTGATTTGCTTCTTGGCAAGTGCCTTAAAATATTTAAACTCGAAGAAAATTTGTATTTAGTGCGTGAGTTTGGGATCCAACGCCTTGTGTGGGACATTGACTCTAATAAATATCAAATTCAAAATGTCGGTGAAAGCATAGGTCGTATTTATTCAAATAGTATAGGTCAATATGGATCTAAAATTGTTTATCTTACAACAAATGGACTATATGAGTTTAATGGAAATTCGTCAAAAAAACTAAAAACAAATGTTGAACATATTTTAAGTGGTTATGAAAATACATCGACAGCGTGTCAAAATGGAAAGTACTTTATTTCGTCAAAATATGATTTTGGTGACGAGTCGATAGGTATTGAAACTAGCGAAGACTATTCTAACAATATTTTGTTGTGTATTGACCTTGAAAGTAAAATAGAAACAATTTTTAGGGGCGTTGATGTCGTCCAACTAATACCTATAAATACAACTTTTATTACTGACATAGGATTGATCGTTTATGATGGTGAGAAAAATCAACTATCAAGATTGAAGTCAAACTGCAAAATCTTTAATCAAAACATCAAAAAGCATTGGGAAAGTATTCCTACTGACTTTGGTCTTCCTGATAAGAAAAAAATCCTTAGTCGGTTTTTTATAATAACCAAACAAGACATAACCATTACATTTTATATGGACAACAAAAAATACACTACAAAAATAAAAGGCAGTGAGTTTGTGCAAACAATCCGACCAAATTTAAGCGGTCAAATGTTTTGGTACGCTATTGACTCATATGTAGCGGACAACGAAATATATTCGATGAAAGTATTGGTGGGGTACGAGTCGTAGTTGGAAAATGAAAAGTACCCAAAGTTGTATCAAGAGATTTTTAAAATAAAACAATTACAATTTGAAAAAAGTGGAGGATATGCAATGTACAACGATATGTTTGAAAACGCATACAACGATGCATTAAGTATAGCGAAGGCGTCCGAACTCGATGCAAAAATAGATACATTAAGTGAGAAAATCGACAATATAAATAAGTCAACTGGTGAAAAGGTAGAAACTCCAAATGTTGAAAAAGAGATTACACCAGAGTGGCTTGATAGTGTGGTCGACTTGTCGTTTTTGTCGCCCGAAGACGAAGAAAAATACAAGGACTGTTTTGCAAAAAACAACGAACTTACTGGCGAACTAAACGAAATATACTTGCGCCTTGAAGCATTAAGCAAAGAGCGTGCTGAGGCTTTGAAGAGTTTTGATATCCCGAAAGTTGTGGAAATCGACACAAAAATCGAAGATTTAAACAATTCGTACAAGTCTAAGTATGTGGAAGGAGAAGAGTTAAGGACGCAAGTTTTGGGCAAGAAAAACGAGTGGGAGTTAAGCCTAAACCAACTCAAAGAAGAACTAGGCTCAGAGAAGTGGGACAAAGTCGCAGACATTGACAAAACAAAATACTCGCCAAGTGTTTTGAAGGAGTATCGTGCAAGCAAAACCTATGAAATGGTTAAGAGTTTTTTAGACGATTTTCCCAAAACCCAAGTTAAGTCAATCCTAAACAATCCAAGATTGAAAGATATACTAAAAAGTGATTACAACCGCTTAGTAGCCGAATACCTATAATGTGGGAAAAAGTAATTAATCTTGCGATTGGCAATGGACTTTGGGCGGTTTTGTTTTTGATGCTGTTGGTGTTTGTGTTGAAAGACAGCAAAACTCGTGAGCAAAAATATCAAGACACTATCCAAAACCTAGGCAACGCATTGCAAGTTGTGCACGATGTGAAAGAAGATGTTGAGGACATCAAAGAAGCCATATCGGGTCTTGTAAAACCCAAAAGGACGAAAAATGAAAAAAATAATAAAGAAGTTTAAAAAATACACATTTTGGGTTGCGTTTGTGGGAGTGTTTGTGTTGTTTTTGCAAAGCGTGGCAAAACTGATTGGTTGTGATATAGACATATCGGCTGTTGAGAGTGCGATAATGTCGTTTTGTGGCGTGCTTGTTGTGCTGGGCGTGGTAACCAAAGATGCAAGCGCGGAAGCGGACAAACCTTCGACGCCTTCGGCTGATATCGCAAAAGACAACAAAAATAATACTTCTGACGACAATCTCGAAGCAAGTTTGGACGACGAAAACCAAGAAAATTAGAAGAAATAAACGACCACAAATCGTGTAATGTGTTTGTAATTTGTGTAACGATTTGATATAATCACATAAAGGTGAAAATATGTTATACAAAAATACATTTAAGATATTCTTTTCAAATGGTTCACTAATATGGCATACGCTTTTGTATTTGCTAATTTCGGCTTCGATAGTTTTTGGAGCGGGCACACTAATACTAAGTCCGCTATATCATACGCTAAGCGAAGTGGGTTGGACAACCGCCATTAGTGACTCGTATATGAATTTTCTAAATCAAATCAATCTAAAACAACTTCTAATTGACATTGGCGACAATGGCCGATGGTTTGTGCAAATTATCATCGACAATATGGGCAAACTTTTGCCATACATCATATTGTTTGTGATTGTGATAATTGTTGTGGGTTCGATAGTGGTGAGATTTTACACTATGAGCGCGTCGACATGCGTAAACTACTATATGAACAGCAACGTCAAAGCCAGTTTTCCAAACAACATCTTTACATCGTTTTATCGCAATTTTAGATACCAACTTGCTTATACTGTCACAGTTTTGCCTATAAACATAGCCATTTACTCGCTCATAATCTACATGCTAAAACTCTTTGAAAGCGAAGGATTTTTGTTTATAATTACGCCATTTATCTTGGTGCTTACTTTCACTATTTTGGCGTCACTGAAAATGACTTTGTTTGGTGGTTGGTTGCCGGCAATCGTAAGTTCGAATAAGGGCGTGTTTGCTTGTATGAAAAAAGGCTTCGTAGTCGCAAAACGCCGTTTTGGCGAAACCTTTGGCAATGCATTTGCTCTTTATCTTACTATAATTTTCGTCAACTTCTTTGGCGGAGTCTTGACTTTTGGCGTTGGACTAATCGTCACAATTCCGGCTAGTTGTATACTAGTTTGCGTGTTCCAAAATGTTTCGTATTATATGGCGATTGGACAAAAGTACTATGTCGACAACTTTAATGTTATCGCACCAAAAGCCCAAGAGTACACAGACAAGTTTGGCAATCACAAATATATTATTTAATGTATCAAGGACACCTTTTATGGTGTCTTTTTTTGTCAAACTTCATTTATTTTTGAAAAGCACTTGCATTTTATCGGATTAAAGTGTTATATTATATTAGACACATATAGTGAGTTTTTGTGATTTTTGACTCGCTAACTATATTTTAGTAAATTCGATATGATTGCATATTTGACTTTTTTGTGTTTTGTCACTAATAGTCTAAAACAATCAAAATGTTTTTATTGTGTTTTTTGCCGACACATTTTTGTTGGCTTTATATATGAAAAATAAAAGGAGAACAATATGAACAAAAAAACTACACAAAATCTAAAACTTTCCTTTCTAGGCGGTGTAGGTGAGGTCGGAAAAAACCTTATGGCGCTAGAATATGGAAATGATATGATAATCATAGATAGTGGGCTTGCGTTTCCATCGGACGATATGATGGGTGTTGACCTAGTTATCCCTGACATAACATACTTAATTCAAAACAAACAAAAAATTCGTGGCATAGTTCTTACACACGGACACGAAGACCACATAGGCGCATTGCCATATGTTTTGCAAGACATAAAGGTGCCAGTGTATGGCAGTCGTCTTACATGTGCCCTTGTCGAAAACAAACTTCGCGAGCACAAAAAAATCTCTTGCAAACCTATCGTTGTAAAGCCAAAACAAGTTATAAAACTTGGCTGTTTTTCAATAGAATTTGTAAAAGTAACACATAGTATTGCGGGCGCATATGGCCTAGCCATCACAACCCCAGTTGGTGTGTATTTCCATACAGGAGACTTCAAGATTGACTTAACTCCAATCGACGGAGACGCAATGGATATGACACGCCTTAGCGAGATAAGCAAAAACGGTGTTTTGCTAATGACAAGCGACTCTACAAATGCCGAGAGACCGGGTTTTAGTATGAGCGAACGAAATGTCGGTGCAACTCTTGACGGACTGTTTGCCCAAAACAAACTAAAAAGGATAATCATCGCAACCTTTGCTTCCAATATACATCGTATCCAACAAATTTTGGACATATGTAAAAAGTATGATAGAAAGGTTGTTTTCAGCGGTCGCAGTATGCTAAATGTATGCGAAACAGCAAGCAAAATAGGTGAACTTAGATTTGACCGCGAGATACTAGGCGATATCAACAATGTGGACAAGATGGCAGACGAACACACATGTATCATATGTACAGGTTCGCAAGGAGAGCCAAATAGTGCTTTGTCACGAATGGCTGATGGCGAGTTTCCAAAAATCGAGATAAACTCAAACGACTTTGTAATATTCTCATCGTCATCAATCCCAGGAAACGAAACAAATATCAACTATGTCATCAACCAACTTTACAAAAAAGGTGCATCTGTAATATATGAAAAACTAGCAGATGTGCATGTTTCTGGACACGCATATCAAGAAGAACTAAAACTAATGTTGGCATTATTAAAACCAAAGTTTTTCGTGCCAGCGCATGGCGAATATAGACATTTGCGTGCTCACTCATTGCTAGCGCAATCGCTAGGCATACACGAGCGCAACATAGTGCTTGCTGACCTAGGCGACCAAATCACAATATCCAAGTCGTCAATCAAAAAGACAGGCACAGTTCCGTCAGGAATACGCCTAGTTGATGGACTAGAAGTAAGCGAAGCGGGCGGAGCAGTCCAACGCGATAGAGCGTTGCTAGCCGAAGAAGGCGTATGTATGGCGATCATAACAATATCGGCGGGCAGTGGCAGACTTACAAGCAAACCCGACATAATTTCGCGTGGTTTTGTGTATATGCAAGGAAACGAAGATATGTTTGAAGAAGCGCGTGACCTTATGCTAAACTCAATCATTTCGACAAACTTTAAAACACAAGACTGGAACCAAATTAAACAAAGCATCAAAAAGGTGCTTACAAACTATTTCTACAAGCGTATCAAACGCCGTCCAATGATAGTTCCTGTAATAATCGAAACACAATAGGAGAAAGTAGTGATAGACTTAAAAGAACTCGAAACATTTGCTGTAAACAACAATGTTCCAATAATCCGACCTAAGACGCTTGAAAAACTAATCGAGTGTGTGCGCACTTTTAATCCAAAAAGCATACTTGAAATAGGGACAGCAATAGGATATAGCGGGATAAAGATGTTGTCGGAGAGTGACGCAAAACTTACGACAATTGAGAAAAACCCTAAGTCACATTTTCTTGCGACCCAAAACTTTGCAAAGTATGGTTTGACAGATAGATGCGAGTGCGTCTTAGGTGATGCGGGCGATGTGTTGACTTCGCTTTGCGACCAAAACAGAAAGTACGATATGATATTTTTGGACGGGCCAAAAGGTCAATATATACACTACTTGCCAAAACTTGTTTGCTTGCTTAATCCAAATGGTGTCATTTTTGCAGACAATGTTTTGTTTCGTGGAATGGTCAATGGCCCAGAGTTTGTGCCACATCGCAATCGAACTATTGTGGTCAATCTTCGTGAGTATCTTGATACAGTATCAAGACCACCATTTGAAAGCGAAATATACGACATCGAAGATGGATTTTGCATTTCAAAAAAAGTAAAATAGATTTGCTGATCCAATAAAAATATTTTCAAATAAGTTATTAAAACATAACACACAAAAGGATAAATTATGTACGAAATACTATCTCCTGCGGGAAATATGGAAAAATTAAAAACAGCAGTATATTATGGTGCTGATGCGTGCTATTTTGCCGGCAAACAGTTTGGTCTTAGGGCATTTAGCGACAACTTTGACGATGACGAGTTGTCAAGTTCGGTCAAGTTTTTGCACGACCACGGCAAAAAGGCATACATAACCCTTAACATTCTTGCACACAACGGCGATTTTGACGGTCTTGAAGACTATCTAAAACACCTTAGTAACATAGGCGTTGATGCTGTTATCGTCAGCGACTTTGGCATTATGCAGTTTGTAAGAAAGGTTTGCCCAAATATGCCAATCCATGTTTCTACTCAGGCAAATATAACAAACAAATATTCGGCAAAAGCCTACTGCGATATGGGCGCAACCCGCCTTATTCTTGCACGCGAACTTAGCATAGATGAGATAAAAGAAATCCGTTCGTTTATCCCTAAAAACGTAGAAATCGAGTGCTTTGTTCATGGCGCAATGTGTATTTCCTATTCGGGCAGATGCCTGCTATCCAACTATCTTACTGGTCGTGATAGCAATCGTGGTGCTTGTGTTCAAGCATGTCGCTGGGAGTATACAATATGTGAAAAAGCCCGTTTTGACGAAGCCAAAGCCAATGGAAAAGAGCCTAGTATGTACGAAATCCAAGAAGACAACCACGGCACATATATCCTAAACTCAAAAGATATGTGTATGATAGAGCATCTCCAAGAACTTATTGATGCGGGCGTTACATCTTTTAAAATCGAAGGTCGAATGAAAAGCCCATATTATGTTGCCACTATCACAAACGCATATCGAAGAGCACTTGACCTAATAGAGAAGGGCAAAAGCGTTCCAAAATCACTTGTGGACGAGTGTGTCAAAACCAGCCACCGCCACTACACAACAGGTTTTTATTATGGCGCAATCGATAAAGAATGTTTGTCATCGAGTACACCATTCCAAACACATGAGTTTATAGCAATAGTTGTTGAAGACACAAAAGATGGATATGCAAAAGTCGAAATGCGAAATCGTTTTGAAGTGGGCGATACTCTTGAAATATTGTCCCCAAACGACACTTTTGACAAACAAATAAAGGTCACAACAATTCTTGACGAAAACGGAAATGCTGTTGATGTGGCAAATAAAGTCCAACAAATCCTTTCCATCGCCACTCCATATGACCTAAAATCCGGCGACATTTTAAGAAAGAAAATTATTTAGTAAAAACTGCATTTGATGCAGTTTTTTATTTTTTTAAATATTGAAAAATGGACAGGCAATATTCGACACCTTTCGACATAGATATATATGTAGGAAGGTGAATATGATATTTGAAAGTTTTGGTGCATTTTTACAAAAGGTGATGCTGTTTACGGCATACATAAACTCGACTTCGTCGTTTCCCAAACCCTTGTCGAGTGAAGAAGAAAAGGAGTATTTGGAGAAGTTTCAAGCGGGGGATATGCGTGCAAAAGATGTGTTAATCCAGCACAACTTGCGACTTGTGGCGCACATTGTCAAAAAATACAACGGAACAGAAGAAGCCGACGACCTTATTAGTGCGGGCAGTCTTGGGCTCATAAAGGCGATAAACACATATCAATATGGGCACAACACACAGTTTAGCACCTATGCGGCAAAGTGCATCGAAAACGAAATCCTAATGTTGCTTCGTGTAAACAAGAAGCACAAAAACAACATTTCCATTGAAGAAGCGTTGTGTGGCGAAGAAGACAACGAATTGTCTTTGATGGATTTGTCAGTTGCGCCCGACAACGATGTAAGTGAAGAAGTCGACAAAATGATGCTTAGCGAGAGCCTAAACAATTTGCTTATGTCGCACCTTACTAAGCGTGAATATCAGATAGTGTCAATGCGCTATGGATTGAAGGACACGCCTGCTCTTACACAGCGAGAAGTTGCGGTCAAACTAGGAATTAGTCGCAGTTATATCAGCCGAATAGAGAAAAAGGCGCTCGAAACACTGCAAAAACGCATCAACAAAGATGACTATGTATAAAGTCTTGCAAAAATAGATGTTTTGTGATATACTAATAAAGCAGATAGACAGATGGTCGCAAAACGAAAGTTTTGAGGAAAGTCGGAGCATCATAGAGCAGAGTGGCAGTTAACGACTGCTGGGGGCGACCCTAAGGAAAGTGCAACAGAAATATACCGCCAAGATGATGGGATTAGTAGGTTGTTTTAATACCTTTAATTTTTTCCTACTGAGTTCTTGGTAAGGGTGGAAAGGTGGGGTAAGAGCCCACCCACTTGTATGGTGACATACATTTGCTGTAAACCCCACTCGATGCAAGATAGAGAAACGATTTGACCCTGCTCGGCAGTTTCTCGTTACATCGCTCGAACTTGTAGGCGACTGCAAGGCTAGATAGATGACCATCCAATACAGAACTCCGCTTATGGCTATTCTGCATATTTTTTTCCACCAGCACTGCTGGTGGTTTTTTTGTATCACAATGACTGAAAAACATTGAAAAAGTGCGACAACTTTGATATAATGTCAACGAGGTAAATTATGGATAATATGTTTGAGCAAAACACACGCAAGTATGCGCCCTTAGCCGATCGAATGAGACCGACTACGCTAGAAGGATTTGTGGGTCAGGAGCACCTTGTATACAAAAACTCGTTTTTAGTGCGCGCGATAAAGGCAAACACTTTTGGGAGTTGTATTTTTTGGGGTCCACCGGGCACAGGCAAAACCACTATTGCAAACATAATCGCCAATACTTGTAAAGGCAATTTTCGAAGACTAAACGCTGTTTCGAGCGGTGTCAGTGATGCGAAAGAGATAATAAGCGAAGCCCAACATAATCTCGAACTCTATGGCACAAAAACCTACTTGTTACTTGACGAGTGTCATAGGTGGAGTAAAGCACAAAGTGACTGCGTGCTAGAAGCGATAGAAAAGGGCAGTATTGTATTTATAGGAAGCACAACTGAGAATCCATACATTTCTATGACGCGTGCGATTGTCAGTCGCTGTAACATTTTTGAGTTTAAGCCACTAAGCAAGCAAAACATCATTGACGCACTAAATAGGGCGGTCAGTGACAAAGAAAATGGTTATGGAAACATAAGTGTTGTACTTGAAAAAGATGCTTGTGAGTACATAGCGAGTGCGTGTGCGGGCGATATGCGAAATGCCTACAATGCGCTCGAACTTGGCGTCAAAACCACACCAGAGAGCAAAGATGGCAGTATTCACTTTACACTAGATGTCGCAAAAGATTGTATGCAAAAAAGAGTAGTTGCGCTTGACGAAAACACCAGTTATGATATCCTTAGCGCGTTTTGTAAAAGTTTAAGGGGTAGCGACACTGATGGGGCATTGTTCTATTGTCAAAAACTACTTGCGTCAGGTTATGACCCACGCATCATTGCACGACGCCTTGTTGCGCACGCAAGCGAAGATGTAGGTATGGCTGATAGCAATGCGGTTCTGCTTGCAATATCTGCACTAATTAGTTGTGAGAAGTTGGGGCTTCCTGAGTGCGAACTTACACTTTCTCACGCCATTGTGTACATCTGCGAAGCCGAAAAGAGCAACAGCGTTCTTTTGGCAATGGACAAAGCTCGAAATGCGGTTGTTGCTCACCCAGAAGCGCGTGTCCCTAATCACTTGAAAAATCACCCGACCGGCTACGACGACAAGTCGGGCAGTTATAAGTATCCGCACAACTTTGGCGGTTATGTGCGCCAACAATACTTGCCAGACGCTGTTAAAAACGATATCTACTATGTGCCTAGCGAAAATGGCAGAGAGAAAAATATGTTAAGGAAAAAGTTTGACCCAAGAGTCAAAAACGATAAAAAATAGCATAACACAATACATAGTTTTTCGACTGCAACGACTGTCACATTTGATTTTTTAAATGAAAAGATTGTTATTATAAAAACAAAAAAAGACCTATATATAGGTCTTTTTTGTATTGTATTCACTCATTATATTTGTGGAATAAAACTATCAAATATGATATTGTCGCAATATTTTGCTATGTTTTTGTATTCGTCTTGACTCTTAACATTGTATGCTAGTAGACCTACTGGCTTGTGTTTTTTAACATATTTGCAAGGTAGGTCTTTTGCGTTGTAGGCGATGTAATCAGGATTGCAGATTTTGCAGAGTTTTAGTTTTTTAAGTTTGCGTGTGCGAATCCCTGCATATCTCTTTACTTTAAATGCGCCACTTCTTAGTATGCGTGGAATCCAAGGTGCGTTTAGATAAAACCATTGTAGGCAGTATGGATTTGTACTCATTATTGCAACGCTGTCTAATAGGTCGTATTTCTCAATGTACTCTTCGATGATGCTAAGCAGTTTTTCTTCGGTCTTTCCGACACTGCTTTCATTGTACACATCAAGTATTATAGGAACTTTGCCTTTCACAAGTTTTAACACTTCGTCAAGAGTAGGAATGGTGCAGTTTGTTTCGTTTATGGTGTGTTCTTTTATCTCGTCAATTTTCATCTTAGAAACATAACCGCTTACCTTTGCTACTTTCGCAAGTGTTTGGTCTGCAAAACAAATGTATGTTCCGTCATCAAGCATTTGTACTGGGATAAGTAGTGGAAATCCTGATTTGATTGCCTTTTCATATGCTGGAAGTGTGTTTTCGTACACTTCTTCGTCGTTCCAGCCAAAACGCGCGATGTAGTCGTCTAGTAGCCAAGAGTGTTTCATCACTTCGGCATAGTCACTTTGAAAACGTAAATCTTTAAGTTTGCCTTCGCGTTGTAATTTTAGGACAGCATTTTTGTGCTCTTGATATTTTGAGTTTGAAGTTTTATTCATTTTATATACCTATAAACTTGCTTTGTCTTAGACCTAGCAAGGACAATTCTAATTTTAATTAATCATATTCTATCAAACTTTATTTATTTTTGCTAGTAAAAATTTAAAATTTGTTCAATTTTGTATGATTTTAAGCCAAAAAACAGTGTTTTTGCCCTGAAATATTATATGTAGAGTGAGAAAAATATAAAACAAATGTTGGGGAAAAGATAAATTTGTGATATAATAACCGCGTAAATTTTAGGAGACCATATGACCGATAGACAAAAATATATACGAAATTTTTGCATAGTTGCGCACATAGACCATGGCAAAAGTACACTTGCTGACAGGCTTTTGGAGTGTACAGGGACTGTTGCAAAACGCGATATGTCTGAGCAAATTCTTGATAGTATGGACATTGAGCGCGAGCGTGGAATAACAATAAAACTTACGCCATCGCAAATGAAATACAATTATAAAGGGCATGAGTATACACTTAATCTCATTGACACGCCAGGGCATGTGGACTTCACATATGAGGTTTCACGAAGCCTTGCTGCCTGTGAAGGTGCGATATTGATAGTCGATGCGACACAAGGCGTCGAAGCCCAAACCCTTGCCAATGTATATTTGGCGCTCGAACACGACTTAGAGATACTTCCTGTCATCAACAAAATCGATTTGCCAAGTGCTGACATTGAAGGAACTCGAAAAGAGATAGAAGATGTCATAGGCATACCTGCCGACAATGCGCCAGCGGTTTCTGCCAAAGAAGGCACAAATATCGAGAGTGTGTTGGAGCAAATCATCGAGCAGGTTCCATGTCCTAAGGGGGACGAGTCCAAACCTCTAAAAGCCCTTATTTTCGATAGTTATTACGACAACTTCAAAGGCGCTGTAAGCCTTGTGCGAGTAGTCGATGGAGTGGTCAAGAAAAACGACAAGATAAAGTTGTTTACGACCGGAAATGAGTTTGATGTGACCGAAGTCGGCATATTTTGTCCGCAAGCAAAAGAAACAGATTGTCTTCAAGCGGGCGATGTAGGATACATCTGCGCGTCAATTAAAAATGTCAGCGAAACACGCGTTGGCGATACAATCACACTTGCCAACAATCCTGCCGATCAAGCGCTTCCGGGATACAAGGAAGTAAAACCAGTTGTGTTTAGTGGAGTATTCTGTGTTGATGGTTCGCGCTACAACGACCTAAAAGACGCTCTTGAAAAATTAAAACTAAATGATGCTTCGCTCGAATTTGTGCCCGAAGTTTCGCAAGCGCTAGGCTTTGGTTTTAGATGCGGATTTTTGGGGCTTTTGCATATGGAGATTATCCAAGAAAGGCTCGAACGCGAATGGGATTTGGATCTTATCACGACCGCACCAACAGTAAACTATCGTGTTACAAAAACAAATGGCGAGGTTTTGGAAATTAGCAATCCAGCCGAACTTCCACCGATTCCATCAATAAAGAGCATTGAAGAGCCGATGGTGAAAGTAAACATTTTCACCCCGCCTACTTATGTCGGAGCACTAATGGAACTTTGCCAAGATAAGCGTGGCATTTATATTGATCTACAATATCTTGATGATAGCAGATGCCAACTTATCTACAAAGTGCCACTAAATGAGATTATGTTTGACTTTTTCGACAGCCTAAAATCTCGTTCAAAGGGTTATGCGTCCCTTGATTACGAACTAATCGGTTATGAAGAAAGTGACCTAGTAAAACTTGACATTATGCTTAATGGTGAAGTTTGTGATGCATTAAGTTTGATTGTTCATCGTGACAAGGCGTATGCAAGAGGTCGTGCCATTGCCGAAAAACTAAAAGACATTATTCCACGCCAACTATTTGAGATTCCAATCCAAGCGACAATAGGGAATAAGGTAATTGCAAGAGAAACTGTCAAAGCGCTAAGAAAAGATGTGCTTGCTAAGTGTTATGGCGGTGATGTAACAAGAAAGCGCAAACTTTTGGAAAAGCAAAAAAGGGGTAAAAAACGAATGCGTCAAATAGGATCGGTGGAGATACCGAGCGAGGCGTTTATTTCGATTTTGAAGATAGATTAATGAAAGAAATAGGGATATATGTACACATTCCGTTCTGCGTAAAGAAATGTAAGTATTGCAACTTCAATTCCTACGACAATATGCTCGACTATCAAAACGATTATCTCGTAGCGCTAACAAATGAATTTCAGTCATATAGCGACAACGCCGAAGACTGCACTGTGACCACTGTGTTTATAGGTGGCGGAACTCCAAGCCTGCTTACAAACGGTGCTATCTCCACAATAATGGCGGTTTTGAAGAAAAACTACAACATATCAAAGTCGGCTGAGATTACTATCGAGTCCAACCCAAACTCAATTACGCTAGACAAGGCGTATGAGTGGCATAGGTGTGGGATTAACCGAGTCAGTGTGGGGTTGCAGTCGTCTAAAAACAATCTGTTAAAACTTATAGGCAGGGTTCATGATAAGGTCGACTATGTAAATGCTATGAGCGTGCTACATACAGCAGGTTTTGAAAATATCAATACAGACATTATGATAGGACTGCCTGCGCAAAAACAAAGCGATGTAAGAAGTACTCTCAATCTTGCGGTTAAACTAGGTTCGACACACATTTCAGCATATAGCCTTATCCTTGAAGAAGACACAACTCTATATGAAGAAGTAAAATCGGGAAGAGTTAAACTCCCTAAGGAAGAAAAGGTTGTGTCGATGTATGACTATACTTGCAAATACTTAGCAAAGTGCGGACTATATAGATACGAAGTCAGCAATTTTGCTCGCCCAGGAAGAGAGTGTCGCCACAATCTAAACTGTTGGTCTATGAAAGAATACTTGGGCTTTGGTGCGGGAGCACATTCGTTTTTTGATGGCGTAAGATACTCAAATTTTGACCATATACCTGAGTATATAAAAGGCATTGAAGATGGCAGTGCTGTCGAGACTCGCGAAAAACTTTCCAAGTCCGAACTCTTGGAAGAGAGTATAATGCTGGGACTAAGAAAGGTCGAGGGAGTCAAACTTGGATTTATAAAGAAACACTTTGGTGTAGACCTTATGATGACTAAAAATGATATCATCACAAAATATATTGACCTAGGACTGCTTAGGTTAGAAAATGATTACTTGTCGGCGACAGACGAAGGATTTAAGGTGCTTAATAAGATAATACTAGATATAGTTTATTAATATAATATATTACATTATAAATGCGCGAATATTGCTTCGCGTATTTTTTATTTATGTAGTGACCCTTCTACTATCTAAATTATTGTTTAAACATTCTTTAATTAGGTGTCAAATTTTTACAAAATTTTTAAAAATATGTGTCATAAAGTGTTGACAATGGCATACAATAAGACTAGAATATTGTTAGCAGTCTAAAAGAGAGAGTGCTAACAATGTAAAAATAACATTGCTAAAAGAGGTAAATTTGAAAAAGGAAATAAGCGATTTTAAGTTAAGCGACCGAAAGAGTCAGATTATACTTGGTGCGGTCGAGAGTTATATTGAAAACGCTCTGCCTATCACTAGCGAGAAAGTTCAAAGCAATCTGTTTTCGTCACTTTCGAGTGCGACACTCCGAAACGAACTTTCATCACTTGAAGAAATGGGTTATCTCAAACAACTCCACACTTCATCAGGTAGAGTTCCGACTACAAAGGCTTATAGATATTATGTCGACAATCTGATGCAAAATCAAAAGTTTGACCCAAATGTTGTGGACGAGATACGGGACAAATTTCATACACGCTCCAATTTTTTGCTTGACACTCTTGATAAAGTGGCAAAACAAATCGGAGAAGTGATAGATTATCCAGTTTTTGTGCGCACGACCGGTTATGAAAAACTAAACATCGTCGCCATCAACATAATTCCGCTAATCACTGGTCAAGCGTTGTTTTTGATACAAACAAATGAAGGCATCATCAACAACACGATTGACCTTCCTGATTACATTTTGGAAGAGCATTGTAGAGATGCGAGCAAGTTTTTGTCGACAAATCTTCGAAATAAGCAAGTGACTGATGTAATAGAAAATTTTGACAAATACAACCTTATGTTTAAAAACCAAATTAAGTATTTCAATGAGATGTTTACAAGCCTTACAAACTTACTTAAAATGTATGTTGAAAAAGGCACATCAAGTATGGTGCGGGGCAGTACTAAAAAACTTTTGGAAAATCCCGAACTAAACAATATGAACAGTGCTAAGAAGTTTTTAAACATAATTGAAAACGAAAAAGAGATAGGTCGAATTATTGAAAACATTGATGAAAATTCGAATAATGAGATTGTTTTCTCCATAGGTGAGGAAAACGAAAGCGAAGAAATCAATGACTATTCGATAGTGAAGACCAATTATCATCTTGCAAGCGGAATAAACGCAAGCATAGGTGTAGTTGGGCCTGAGCGAATGGATTATGCAAAAATCGCTTCGGCACTAAAATACATCACTGACGAATTACGAAAAGATAAGGAGTAAAAATGGACAAAAAGAAAGAACAGCATGAAAACAAAAAGCCTTGCGGTTGTGAAAAACACGAGTGCAATGCCGAGCCAAAAACAGACGAATATTTGTTGTTGGCACAACGCATAAAAGCCGAGTTTGAAAACTACAAAAAGCGCAACGCCGAAATTTCTACAATGTCGTTTGACAATGGGGTAGCGGTTACGGTGGAAAAGATGCTTCCAGCAATAGATGCGTTTAAACAAGCAAAAGCCAGCATAAACGATGACAATGTTAAGAAAGGTCTTGATATGATACTTGGCCAAATACTCAATGGATTTGCAAGCCTTGGTGTGAGCAAGATTGAATGTGTCGGCAAAGCATTTGACCCAAATTATCATAATGCAGTTTTAGTCGGAAACGAACCTGACAAAGAAGACGGAGTCGTGCTTGAAGAGTATCAAGAAGGTTTTATTTACAAGGACAAGGTCATTAGACACAGTGTTGTAAAGATAAACAAGTTGACATAAATATAAACACTATTGCATTTTTATGCAAACATAAATTTTCTATATTTTCACTATATATTAATATTTGATATAAAAAAACTTAAAAATTAAACTTAAAAATTATAGAAAATTTTAAAAATTATTATAAAAAAGATCGGAAGAGCACACGTCTGAACTCCAGTCACGTCCGCACATC
>CALEWH010000008.1 GCA_937925475.1 uncultured Clostridia bacterium
GACTGAAGTAAGTTTGGATAGCGGTCGAAAATTATTGCAATAGATTTCTGTGGATAAAAAAATTACTGAAATTATTTTCAGTAATTTTTGTGTATAAGTTAATGAATTTTAATGTTTGAATATAGTTAAAAAGCCACTTTCGGAAGAAGAGCAATGTATGTGTCTACAAGAGCGCGCTCGATTTTGTACATGTTGTCGTACAATATTGCTACGGGGACATTTACTGTATTTATTTTTAATGATCCGTTTTCTACTTCAATAAAGAATTTTTCAAAGTATGTAATAACTTTATCTGAAAGCAGTTGATTTAGTTTGATTTTCACGCCTTTGCTAAAAGTTTCAAAGCCAACAGTGTTTTCAACTTGTTCTTTTTTAATTATTGAATTTTTATATAAATATCCTGTAAAATTTATTTTAATTTCAGGTGTTACACTTTCTGGAGAAGAAGAGTAGCGCGAAAGCGCAGTATCTTCGCCAACATAAGTATCATAAGCATCAACATCATCGTACAAGTCTTTAAGGTTGAGTTTTAAATACACTTTTGTAGAATCTCGAAGTGCCTTCCATTTCTTTATTAATCCTTTTTCGACTAGGTTATTAATTACATTAAAAATTTGTTTAATGTCAATGTAAAGACCTGGTAAATCATCCTTGATTTTTCTATATGTAATCCAGTGATATAGCTCTTCATTGTATATGACTGTTTGGGTTTTGTCAGATTCAAAAAATTGGTTTAAATAATCAAGAATTAAAAGGTCATTTAGTTTTAATTTATATTTAATCATTTTCAATTGTGAAAACATAAAAATATGACTTCTCATTTGTGTTTCTCCTTATTAAATAAAAGATTGTTGTTTTAAAACTTCACGACAATAAAGCGCATCTATTTTGTCTTTAAGGTCGTGTTTACTAATTGAAACTTTACCAGTTATCCAGTGAGACATGACTTTTTGACTCGTTCCCAGTCTGCTGGCAAGTTGTTTTTGATTAAGCCCTGTGTTTATCATAATAAGCTTTATTTTTTGTTTATATGGCATATTTTTTCTCCTTTAAAGTTGTCTCAACCACTTCTAAAAAATAATCAAAGACATCATTAACATTTTTACCGCCTTGGACATAACTTTTTAGTCTAATACAGCCATATCCAAGTATTTGTTTAAAATCATGTTCTTGTGGTATAAATTGTGGGTTAAAAGGGATATTTGTCCAGTATGTATGTCTACCATGTTTATAAATAAAACAATTTTTATCATACAATCCTTTGCTTTTAAACAAGGGTTCATTTCTAACATTTTCAACGATAAATGGTTTGCCGGTTTTTATGAATTTATCAATAATATCTGGCAGCAGATGCTTCGTTGCCTGTGCGTACTTTGATGTTTCCCTTTTATTGTTTGCGCGGGAATAAAAGTTGCATGGTGGAGTAGCAATCAAAACATCATAATCACTTAAGTTTACTGTCATCATGTCGCACTGTAGATCTCGTTTTTCTTTTATATCATTGTATGTTACATTAGGATGCGTTAAAATCGCACGACCGCTTGCTAGATAAATAACTTTCATTTTCTTCCTTTTTTTTAAAAAAAATATTGACATTTATATTAAAATTGCATATAATCTTTAAAGAAGATGGTTGATACAGAGCGAGTTTGCGCATGCGCATTCATCGACATCCTATCTTCTTTTTTTTGTTTATCAGTCTTTTTTATGTGTCGTATGACCGATTTGTCTATAGGATTGGTTATCTTCATATTTTTATGTTTTTTACCTAAAGAATTTTTATTTGATTTTTGAACTTTTGGTAAAACATGACTTTTTTCATTATCATTTTTATCAGGGTTTTCTTTTAATAAAATATTGTTTATATTTCTTGTTTTGGCAGAATGAGTGATTGGGGTATGTCTTATAATACCCTTTTTATTTTCTGCCTTTGTTTGTTTAATAAGTAATGATTTATGTCCCCTTGTTAAACTGTCATTTATACTCCAAAATTCTCCACCTTTAGCATTGTCTTTATTTGATGAAGTCTTTTGGATTTTTGGTGAAACTTTTTTTCGTTTCCTTGATTTCTTTTTTTTGAATAAACTAAAAAGTCCCATTATTTCTCCTTTGTTTTGATGTCGATTTTTTTATTTTAAAAAATTGAAAAAATCGAAAAAATTGTCTGTAAAAAAATTTTTTTGAAAATTGAAAAAGTAAATCGGCCCAAAAAGTCCGCTACCGCTTTTCCCTTTTTGGATAAAAAGGACAAGAGATTTAACAAGCTTCGTGTCAAAAAACTATCATTTTTTGCCACTAAGAGTAAAGACAGGCTAGTTGATTGCCTAAAGGCCACAAGCCCGTCGTTTGTGGCCATTTTTCACGGCAATCAACACAGTTCGTTGTCTTTGGTTTTTTTCTTGTCTTCTTTGGAAGACGAGTCCGCAGGCTTGCGGTTCACCGTATATGCATACTGATCTAGGTACTGGTCGATGTTGTCGACAGTAGGCTTGTCGTCCATGTGTGGTCGATATTCGTACTTCATGCCTTTATACAAAAATAGGTTTGAATAGGCAAAAGAGTTGTAGTAGTCATGTATATTTCCCTTGTAGGTAAAAAATACTTCTTGTATATACTTATATTTGCGGAGCTCACCAGTCGGCGGTTCTCCATCGAAGCCTAGTTTAATCAAGCGTTCACTACCACTATAATGCCACTCAATCCAAGTAGACTTTTTCAATTTATTGCGATTGAAAATGCCATAACGATCAATTCTGCGATAAATGTGTACAACTTCGTGCACAAGGCCACGAATGATTTTGTCAAGTCTATATGGGTCTTGAGTTATTAAAATTAATGTAATTTTAAGGTGTCCGTGGAACTTCAAAAAACCGTGAATATAATCATTGAAGATCTTGTTTCCACCACGGCTGTTAGCTTGCGCGTCGGGCTCGTCGATGATCACATACGCACCAGGGCAAAGAGACATTGTTTTGTAGTCTTTGTTTGGTAGACCGAGTTCGTCAAAACGGACATGGTGTGTCTCTACGCCTTTTTTTAAAGCCATTCGGAAGTTTGAATAATAGACATGTTCTTTTAATTCTAGATCTGTAAAACCGCGCTCGTTTAAATCGTCTACAACTTCCTGTGCTTGCGCCATTCTATATTTATTATTGTATTTGTAATCAAGCACCGTGTGGGCGACGACATCAGATGTCTTTCCCACACGAGTTTGACCTTTATACAAGATTATTTTACAGTTGAAACGCTGATCAATAATCATTCTTTTAATTTTATTCATTTGATGTTGTGGTCTCCGATTTTTCCACTGTGCTTGCGATCTTCGGGCCGAGTGTTTTATTCCAATAATCTTTTATGTTAGGAATGTTAACGATCATTAGGAAGGCAACGCATAGGAGCATTATGAAGAATAAAAAGTTTTTAATAAATTTCATGTTTTTTCTCCTTTGTTAATTTTTTTAAGAAGCTACAATTGTAACCGGTTTTGTAAATTCATTTGTAGAATCAAAAACAGTGTTATCTCCATAAACTGTCAATTTATGATAAGTATTCCAAGATAGTTTTTGAAATTTACCAAGTGTACATTCATCAGAATTTACATATTGATCAACGACTCGATAAATATAATCATAATAAGAAGAATAGCCCAAGTCCGCACACATTTTAGAATCTGATGCCAGTTCACCAAGCCTTACATTAAACGATAGAATAATGTCAGGTAAATATGATGTTTTTATGTTTACACTAAAGAATACTGCCTTATTGTCTTCGATATTTTCACCAAGAATATAATGTAAATCTGAGAAAAAGTAAGTAAAATTACTTGAAAATTCTTCGTGAGTCTCTCGAAACGAATACAAATCATTATAATAAGAAGTAGGCAAAATACAATTAATATTAAGTGACTCAACAGTTGAATAAAATGTACTTACATCATTAGCATAAGCTGAATCAGTGTATCCACGTCTACACCATTTTGGATGCACAGAATGATAGTAGCTATCATAATTTGAAAGATTTAATTCAGCATTTTCAGTTTCAGTATAACATTCATAAATAGGCAATATTATATAAATATTACTATTGTTAAGAGACTCAAAATCTACTAAATGAATATCATTAACAAAACAATCACTTAAATCAATTACAATAGTTTTATCAACATTAGAGAACATTAAACCGTGTAAATAAAGATCAAATGATTCTTGTCTTACACTCAATTTTAATACATCTGGAACAGTAGAAAATTGACTAAGTAAGAACTTTGCGTTAACATTGTCTTTATCAAAACCAAAATGAATACTTTCTTCACCACTAACATTTAAATTATTCAAATCACACATAGCAATGGTTGCACCATTTGACAAAGTTGTTAAATTTTCACTTTTTGAATTAAAGCAATTTTTCTTTTTGATGTTAGTAGGAGTTGTCCCAGCAAACGAAGTAAAACCGGTTGAATTAAGACTAATATCAGCTTTTTTATTGATAACATCATCAATATAAGTATTAAGCAATTCAGTATTTTTAATTACTTTTGGAGTATTATTCTTCAAATCTTCCAACTCACTAGTTTGATTATCGTACTTCTCTTGCAACTCTTCATATGAACTTTGCAGTACATCATATCTAGCTTGTAAATTATTTAATTCTTGAGTTTTACTTTCAATATCAGCTTGCAAAGTAGAAACCTGATTATTTAATGAATTGTAGTTTTCAGTTACTGTATTCAATTGAATTGTAGTGTCATCGAGTTCAGTTTGTTTTTGTGTCAAGGTTGCATTAACTGTTTCGAGCTCACTTGCAAGTTGAGTTTTCTCGGCTACAAGAGTTGTTTTCTCGTTTGTAAGTGCAGTTATAGACTCTTCTAGTTGCGCTTTTTGCGATTGATATTCGGCGTTTGAGATTTCAAGTGCGTCATAGTCTTCTTGAAGTTTTGTCAAAGCGGCTTGTTTTTCAGTAAGCGCAGCTTCTTTTTCGGAAAGCGCAGCATTCTTTTCATCAATTGCGGTTTGTTTTTGAGTAAGTTCGTTTTTTAAAGAGTTGATAGTACTTGTCTTATCTTGAACATCCTCTTTAAGTGCTGCTTGTTGTTCAAGGGCTTGATTTTTCTCATTTATAAGCGCTTCGATTTGATTAACAGCTTTTTTAATTTCTTCATTTTTAATATTGATTTCGTTCTGAAGGGCTGTTATTTGTAAATTATTGTCGTTTTTAGTGGTTGTTTGAGTAGGGTTTTTAAGTCTATCGACAACACTCTCAACTCCAGAGTTGATTTGTTTGTGGAAAACCCCGTATGTTGTGCCCAGCGCCAGAATTGAAATACCAGTCACAGCAAGGGCGGTTTTACCCTTGCTTGACTTGTGTAGTTGTTTTTGACTGTTATTTTTGTATTTTTGATATTTTTTCATGTGTGTTTTGCTCCTTAATTTGATATTATTCTGCTACTTCAGTATTAGAGTAGTAAGTGATTGTTGCACCTGATTTAACAATTAATTTAAGCATTCCAAGGTTATTATTTGAGAGAGAAGTACTAACACTAACTACATCAAAAGCAATATAGCCATTACTGTTTTTGTAAAATTTAAAGTTAATATTGACTTGATTATCTCTGAAATGACCAACATAATTAATTGTTTGTTCAAAATTATTTTCGTTATTTAAAGAGACTTCAATATTGTTTGGAGATGGTTCTTCATTGTCAGTGCGGATGTGGATTGCACCGCCAACAGCCATAGATCCATTAAAGCTTAATGATAAATTAGCAGATATTAGAGAAGGATAACTTGCTTCTCTAAAATAATAAGAATAACCTTCCATTATTAGATCACTATTTTGATGCATGACTGAAGAAGTTACTTCTGTAATGATTTTTGCGTCTTTGTAAAGCGGTTTTAAAATAGTGTCATGAGTTATTTCGTAGCTTGAAACTGTTATTAGTACGCCATTATCAGCCCATCCCTTAGCAATTTTTCCATAAATTTTAGGGAATGAATAAGAAGGACTTGTTGCACAACTACCAGCAGCAATTAATTGTTCATCTATAACTTCATTGTCGGAACTCATAAATGTGACTTTATACTTGTAAGTGAACACGGCGTAAAAGTTTGTATTAGCTGTAATTGTAGTTGTTGTTGGATCAACAAGTGTAGTGCCGTCAAGAGACCAACCTTCAAAGATTTTGCCTTCTGTATCAGCAATAGTATGTCCAGTGGCATTTTGACCAGCTTCAATTATTTCGGTTTTTGCAACAGTGGTTTCATCGTAATAATTTACATCATACTTGTAAGTCACATCTGCAATAAATGTTGTATTTTCATTCAATGTACATTCAGTAGGATTTACGCGAATACCATTCAAAAGCCAGCCATTAAACACGAAGTGATCATTTGTTTCTGGATCGGTCACAGCCTGTGGAGCGTTTCCTTTTGTTATAGTTTGTAAGTTATATACTTGATCTCCGATTTTAAAGGTGACTATAACTTGATTCTCTTGTGCTTGATTGTAGTAGTCTTCATATATTTTTAACGAAGCTTCAAGTTCAGCAATTTGTTGTTTATACGCTTCAATTGTCGCGTCAAATTCATTTTTATCAACAAGATTGCTGTTTAGTTCGGCTTTTAGATCACTGATTTGATTTTTAAGTTGATTTATTGTGCTTGCTTTATCGGCGTTGTCATTTGTAAGAGAAGTGATTTTGTTTTGAAGCTCGTTGACTTTTTCGGTAAGTTTTGCATTTGATTGATCTTTAGCTTCAAGTTGTGAATTCAAAATTGATATGTTATCCATTTTTTCTTGAAGTTGCTTTTGAGTGTCGGCTATTTTTTCTTCATATTGCTTCTTCAACAACGCTTCTTTGTCTGCATTTTCTTTTTGTAGTTGAGAGTTTTTATCCTTCTCATTTTCGTATTTTTCTTTGAAGTCGTTTATTTGAGAAGTATAATTTTCTTTGTCGATTATTCCTTGATTGTAGCCGTCCTTGAAAGCCTTGTCGACATCCTCTTGAGTAGCTATATTTGCGCCATTAGTGATGTTTTTTACGCTATCCCAATTGGTGATTGTCCAAACCAAACAAAAGGTAAATGCCGCAATAATAAGTAGAAGTGCTATAATCTTGAATGTTAAAGCAACAGCTGACTTTTTGTTAGGTTTGGATACATATTTTTTATTTTTTTCCATTATTTTTCTCCTTAATTTGTAGGGGTTGTTGGGGTGATCACAATTTTAAAACCACAATCATTGAAGTATTTTTCAAGGTATGCGGCTTCTTGCGCACCGTGTGTTGTAACAGTTAATTTGGTCTTATCAGTTAAAAATTGTAGAGTGATGTTTAAGTTTGCTGTTGTAGCAATAGATCCGTCTGGAAGTTTGATTGACATAGGTGTGTTAAAATTGACTGCACCACTTGTGATTGTGGCGTTTATAATAGGGTAGTCGTTGAAGTAGACTTCATAGTTGTTGTAGTCTCCGTCGAATTTTGAGACTTTTGTCAATTCAGTGGTGTAGGAATAGGTATCAGTGGTGTCGTAGTCATCATGATAGAATGTTATGCTATTAGTTCCCCAGTTAAAGTGATCTTCCAGGTCGAATGTATTTTTAATTGTGATCTGACCATTGACATAGCTCGATTTTTTTAATTCGTTTCTAATCCCTATTGCGCCTAAAATCCCACTGACGACTAAAATTACACAAGTCAGATAAAACATGGGTTTTCGTAATGCAGGTTGTTTAAGAATTATGATTAAACACACTACAATTCCAACAAGTAGTATTAAGTCTTTAATTTCTGCAAGCAGGTTTGAGATATTTTTGAAACATCCTAGTAGTGAAGTCATGCTACCACCTCCAATGTTTTAAAAGCATTATCTGAAATTATTAGATTCACTTTATCGTGTTCTACTATGTTGATGTTATCAACTCCGTTTAATGCGTTGTCTAATATATAGAAATCAATATTGTTTTTAGATTTGATTTGAATAGAATTGATTTTTAAATCCTTGAATGCAGAGTAATCAAAACCAATGAGTTTATAATTTTTATTAATCAAATATTGATCGTCTAGATTTATAATTAGATTAATAATTGAGTGTTTTGTATTTTTAAGTAAGTTTATTTTTTCCATATCTAGAAATGCAAGGTGACCTTCTTTTGCCGCACTGTATCTATAATCCAAATCTTTTACTTCAAGGTTGTAGTTGATTTCAGTTCTATACAATTCATCATCCAATTTAGATTGATCAAGTCCATAAGTAGAATCTAGGTTTATTTTTTTAAACAGAGATTGAGAACAATTTTTAACGCCGTTTTTATGGAAACTGAATTTCAAATAAGCATAGTTTTTAATTATATCTGCAGCGGGTTGGTCAAAATGTTTAGTTTCTGGATTGTATTTTTGTACAGATTGAAAATATTCACTTAAATCAAGTTTTATATATGCGTCTTTAATGTAGCCTTTCGAATTGCTTCTAATGGCTTGCATAACATCCGCAAAAACATCTACATATGTATAATAAAGCTTGTTTTTGACAGGTTTATTCTTTTTTCCCAATTTGCCCCAAAAGCCATATGTATATGTAGTAAAATAAGTGTATCCGTCCAATTTGATTTTATATGGCTCATTGTCGATTTTAATAATTAAATCTTGATCACGATTAAGTACAGTTGCGACTTTTCCGCCATCATATGTGATACCATCTGTGGTGTCGTAGAAAACAAATCCATTATTTACGGCTTTATTTGCAACTTCACTATCAACAACTTGATTTAAAGTAAGATCACTAGTTTTTAAGTCTCCAAGGTATTGCATTCCAGTGGATCTATATTTGTCAGAAGTTAGAGTATAGTCAGTGAAGTAATTAAAGTTTAATTCTTGAAGAGCAATTCCGTTGTTATTTGAGTTGTCATAAAAACTTGCTTCCATGAAAACTCGATCTTCATATTCATTTTTCTCTTTATCGGAAAGGTCTTCAAGGTTGATTATGTCTAGTCCATTTTGTTCAGTTATGTAGTTGATTCCAACTGTTTCGTCTTGGTCAATATATCGATAGTACACATAAAATGTATCAATAATGATTGCAACAAAGGCCAATAGGATTAAACACATTTTCCCAATGTATTCGAGCGCTGTCGCGAATGCGGGTACTTTAATTTCTTTTTTGATGTTTACTATTTCATGGCGTTCAGAAGCATTGAGACTTTTACTTTTCTTTTGTTTGTTGTTTTTTGCGTCATTATATTGACGCCAGTAGTTATTGTTAGAGGATTTATTGTTTTTATAGTTAGCCATTGTACCTCCTTATGTTTTTTTCGATAGAGTAATTATTAGTCAGTGGAGTGTATCCACGATTTTTCAGTAAAGAAAAAGAGAACAGCGCGGAGAAAATAACTAATATAATAGCAATTTTTTTCATGGCCGTTCTCCCTGATTATTTATTATTGTTTTTTTCTTCTTCAAGTTTTTTAAGGCGCTTCCAAAACTCCGCTTCATTCACTTCGGACAAAATGTTTTTATCTCTTATGTAGAAGCGTGGTGTTATGCCAATTGAAACAAGGTAATCCTTAGTACCAAAATATTGATTCAAGTTTTCAACGCCCTTAAGGTCTCTACCACCTTTAATGAAGAAAGTTTTTAGATCCTTGTTTTCATCCATTGTTGTTAACCTCTAAATTTGTAATTTTTTGTTTTTGCAGTAAAAAATGCGATTATTGTGGCTACCAAAGTGATTATTGCTGGAAGTAAAATGCAAATTATTGCACTTACTGTTGCGGTGTCAAATGTCTTAGTTTTGCAGATAACATAAATGCCAAATGCAGCCATGGCAAGCGTGCCGATCAACATGAACAGACTTGATAGTCTGGCCTTATTGATACAAAACATTGATGCAATTAAAACCATTATCGCACCTGCGACCATTGTCCAACCAAGCCAAGCAATTGTATTTCCTGCAAGTTCACTAAATAGTGCACCAGTTGCTGTTACATATACGCTGAGTATCAATCCACTGATACTACCGATTGAACCAATTATCATTGCTGGGATATTTCTTCTCATTTATTAACTCCTAAATTTATTAAATGCCTCTATTTGACTCGTGCATCTCTAAAGACATATTGTGTGGCTTTTTTTATTATTTATTTTTTTGTGGGTGAGTGTGTGCACCGCGTTTGTTACCATACAAAAGGTATATAAAAGGTATATTTTATTTTAAAAAAATGGAAAATGTTATTTTTTGAAAGCTTAGAGTAAAACTTTTTTTATTTAAGAATGTTGAAATTAAAAAGCCACACAGTATATATCGACTAGGTTCTCTAGTTAATATCAAATTTTAATCAAGTTCTATATTTACATAGACTCTAAAAGCATTAGGGTAGTAAGGAAGCGCTCTTGAACGACTTACAATTTTTAATCCATTGCTCTCTAGAATATCAATCATTTTGTCAATATCTTCCTGTTTCCCTGCTAATCTGCAAGCGATCATTTTAGGCCTCCATTTGGCTTGGTATGCCAAGTCTAGCAAGAGCATTTTGCTTTTTCACTGCTTGCGCCAAATTGTCGCACCAGTGAACACAGTTTTTTGTTACTACTACCATTTATTTTCTCCTTAAACCACATATTCGGGTATTCTATATATTTTTTTAACTTTGTAGTCGAAGCTTAAATTTAAACTGTAAAAGAATGCTTTAAATTTATTGTCAATTCTTTTGGCTTCATCGAGATTGTTTGTTGTCACATAAAAGATTGGACTAGGCGTTCCAGACACTTCATCAAGTTTTTGTGTGTCGGCAAGCTCCAGAGTGTTTATATATTTCTCGTCACAAATGTAAACACCAGGTTTCTTTTTATTCTCGAAGACATAAAAGCATTCTTCGTGATCATGGTTTTGCTTTTTTTTCATATTTGGCCACCTTTTCTTTTATTTCTTTTATTCTATTTTCAATTTGTTGTCGTATTTGGTTGTCTACAATATTGGTGTTTTGAGAAATATATCTAAACTTAATTGGTATTTTATCCTCTAAAAAAGGATCAGCACAATCTTTTAATATGTCATCGTTTTCTAGTAATTCTCTAGGATATCGGCATGGATGTTCAAGAAGAATGTTTAAATAATAAATACGCATTAGTGTTTCTTCACGAGCATGATTTAAATCTGCAAGCTTTCTATATTCACAAACAATTTTGTATGTAATATCAAAAGGAGTAGTATAGTTTTTCTTTTTACATTTCATTTTTTACTCCTCGTCGATGTAAAGTTCAAATACATCTTTAATTTTTAAAATTAAATCTTCAAGTACAACTTCACAGTGCAGAGCAACTTCTTTTGCGTCTCTTGGGTCACCATAAAACCAGTCTTCATTGTTGTTTTTAACGATTTCAATGTAGCTGATTTTTTGAATTGCAAAGTCAAGCAAGTTTACTAAGAGTTGATGTGACATTGACGCTATATCTATACACCTGTTTTTCAAGTAACTGTTTATCTCGGGTAGAAGCTCAAGTGCTGTTTGTTTGTTAAGATCATTCAATACATCTAATGCTGTTTTGTTTTCCATTTCTAACTCCTCAAATGTAATTAATAATTACTAATTTTAGATAATGATAATTAAAAATTACTTATTTGTCAATTAAAAATTAGCAATTTTTTAAAAAAAATTATTTTTGTTAACATTTTTGTTATTATTTAACCAAAGGAGAAAGCAATGAAAATAGGTGAAAGAATAAAAGAGTGTAGAGAAAAAGCTAATTACACTCAAACAGAATTAGCAAATATGCTTGGCATAAATAGAGCAAATGTGGGAATGTGGGAAAGTTATAGGAATAAGCCTAAATTGGAAGATGTAGTTAAATTGTCAAATATTTTTAATGTGTCCACTGATTATTTGTTAGGTAATGAAAAACTAATAAAACATCAAGAAGAATATGATAAGTATTCTGAATTTTTTGATATTTATAAACAACTTGACTTCACAGAGAAAGCTAAAGTTATGGGTTATGCAAAGGCTAGGTTAGAAGCACAAAAAGAGATTAAAGACTTGAAAATACGAAGTGGTTATAGAGGATAATACATTTAAACTGAATGAAAAGTGGTAGTTTGTTTTTTAGGAGAGACGAATGTATTTAAGTAGAGAAGAAATAAAAAAAAGTAGAACAGGCAATTAGTGTCTTAGGAGAATTGTATGGTCGACTTGACAGTGATGAAGATACAGAAAAAGAAATGCGTTCACGCATTCACTTTATAAATTTAAATAGTAAGACGATTAATAACGGCATGTCAGATGATCTACCTGGAAAGGAGATTGTAATGCCAAATATAAGAAAAAGAAAAAATGGTTTGTATGAAGGTAGGATTTTTTTTAATGGTAAATCTTATTCGATATACGATTATAATAAAGCAAAATTAAACTCAAAAATGAGTAAAAAATTAAAAGATTTGAAAAACGGAATAGGGCAAGAATTTACTATAAAAAAGAAGCTATTGGTAAAAGAATGGTATAAAACATGGTATTCTACATACAAGGAGCCATTTTTGAAAGATAATTCACTATTAAATATTAGGGGCTGTTTTGATAACTGGATTCTTCCAAAATTTGGAGATCTGCAAATTAAAGATATATCAACTTTGTCTTTACAAGTATATTTTAATGGAATGGCCAAGAGCAGAAAAAAAGAAATGACTATTTTGTATTTTAAAAGCATGTTGGAACAAGCAAAAAATCTAGACTTAATTAAAAAAAATCCATTTGATGCTTTTATCACTGAAAAGAAAATACATAACACTAGAGACGCTTTCACTCTTGAACAACAAAAAACTATTGTTCATGGAATTGAAAAAGGGGAGTTGTCTAAAGTAATTTTGATCTACTTGCTAACAGGGATAAGAAAAAACGAAATTCATATGATAAAGGAAATTAATGAAGATAAGGGAATTGTTGAAGTTGAATGTGAAAAAACTGACCATAGAATAAAACAAATTAAAGTAACTCAGGCTACAATTAATTTGATTAAGTCTATTGATTTGAAAAGCATGAAAACTGATACTATTTATAGAAAGTTTGTAGATTTTCTTAAAGATCATAATATAGAAGGGACTTTACATATGACTCGGCATACTTACACTGTCAATAACTTCTATCTAGGAAATGACATGAAATATGTTTCGAGCTGGCTTGGCCACAAAGATATCCAGTTAACATACAATGTATATTTAAATTTGGAAGATTCTCTTGAGAATAAATCGGAAATTTGTACTTTATATAAAAATATGTACTATGTCACAACATAGTACATAATATTTAATCTTATACCCAACAAAGTACCACAATTAAACTAAAAAATAAAGTTTTATTTTAATACCACAATTTTAAAAAATGGCTTTATTACATAATATTGCACAATAAGTATGTTTAACAAAATGTGTATTTGGTGCCTTAGGATCTGACGGGAAACCATGGGGGTTCAAGTCCTCTCATCCGCACCAAGTAAAAAAATCTCAACCGAAAGGTTGGGATTTTTTTGTGCTTTAATGTTGTGGTTGCTGATCGAAACTTTACTAGTTGTCCATTGAGATATGGCTTTTGACTCTTTTCCAGTCCGTTGGCAAGTTGCTTTTGATTAGAGTCTGTATTGATCATAATAAGTCATAATTTCTCTTTGTATGGTATTGTCTTCGCCTTTTTGTGGTGATTTTTCATCAAGTTGTTGACTTTTAATTAAAAATTGGATATTATATTAGAAACAAATACTTAACAACACTTTTGTGTTGACTGGGTTCGCCCAAGCAGACAAGTATTTGTTTTTATTTTTTTATAGCGTCGACTTTCTCATCCGCACCAAGTAAAAAATCTCAACCGAAAGGTTGGGATTTTTTTGCTTTGAAGTCGTGGTTAATGATCGAAACTTTACTAGTTGGCCATTGAGATATGATTTTTGACTCGTTCCCAGTCTGTTGGCAAGTTGCTTTTGATTAAAGTCTGTGTTGATTATAATAAGTCATAATTGCTCTTTGTATGGCATTGGTTTCGCCATTTGTAGTGATTTTTCATCAAGTTGTTGACTTTTAATTAAAAATTGAATATAATTTTAATAGAGGCTGGATAAGGACGAATTAAGTTTCGGGCATCCAGTTTTTTTATTTTTTCTTTAAGAGCGATCATTTGAGCTTTTAAAATCACTTTAAAATTGATTATAGAGAACCAAAATAATAATTACACTCTTCTTCACTTTTGAAAATTTTTAAGTCAATATGTTTATAATTGATTTGTGTTATATACAGATTCTCACTAGTTGAGTATGGCGATGATGGGTTATCGAAATACACAGTAAGAGTGTACAATCCGCTTTTTAGTTTATAACTTTCGGTTCGGGTTTCTTGTAAGGTGGCAATAGTCAAGTTGCGACCATATTCCGGAGAAATATTATCATTATTGAAGTATAATACGAAATCACTTGCTTTAAGAGTTGTTTCTTTATTTGTAGTTATGGTAAATTTTGCACTAATTTCATAAGTAATATCACCGCTTTCAAAAATTAAAATAGGTGCGGTTTTTAAATCTTTTATTTTTAAATATCCTGCTATCCCTATGACTATAACAACTACTACTATTGACAGAATAATTACAATCTTCTTTTTCATAACTTTGTCCTTTGTTTTTCTTTGATTATATTGTTAAAAGAAAATAAAGTCAATTGTATTTAGTTCTAGATTCTTATATGGTGCAAATATTATTTAGGTACACCAATACGTTTAAAAGGTGAAAGGTGATAGTGAGCTTTTTAAGCGATTTGCATTTTCAAATTTTTAAGTTTTTACTACTTGATTTTTTTAAAATAAAAAAGACACAACAAGTGTTGTGTCAGCCTATCCATATCAAATGATATGCGCGCTACAACTTAATGTAACAATATTATTGTATCTAATTTTGACATAAACGTCAACACCTTGAAGAAAAAAAAGAAGATAGGATGTCGATGAATGCGCTTACGCAAACTCGCTCTGTATCAACTATCTTCTTCAAATATTATATACAGATTCAATAAAAAAGTCAATATTTTGCTGCAAAATTGAGTGTTAATGAGACTATTATTTTTCAAATAACAAAAAACGAATAAACAAAAATGCTTAAAAAGAACAAGAAAAAAGTTACATACAAAATCAAATTTTAGTTGTTAAAGTCTAGGAAAGACAAAAAAATAAGCAAGCCATGGGAATACTATTCCCCCCGTTGCTTGCTTATTAACAATATTATACGCATTTTAACACAAAGTCAATATTTTTTATAAATAAGTGATGAGAATACAAGATGTTTGTTTAGCAAGAAGTTGACAAAATTCGACAGGCAAAATAAAATTGTGCATAAAAATGTTTTGTCAATCGAACTTTCCTTGTTATAATTAAATATAAATTATATGAGGGGGAGAAAAATGAAAAAGTTTGCAAAAATAATGACAACTATGCTTTGTGCAGTGCTATGTGTTTTCGCTTTTGTAGGTTGTGCAAGTAAAGCCGACAAACAAATGAAAACTGAGGCAGGCATAACCAAAACCGGTTATACTGAGTGCACAAAAGAAGATTTTGCTACATTTGCGCTAAGCAGTCCAAATGTGAACGCTGATGTACTAAAATCCTATCGAGTTACATACGATTTTAAAACTGGCGATCTAAGTGTAATGTATCTAAATGGAATTTTCGCACTAAATAGTGACGGAACTCTAAACGGAGCTGCTGCAAAAACAACTGTTAATTTGGGGATTGCTGCTGGATCTGTAATGATGTATTACAAAGATGGCGTAGGCTATTTGAATACAGTTGTTGGTGATGAAGAACACAAATATAAAGTAACCAATCCAGACATGGAAAGTAGCGATAGCAATTTCGGCAAACAAGATATAGTTAATGTTGATGATATCTGGAAAATGTTTAATGCATGGGCAGATCAAGAAGGCACATTATTCAAAAAATCGGTTGATGGAGACATTACTCGTTTTTGCCTAAGTTTGGACAAAGTTGATTATGACCTAGTTCAAGGTGCAAAACTTGATGCATATATTGAGTTTGATGGTCAAAATTTCAATGGCCTTGAATTGGTATTTGCAAAAGAAGCAGACCTAACTACTGATGCCGAAGAAGCTAGTGAAGCTGTAAGTTTGAGAGTTGCTATAAGCCCATTTAGTGGCAAAATCGCATATCCATCTTTCAAAGGATATCAAGAAGTAACCGAAGATCAAATTCAAGGTTTGTTTGATTAATATTTTCAATTTTTAAAATCCCACGATTGTGGGATTTTTTTGTGTCAAAAATATGATGTCAGTATTTGTTTAGTAGTTGTTTTGTGTGATATAATGATATAAGGGTTTTAATTTGCAAATACTACTTTACAAAAAGTGGATTAGGTGGTAGAATAATCCCCGTATTTGAAAGGATAAAATTATGGAAAATAAGAACATTAGAAATGTAGCAATAATAGCGCACGTAGACCATGGCAAAACCAGTCTAGTCAATGAAATGTTGAAGCAAGGCGGTGTATTTAGGGAAAACCAAGAAGTTGTCGATAGAGTTATGGACAGCAACGACCTAGAAAAAGAGCGTGGAATAACCATTCTTAGCAAAAACACAGCCATAAACTATAATGGTGTGAAGATAAATGTTGTCGACACTCCGGGACACGCGGACTTTGGTGGAGAAGTTGAGCGTGTGCTTAAAATGGTTGACGGTGTTTTGCTGGTTGTCGATGCGTACGAAGGCCCTATGCCTCAAACCCGTTTTGTGCTTGAAAAGGCACTAGAACTAAATCACAAGGTCATTGTTGTTGTCAACAAAATCGATAAAAAAGACGCTCGTGTACATGAAGTTATGGATGAAGTACTCGAACTATTTATGGATCTTGACGCTAATGGCGAACAACTTGAAAGTCCTTTTGTTTTCTGCTCGTGTAGACTAGGTGTGGCATCGACAGACCCTGATACTGTGGGAACTGATTTCAAACCACTTCTTGATAAAATCATAGAGTACATTCCTGCACCTAAGGGCGATGACCAAGCACCATTTAGTATGCTAGTTAGTTCGACTGAGCAAAACGACTACCTTGGCAAACTTGCAGTCGGCAAAGTCGAGAGCGGGGTTGTAAACATAAACGACAGTGTTGAAGTTGTAAACTACCACGACAGTGCAAGAAAACTAAACTTTAAAGTAGTCAATATGTTTGTTTTTGAAGGACTAAACAAAGTTCCTGTTACAAGCGCGAAAGTGGGCGAGATTGTGTGCATTGCGGGAAATAGCGAAGTTACTATTGGTGATACAATTTGCACAAAAGACAACGAAACTCCAATTCCGTTTGTGAAAATTAGCGAACCTAGTGTTGAGATGACTTTTATGGTCAACAATTCACCGTTTGCAGGTCGCGAAGGCAAATATTGCACTAGCCGTCACCTTAAAGAACGCCTAATGAAAGAAGCGGTTAGAGACCTTAGTTTGAAAGTTTTGCCTACTGACTCGACCGATAGTTTTAGAGTGCTAGGCCGTGGTGAAATGCATATTTCAATCTTGATAGAAAATATGCGTCGTGACGGATACGAATTTCAAGTTAGTATGCCAAAAGTGCTTTTCAAAGAGATAAATGGCGAAAAATATGAACCTATCGATAGATTTGTTGCTGATGTTCCAGAAGATTGTGTAGGAAATGTTGTAAGCGTTTTGGGCGCAAGAAAGGGCGAACTTCTTGGCATGTCAAATCACGGTAGTCGTATCAGGCTCGAATTTTTGATTCCATCACGCGGTTTGTTTGGATACAAGAGTCAATTTTTGACAGATACGCGCGGTGAAGGCGTTATGAGTTCGGTTTTCTATGATTACCAACCTTATAAAGGCAACATCGAAAGGCGTAATTATGGCGCATTGATAGCATTTGAAACTGGCGAAGCAGTCGTATATGGACTTTACAATTCGCAAGAGCGTGGCAAAATGTTGATTACTCCGGGCGAAAAAGTTTATGGCGGAATGATTGTCGGAATGAATCCTAAGGGACTTGACATTGTGGTCAATGTTTGTAAGAAAAAGCAACTTACAAATATGCGTAGTAGTTCGGCAGACGAAGCGTTAAGGCTCGAACCTGTTAGACCTTTGACTCTTGAAGAAAGTCTCGAATTCCTAAATGATGACGAATTGTTGGAAGTGACTCCAAAGTCGCTAAGGCTTAGAAAAATTATTCTTGATCACACATTGCGTGGCCGTCAAGACTATCGTAGAAAAAATGAAATCGAATAGGAGAGTTTGATAACTCTCTTATTTTTTATGAAAATGTTTGAAAAAACACCGAAAAAGTACTAAACTATACACAATAGAGGTAAAAATGAATACAAAAATAACTAAATTTGAAAATGGCGTGCATGAAGCGGTCGGTATTATAAAATCAGGCGGGGTTGTTGCTTGTTCGACTGATACGGTGTATGGACTTAGTTGTGATCCATTTTGCTTAAGTGCTGTGGATAAAATATATGAGTTGAAAGAAAGAAATAAAGATGTTCCGTTACTACTCGTAGCAGATAAAGACTATGACATCTCGGATCTTGTATATGTCGATCAAAACACTAAAAAGTACTTGGATAAATATTGGCCGGGTAGTGTAACTTTCATTTTCAAAATTAAGGACGAAAGATTAAAAAATTTTTCTTGCGGAAAAGACACTATTGCAATAAGAAAGCCCAAGGATAAAAATCTGGAAATGCTACTTCAAAATTGTCCTTTGCTTACATCTACATCTGCAAATATAAGTGGACAAGCGCCTGCAACAAATGCGCTTCAAGTGAAAAAATATTTTGACACAAAACTTGCACTTGTGCTTGATGGTGGCGAAAGTAAATCATCATCATCTACTATAGTCGATGTGTCTAATGGTAATGTGGTTGTGCTACGACAAGGTGAAGTTGTAGTGAAAAAAATGTAAAAATTTGTATAAAAAACACGAAAATAGTAATTAATAATAAATTTCGTTAGTACACTATAAAAAGGTGAAAAAATGAAAATATTGTTAGTTATTATTTTTTTTGTTGTTGCACTCATAATGTTGAGTTGGGGTGGAAACATGCTTGTGGACTCTGCGGTCAACATTGGCAAAATCACTGGCGTGTCGCAAATTGTGATAGGGTGTACACTAGTGTCTCTTATCACGACCTTGCCCGAACTTTTGGTTACTATATTTTCTTCTTCGAATGGGGCAGAAGGTATTGCTGTAGGTAATGCTATTGGAAGTATGATGTTTAATTTTTTGATTATTGTGGGTGTTTTGCTTCTTGCTCGTCCTATGATGCTCAAACTAAAATCGTATAAAACAAAATTAATAATCTACATGACTCTACTGCTTCTTCTGATTATATTTTCATTTACTGGTGTAATTGGTGTTATTGAAGGTGCAATACTATTTTTTATATTTGTTTTATTCTACTTTATTAACTTTAAAGAAAGTAAAAAAGTATCAAAAAAGTATGTATTTGAAAAGTCGGAAAATCCTAAAAAATTAATTTTTGATACAATAATGTTGTTTGTTTTGGGTGGAGTGTTGGTAAGTCTTGGAGCAAAATTTTTGGTCGAAAGCGCAATATATCTTGCAAGTTTTTTAGGTGTAAGTGAAAGTATAATTGGTTTTACTTGTGTGGCGATTGGGACTAGTATTCCCGAACTCACAACAGCGATAATGAGTATAAAGAAAAACTGTATGCAAATGTCGATTGGAAATATTATTGGTGCAAATATTCTTAATGGAAGTTTGCTTTTGTCTATTGCGGTTTTAATTAATGGCCGACTGGTAGTAGATAAATTATTTGTAATTGTGTGTATGTTGGTGCTGATACTTGCTACAATATTGTTGTTTGTTCCGAGCATTAAAAAGCGTAAAACAAATAGATTTCAAGGTCTGATTATTGTATTACTTTATGTGGGATATTTGGTGTATTTATTTGTAAAATAAAGGACTACTTTCGTAGTCCTTTTGGATAATAATTTTTAATTGTTCCATTTACATTCTTGCCCCAGCCAATTGGTATATTTTCATAACTAATTATGTACCATCCGTTGTTATTATTTTCACAATTTAGTACATCACCATGAAGATATTTTTCGAGCTGTGATTTGTCTATGTTTATTACATTTTGAGGATTTTTTATGGCAAGTGCAAGTGAGTGTGATGGCTCAAATCTATCTTTAATTATTTGTCCCAGATGTAATCCATGTCGTAAAAATTTAAGGTTTTTTACATTAATTGTAAATTCGGGATTTTGATATATATTGTCATTTAATATTGATATATTGTCAATATCTACCGACATATTGTTGTCTTTAAACCACTTTTTGACAATATCTCGTGTTTTGTTGTTGATGTTTGTTTTTTTATTTTTGTATTCGATTTCACCAATTTCTTTGCGTTTCATTATGCAAATAAAATGTCCTTCACACTCTTGGATATGTGGAAATAATCTTACGCATTTAGTGGTGTCAATATCTATGTCTTTATAGTATTGTCTTATATCAATGCCACTTGAGAAAAAGTGTGACTTGTCATTATTTGCTATATAAAAGTCTGGATGATGAGTGAGAAATTTTGCTATCACATGTTCGTTTTCTTCTATATTAAAAGTGCATGTTGAGTATGCAAGAGTTCCTCCACTTTTTACACATATTGATGCTTTTTCTAATATGTCTAGTTGGCGCTTAGCGCATGAGTATATATCAGTCTTTTCCCACTCGTTTATTGCTTCGTGATTTTTTCTAAACATTCCTTCGCCTGAGCATGGTGCATCTACTAACACTTTGTCAAAGTATTTTGGAAATTTTTCAGAAATTTTTTCTACACTTTCATTTAAAACAATCGCATTGGTTATGCCCATTCGCTCTATATTGAATGACAATGTTTTTGCACGACTTGGCACAATTTCATTGGATACGAGTAGTCCTGTGTTTTTAAGTTTTTCTGATATCTGAGTGCTTTTTCCACCGGGAGAAGCGCATAGGTCAAGTACTTTTTCATGTGGTTTTATATCCATAAGTTCGACTACGGCCATTGCACTTGCATCTTGAATGTAGTATAGCCCGCTGTCGTGATATATGGTTTTGCCAGCACTGTCGTTTTGATAGTAATATCCATTTTCTGTCCAGTCGATTTTGCGCAAGTGAAAGTCTTTGTAATCAAAACCTGTCCATGTCTTAAAAGGGTTTATTCTAAGCGCAGTGTTTGACGGACTGGTGAAAGAGGCGAGATAGTCTTCAAATTGCTCGCCTAAAATCATTTTCATATTGTCACAAAACTTTTGTGGTAAAACTGGTATTGTTTTCTTGTTTTCAAATTCTTTTTCCATACATTTATTATATCATAAAAAAACTAATTGGCAATTTGCAAAACTTACAATTTGATAATAAAAAACCATATTTTGCGGTTTTGGGTATGTACAAGGCGGTTTTGGTGTGATATAATCAAAGTTCAAAGGAGAAGTGCTATGCAAATAAGTGTAATTATAATTTTAATAGTACTTTTTATTTCGACTCTTACTAGATGATTTCCCAACTGTTTTCATAACGAGCTTTCTAGGTTGTTTTTTTATTTTGAAAGAGTGAGTGTATATGATATACTCTAAATTGAGGTAAGTATATGACAAAAGACAAATTGAAAAACATAAGTGTAGATTTTTTACTTGGATTTTTAGCGGGCGTGAGCATTTCTATTGGTGGTATGGTCAATATCGCTTCTGGAAGCAAAATTGGTGGTGCAATAATGTTTTGTGTCGGATTGTTTTTGGTGCTTACACTAAATTTCAATTTGTTTACGGGCAAGGTTTGCTACATATTTGAAAACAAACCATCATACCTACTAAAACTTGCAGTTATTTGGATTTCAAACCTATGTGGTTGTGTGGCGTGTGGATATATTTTGCGCAGTACTCGACTAATTTCGTTTGCAGGTGTTTGCGAAAACATTGTCAGCACAAAACTTAATGACAGTTTGTGGAGTTTGTTTGTGCTTGCCATATTTTGCAACATTTTGATATTTGTTGCGGTCGATGGTTTCAAAAACCGCAAATCCGATCTTGGAAAATATTTGAGTTTGTTTTTTGGAGTAAGCGTGTTTGTGGTTGCTGGATTCGAACACTGTGTTGCGGATATGTTTTATTTCTCGTTTGCGAATATGTGGTCGGGTAGGGCTTGGCTATGTATAGTTGTGATCACTCTTGGCAATTGTGTTGGTGGGTTAATGCTTCCTGCAATGACAAAACTTATTTCGCGTTTGCAAAAACAAAAAGAACTTGATTCTACTGATGTTGATAATGGTGAAAACTGATTTGTGTTTGCCTATTGGCACTAAATATGTGCATATGTGAAGAATGTATTAAAAAATAAAAAATCGATTAAAAGTTATTGACAATCACATATCTAAATGATATTATAATATCGCTTGATTAAATGTGGGGGTATAGCTCAGCTGGCTAGAGCACCTGCCTTGCAAGCAGGGGGTCATCGGTTCGAATCCGATTATCTCCACCATATAGGAATGTAGCTCAGCCGGTTAGAGCACCACCCTGATAAGGTGGGGGTCGGTGGTTCGAGTCCACTCATTCCTACCAAGCGTAAGAGTAAGTCATTCACTTGCTCTTTTTTTATTCGTGGACTCGAACCAAGGCGGACATCGCCAGCCGGTGCTCACACATTCGCAGCGGCTCACTTAGGCTAAAAATGTGACCACAGGCACATTTTCTAGACGCGTCGTGCCACTCATTCCTACCAAGCGTAAGAGTAAGTCATTCACTTACTCTTTTTTTATTCGTGGACTCGAACCAAAGCGGACATCGCCAGCCGGTGCTCACACATTCGCAGCGGCTCACTTAGGCTAAAAA
>CALEWH010000009.1 GCA_937925475.1 uncultured Clostridia bacterium
GAATGTCGCGTCGCAAAATCCAAGACGAAAACATATATAGTATATGTGGCGATGTAACAAATGACGCCGATGTCAAAAGAGTAGTCAAAGAAGTAATCGATATTGAAGGAAAGATTGATGTACTTGTAAACAATGCAGGAATGGGCATATCGGGAGCAATCGAAATGTCGAGTATGGAAAGCATTGAAAAACAAATGAACACCAATTTTATGGGTGCAGTTCGTATGACAAAGGAAGTTTTGCCATATATGCGCGAAAGGGGTGACGGTCATATAATAAATATTACATCACCTGCTGGTTCTATTTTTCCTATGCCATATCAAGCCTTTTATGCGTCATCAAAAGGCGCACTAGAAATGTTTACTTTGTCGCTTAGAGTCGAAGTCAAACCTTTTAATATAAAAGTATGCACTGTTATGCCGGGTGATACTTGTACTGGATTTACAGATGCAAGAGAGAAAAGTGAAAATAAGGACAATCCATATAAAAATCAAGACATCTCTATCGGTCGTATGGAAAAGTACGAACGCAAAGGAATGAACCCTATAAAAGTGGCAAAAGTCATATATAAAGTGAGCACTCGCAAAAATCCTGCACCATCAAATATTGTAGGTGGAGTGTACAAACTTTACAATTTTTTAAATAGAATAGTACCAAAGAGAATGGTGCTTTGGATACTGCCAAAATTTTATTAATATGTGTAAAGTGTCACAAATATGTGACTTTGTGACAAAAACCCATAACATGCTGTCAATAAATACAAACAAAACACTTTTTTACAGAAGTGTTTTTTATTTCACAAAAAATAGCATTTGTTCATATAAATCAAAAGAGGTGAAATATGGATAAAATAAAACAACTTGAAAAGATGATAGGAAACACTCCGCTCATCGAAATCAAATATAGATTTCAAAACAAAACTCGTACTGCTTATTTTAAGTGTGAATGGTACAACTTGACAGGGTCTATTAAAGACAGAGTTGCATTGCAAATTATTAAAGACGCAAGAGCAAGTGGTGCATTAAAGGAAGGCCAACCTATTGCAGAGACATCTAGTGGCAATATGGGCATTGCTTTGTGTGGAGTAGGTGCATATCTAGGACACAAAGTAATAATACATATGCCAAGGCGAATGAGTGAAGAGCGAAAATCCATAATGAAACTATATGGTGGCGAGTTAAGGCTGGTAGAAAATTTTAGAGAAGGCTTTGAAGAATGTGAAAAACTTGCACAGCAAGGCGAAGTGTATTTGACCCAACAGTTTAACAATAGATCCAATCTTGTAGCGTATGCAAGGTGTTGTAGAGAGATTGTGCCAAAAGTAAAAAGCATAAGTGGATTTATAGCGGGTGTAGGAACTGCGGGCACACTAATGGGCATAGGCGAGTTTTTCAAGAAAAAGTGGAACACACCAGTAATTGTTGTTGAGCCGAGTGCGTCGTCGCTGTTCTCAAAAGGTTATTCGATAGGCAAACACAAGATACAAGGACTTAGTGACGATGTGATTCCAAAACTATACAAGCCAGAAATTGTCGATGACATAATAGGTGTCGATGACGACGATGCAATAGCAATGGCACAAAAACTTAGTCAAAAACTAGGTCTTGCAGTAGGAATTTCGGGTGGAGCAAACTTTTTAGGTTGTGTAAAATATGGCAAGAACAAGTGTCTTTCAGTATTTCCAGATGACAACAAAAAGTATTTGTCGACTGACCTTGCGCGTCTAATCAACACTCCACTTGTCGATAGTATCGAGTTACTTGGATATAAAGTGCTATAAATTTTTAAAAACTACTCAAAAACTCTTGACTATATGAATAGATGCTCATATACTATATGAGTAAACATTCATATAGTTTTTGTTTTTTATGGTCTAAAATCCGTAAAATTTGACTACTATATAATAAAGATAAAGGAAAAATTTATGAAAAAATATGTTGTAAGCGAAAAGGATATGAAAAATATGCTTAATATCCTAAGTGCGCTTAAAGATAAGACGCGACTAAAAATCGTTTTTGCATTGATGACTGGAAAAAAGTGTGTTAGTGAGATAGTGACCGAAGTCGAGATGACACAATCGGCTGTTTCGCACCAACTTAATTTTTTAAAAAACTGCAATCTAGTGTCTAGCATAAAAGAAGGAAACAAAGTTTATTATATGATAAGTGATGAGCATGTAAAGAAAGTGGTTGATATGTGCTTAGTACACGCAAGGGAGATTGACTAATGAAAAAAGTATATTTGCTAAAAGACCTTGAATGTGCTGCGTGTTCGGCAAAAATTGAAAAAGCACTAAACACTTTTGATGAGATAGATAAATGCACGCTCGACTTTATAAATAAAAAACTATATATAGAGACTGAGCACGACTGGAAAGACGAGCAAGAACTTATTGATTTTATAGAAAAAACAATCCATATATTTGAGAGCGAAGTTTTTATTGCAAAACTTGACGAAGAAGTGGCCGAAGAGAAAAGAGAGAAAGTTCCTTTTTTCAAGAGATTTTGGGTAAAACTGATGTTTCCTATCGTGTCGGTGATTTTGCTTGCACTTGGCTGGATATTTGATGGAAGTGTCGCAAGTTATGTGCTATATGGCGTGTCATATCTGCTTGTAGGTTATGATGTAATCATCAAGTCCTTTAAAAAACTTGCCAAAGGCGGTGTTTTTGATGAAAATGTGCTTATGGTAGTAGCGACCATTGGTGCGCTAGCTATTCAATCGTTTAGAGAAGCCATTTTTGTAATGCTACTATATAAAATCGGCGAAGCATTTCAAGACTATGCGCTTGGCAAAAGCCGTAAAAACCTTGAAAAGATGCTCACTTTAAAACCACAATTTGCAAATGTTCTTCGTGACGGCGAAGAGCACCAAATCCGCCCTGAAAAAATAAAGATTGGCGAAGTTATTCTTGTAAAGAGCGGTGAGAAAATCCCAGTAGACGGAAGGGTGATAAATGGAACAAGTTATGTCGACAATTCGATGTTGACTGGTGAGAGCCTTCCACAAAAGGTGACTATTGGCGCAAGTGTGTTTAGTGGAGCTATTAACACTGGAAATCCATTTACTATTAAAGCAACAAGCGTTTTTGAAGACTCGGCGTACAGTAAAATAATTGACCTTGTCGAAAATGCCAGCGCTTCAAAACCTAAGGCTGAAAAATTTATCACCAAGTTTGCAAGGTGGTACACACCAGCGGTTTTTGGGCTTGCTGTGGTTATGTTTTTGACATTTGGTCTGGTCACAAAAAACTGGTCTGATAGCCTTTATAGAGCACTTACATTCCTTGTTGTGTCCTGTCCTTGTGCGATAGTAATTTCTGTTCCGCTTGCATTTTTCAGTGGAGTTGGACGATGTGCAAAATATGGCGTGCTAATCAAAGGCGCAAATTATATGGACATTTTGCACTCCATTGACACTATTGTTTTTGACAAAACTGGCACTCTTACAAACGGCGACTTTAAGGTGCAAAAGGTTTGTCCTAAAAATATTGATCGCCAAACTTTTATAAAATACTTGTGTTATATCGAGAGCGGAAGTGCTCACCCTATTGCGAAAAGTATAATGCATTTGTATTCGGGGAAAATCTTCCAAAGCAAAATTGACGACTATGAAGAACTTAGTGGAAAAGGACTAAAAGCCAAAATCGAAGGCAAAACCATAATTTGCGGAAACAATGTGCTAATGGACGAAAACGATATCGCATATGAAAAATGTGACGAAATGGGAACTATTGTTCACATGGCGGTTGACGGCGAGTACGCTGGTTTTGTAACAATAAGCGACACTATCAAAGCCGACGCAAAGAAGGCGATTGACGAGTTTAAGGCGCTTAATATTTCAAACATTATTATGCTTACAGGTGATAAAGGCGATGTTGCAAATTGGGTCGGAGCCGAACTTGGTTTTTCGCAAGTGTACTCGGATTTGTTGCCGGAAGACAAACTTAACATTATCAAACAACTAAAATCCGAAGGCAAGAAAATTATGTATGTAGGCGACGGTGTAAACGATGCGCCTGTACTTAGTATGTGTGATATAGGTGTTGCTATGGGTGGCGGAAGCGACATTGCAGTCGAAATGGGTGATATGGTGCTTATGACTGGCAATGTTATGTCGCTTGTCAACACTTTCAAAATAGCCAAAGCGACCCACCGCACATACATCGAAAACATAGTTTTTGCACTAGGAATAAAAGTTGTTGCGATGGTGCTAGGCACTCTTGGAATAGCTGGACTTTGGGTAGCGGTGTTTGCCGATGTAGGCGTGTCGATACTTGCTATACTAAACTCGATGCGACTTATTTACTTTAAGCCAAAAATCAAAAGAAAATAAAACACTCCCTTTGGAGTGTTTTATTTTTCTATATTAAAAATGATAAAACTTTAAAATGTCAATTTCTTACAATGCTGATTTACTGTTTTTTGCGTCCTACATTTATGTTGTCGACGGTGCGGTCTTGCAAACTTGGTACTGGGTTTTTTTTGGTTTCAAATCGATAGTCTTTACCAAACTGCTTGATGTGGTTTGTAATAACTATATGACTTGGGAGTTTTTCGGGTTTTTTGATGTTTGCTTTTTGATAGGCAAAGTAGTTGGCTTTGTCGGATAAGTCGTTTAGAAGGATATAGTCTTCTTTGTTTCGGGTATAGTTGATGGTTTTGTTTAGTACGCCCCTAATGTAGTCAATGTTGCCTTCAAATTTTAGTAGGTCTGGGAAATCCCCACCGCATGTGTAAACTGCTTGCCATGGTTTTCCTTCGTACTTTTCAAGAAGTTTTGCGACATATTGCAAGTGTCCACATTCTTCTAAGTAGCGTTTGTAAAAAATGTCTTTGATATATGGGTCTGTTTCGTCTTCAAAACAACTGTAATACAAATAACATTCGGTGTATTCGTGCACTAGCCAGTTTTCAAGCCACGAACATGTTGTGTCCATAAGGCTCCCGTACTCAGTCACATGTTGCTCTTCGATCATTGCGATTTCGGAGTAGAGTTTTTTGCCTATTTCTGTTCCGTGAAAACCAGCAATGTTCATGTAGTAATTCATTGTTTGTTGTTCGGCGGCGGTTATGATGCTTACTACCAACTTCGTAAATGGATCAGCGAGCTCTTTTGCAATGTGCCTGTTTATTTCATCAAATGGGTGGCGTGGTTCGGCAATCGTCGGTCTGCCAGGTGTGATTTCGGTGTATCCGCCTGTAAGACTGTTTGCGTCAATCCCTTGCTCGCTTTCAAGCAAGTTTGCAAATCTGTACAAGTGGTCAAAGTCTTCCAAAAGCGCAAAATTTAGCGCGTTTTTAACATAGTCGTCCTTTACATGCCTTGCCAAAATTGCTGTAAGGTCAATGGCAAGTTGTTCGTAGGATATGGTGGTTTCTAGGTCGCTCTCGTCTACGGGTTTTAGCCCTGATATGCACTTTTGTTGGTGTTGTTCGTGGCGCCTGATTAACGCAATGTCGCGTCGCAAATCATTGTTGTTGCAGTTGCGTTGGAATTGGTGCAAAAACCAGCTTTGTTCAAACTCCGCACCGTTTAGTAATATAACACGCGTCTTGGTGTAGGGTGATGTTGTGGATTTGTTGTATGACTTTGGACTGTACTCGTCTACACTCAAAAACTTGTCCACACTTATCGCTTTCTTTTCATAAAATGGATTAATTTTGTTCATATTTCTCTCCTTTACAAAATAATAGACAATTTTATATTTTTTATTCGCATAATCCAAATTAGTGTATTGTAAATAAAGTAAACAAATAGTTTGCCATTGCACTAGTAAACAAAACAAAAAAGAAAAGCCACTTTGATTTTGACTTTTCTTTTTTGTATTTGGCGCAGAGACCGGGATTCGAACCCGGGGTACGTTTCCGTACACAGCCGTTCCAAGACTGCACGATAGACCACTCTGACATCTCTGCATATAATATTCTATTAAGTTGTACATCGCTATCTGATAAGACAGCTGTGCGTTTGTGGTCTACCACAGGTAGTCCAAAGCGAAGCAGGTTAGTGCGTCAGGCAAGTATCCACTGGATACTTGTGCCACTCTGACATTGGGCAATATTTGTTTAGTATTGGCTCTGATATCATAGTTTAACAACCTTATACACAACAAGATTATAGCCTAAAACAATATGTTTTACAAGAAAAAATTTCAAACATACACCATATTTGTTGTAAAAATATTTGTTATGAAATATACTTATAAAAAGAAAAGGAGATAGTATGAATAGCCTTACAAAAATACAAAAAATATCGCGTATATTTTATATTCTTAGTCGAATAGCATTTGTGTGTTCGATAGTAGGTTGTGCATTGAGTTTGGTCGGCGCAGTGTGTGTAGGAGTCTGGGGAGATAATCAAGCATTAATGGATTTGCTAGCCGATTATGGCGAATACTTCGACAAAAATACTGCTTTGTGCTATTGCATTTGCGGAACTATTATGTGTGGTTTTTATATCGCAATTTATGATCTTGTGAAAAACTTTTATGCTTTTGAGTTAAAAATGGGTACACCATTTGATTTTGCTGTATCACAAAGATTGCGCAAGTTGGGTTGGCTAAACTTGATACTAACCATTTGTGGTTCGATGATTTGTGAAATAGTCGCTTCGTGTTTTGATTCGGTACTTAGTATGTTTGACTTAGCGGGCGTAACTATTGGAATCGTTTATGTTGTAGTTTCGTATATATTGGAGCATGGTGCTGAAATAAAAAATGTTGCTATTACAAAAACAATGAAAGACATAGAAAATAGTGCAAACTCTACCGAAGAAAAGGAATAATAGTAAAATAAATAAGCTTAAAGAAAACAAAAAAACAACACATTTGTGTTGTTTTTATTTTTCTTTTAAAGGTTATTGCTTTTAATAATTTGAAACGATATTGGCTACTTGTATTATTTTTTTGGCATCAAACAAGTACTTTTTGACAAAAACCATATCATTTTTATTTTTATTATTTATTAAGTTTCATTCCGCAATATTCGCAAAAGTCCAAACTTTGTGAAGTTAGTGCACCACAATTTTCGCATTTGATTTTTGCTTTACTATCTTTCAATTTTGTATTTGTGTTTAGTACTAAGTGGTCGTTATCCACAAATAGATAGCCCCTTAGATAACCTTTTGATATAAGTGTTGTGATAGTGGTTACTACTTGTTTTGGGTTTTGTGATAGTTGGTTGGAGATTTGTTGGACGGAGTAAATGTTTTCATTTTCGATTAGAGATAGCACATTTTTTAGTCCTACATACGAGCCGTAGTTTACCCATGTCATAGGCGAGCCATAAAATCCCAAAACTGCAAGAATAATAGAAAGTGAAAGTAGTAGTGCAAAGTATGGATTTGCCACATGCATTGTACAAGTAAGGATAATCCCGACGACGCCTATTGGCAAAAACATTGTAAAAATAAGTGCACGCGCAAATGATTTTTTTATTGATTTATTAAGTGTATTCATAACAACCCCCGTTAGTTTGTGTTATTATATCACAAACATATTTTGCTGTCATTTTTTTAGTCGTTAATTTTAACAATATGTATGTGAAAAATGTATATTTTTGATTTTACTTGACAAACACTTTTTTACATACTAATATACAATGTAGAAAATTTAAGGAGTCAACAAATGAAAAGAATCAAAGCATTTTTTCAAGAGTTTAGCAAGTTTGTAAGTCGCGGAAATATACTTGATATGGCTGTCGGCGTCATTATAGGTGGTGCGTTTTCGGCGATAGTAACAGCATTTACAAACAAAATCATTATGCCACTTATCAATTTGCTTTTGTCGATAGGCGGAGACAATGGTCTTGAAAAAGCATACACATTTTTAAAAATAGTAAAAGACGAAACAGGTGTTATTGACCTAAGTCGAAGTATCTATATTGACTGGGGTGCATTTATCACCGCTATCATCAACTTTTTAATTATTGCGATGACATTGTTTATTATAATGAAGATAATAATGAGAAGCGACCAACTATTTAAAGATTCGTGGAGCAAAGTTAAGAAAAACATTCCGACCGAAGAAGAACGCAAAGAACTTGAAGCGATGGGAGTTGACCACAAAAACAAAAAAGCATACCGCAAAGCCTTGGCCGAACTTAGAGAGAGTAAGAAAGTTGTGCCTGCACCAGAGCCTAAAAAGCCAACACAAGAAGAACTTCTTACTGAAATTTTGGCCGAACTTAAAAAACAAAATCAAAGTAAAGATGTAAATGTCGAAAACAATTAAAAAAGACCTTCCTAAGTGGAAGGTTTTTTGTTTTTATAAGGTTTGTTTTTATAAATATTTTACATATGAGAGTTGTTTGAGTTGTTTAAGTTGTTTTTAACTCTACTAAATAGATAATCATATTATTTTCTTTGTGCATAATTTTTGTGTTGTAGCAAGATAGTAAGTCCAAGCATAAACTCTGCTGGATAATAAGTGTAAATGCAGAAATAATCAAACACAATATTGTTTCCTGCGAAGCAGTAAAACAACAACATCATATCACTGAAAAAGAATAGAAATGCGCCAAGCATAGTGATAAGGTTTTCGGTGCTTTTGCATGAGAAGTAGTTTCCGATAGCCTTTGCAAGCATAGAAGAAATAACTATCGCATACACAATGATGACTGGCAACATTCCGTCAAACTCAAAGTGTGGATACAAAAATATAATAAGCATTGCGATAGCGATAAGCCCTAAAAACACGAAAAGGTCAATAAGGTTGAACTTATACATAAGGCAGAAGTAGATAAGAAAGAATATATGCCCGATTGCGAAAAGTCCAGCGCCAATAACAAAATGCTCAATAAGCACGATGTCACCGCTCATTGCAAAAATAAGTCCAATTAGCATAATAACGCCTTTCCAAAGGTTGTTTTTCTCTTGTGTCTTGTATAGTAAAATCAGGTTGAATAGTCCAGTAATCACAAATAGTCCGCTCGCAGTACTTTTAGTCACATACTTGACCCAAAGTGCCCCTCTTACTTGCATAAAAATGATAGCGGTTATGATTTGAAGGATTGCTAAAACAATGTTTCCATAAAGTGCAACCTTTTTAAGTTTTGCTGATTTATCCATATTGTCTGATTTTTGTGCTTTTTCTATTGTTTCCATTTTCTCTCCTAAGAAAAAACGCTTATATAGCGTTATTTCATATTAAACAAATACTCACGACCGATTAAAACATCGCTGTGTTTTAATTCGACCAAGGTTGGATTTGAGAAAGTAAGTTTTTTTATCACTTCGTCATACTCGGCTTTGCGGTCAATGGTTTCGCTGTCAAGTTCGACCATATCGATTTTTTGTTTTAACTTTTTATTTAGTGGAGTGGTGTATTCGGCAGATGTGAAAAATACAAACATCTTCAAGCCTGATATGTGATAACCACGATAGTACTCGCGTTTTTTGTTTACACTGATTATTGGTCTTATAAAATGCAAAGTGTTTGTTACATCGACACCCATTCCGGACGGAAGCAACTCGCCGATAGCATATGATACGAATTCGAGATGTTGGATTATGCTGTCTTTTGACGGGATTTGGATTGCAAAAGTGTCGGGAAAGTCGCTCAAAAACTTTATGCGTTTGACTTCGCTTTCGTATCTTACCACAAGGTCGCTAGTAAGTTTGTCTTTGTAGTCGTTTTTGTTGATGGTGATGCCGTGGGTTTGAAAGAAAAAATCAGGTGTGTCATAGTATGTTTTTATGCTCACATCTTTGTACATCGGGTCCCATCCAAAGCCCTTAAAACAACCACATCCCATTATCCTTTTGCGGTCTTTTTTTAAGTTGTCGACAGCAAACTTAGTCCCTAAGTAATTGCTCTTTTTTGCCTCTTCCATACATAGTATTATATTATATGGAGGCAGTTTTTGCAAATATATTAAAGGTCATTTTTGCATTTTTTGCGTGTGACAAAACAGTGTTTTTCTAAGATATAACAAAATGTGCCAAAACCCATCAAACAAAATTGCTCTCAATTTGTAGATTATTATTGAAAAAAAACTTGTTATAATATATAATACTTTATGGAGAAACTATGAAAAGACTAAAATTTGTCAGTTTAATAATCTTGTTTGCTAGCATATTTTTGTTTGCTGGATGTGCAAACATCGAGTACCAAAGACTAGTCGATGACTATGGTCAAATACTTGACAAAATCACAATCGAAGTTGATAGTCAAAAACTAAGTAGCGATGTTAATGTCGACCACCTTGTGCAAAACATTGAGAGCGACCTTATAAACTACTACATTAGACCTATGGAACTAAGGCTTTTGCAATACAAACTTGACTATCCAACTGATTTCCACAATCTTCAATCACAAATCAAAATCGGAAGTGTCATTCACTCAGTCGATGAAGGGATATACAAAATCAGTGTCGAAACCCTTTTTGCAAATAGCAAAGTTATGGCATATGTGTATGGTCACGATAGTAGCGAAGATGCTGATAGCAATAGTCCGCTACTTGAAAGTAAGAGTTTCTTTATCAAAAAATACGAACAACGCACCGACAATGTTTTTGGCGACATAACCACAATCGACCTAAATGGTGACAATGTGTATGAGAGATATCGCACATATGTTGGAGAAGAATATGATGCGAGTGATGTTACACTTACTCAAATTTATGGCAGTACCAATTCGCGTATGCGCACCAATGCCGACTCCACAATGGAGTACAATGGCTTTACTTGTCACTTGTGGGAGTTTAATGGTGCAGATAGCAGTAGAGAACTTGTGTTTTATTATGTCACAGCAAATACTACTGGTTGGTATGTGCTAGCACTAATCATCACCGCATTTAGTACTGCGATAATTGTAATTGTGTACTACACTCGTAAAAAATACGGCAAATACAAGACAAAACTAGATATGCCCTACACACCCAAACAAATAGATGATGATAGTGAGGAATAATGGATAGATACCTGTTTGACAAAAGAATAGTAAAAAAACAATTACTCAAATATGGCATAATGTTTTTGATTGCGTTGCCTTTCGTGATAACATTCAATATCCTATGTAGCGACCTTGGATTTTGGTGGTCGGTGTTAGTAGATATGGCGATAATAGGTTTTGTGGTGATAGTGAGTGAGATAGTGCTTGTTAGCATCAAAAACAAACGCATAAAAAAAGAAGCCGAGCAAGAAGAGCAACGCCGACTAATGTTGAAGGAAAAGCACAAACTTGCAAAGCAAAATCTTAAAAAACACAAACAAGAGAAAAACGAAAATAACAAATAATACAAAGGTGAAAATATGGCAAAGAAAGATAGCAGAGTGCTTCCACACAATGTCGAAGCCGAACAAAGCGTGTTAGGATGTGTACTAATTGACCAAGACGCAGCATTTGCAATAATTGACGCACTAAAAACTACAGATTTTTATGTTGAAGCGCACCAACTCATATTTGATTGTATGGGCGATGTACAAAGACGCAACCAACCAGTTGACTTCATCACACTTACTGACGAGCTTGACAAACGCGGGCTTATGGAGAAAGTAGGCGGTGCAGAGTACATCACGAGCCTTACAAATATAGTTCCTTCGACATCAAACTTTCGTCACTATGTTGACATAGTTAAGCGTGATAGTGTTTTGCGCCAACTTATATCCGCATCGCAAGAGATAATAAACAATTCGTACGAAGGCGACGACAAAAACAAAGCCATAGCCTTTGCTGAGAAAAACATTTTTGAAATAGGTAAAAACGAAGAGCGTAGCAGTCTTACTCCAATCAAAGAGTCACTTGATGATGTAATCACAAAGTTTGAAGAAATCCAAAAGGGCAAGGGCAATGTGCAAGGTGTTCCGACTGGATTTTATGGACTTGACAAACTTACAAATGGTTTTCATGGTGGCGACCTAGTGCTTGTTGCAGCGCGCCCAGGTTTTGGTAAAACCAGTCTTGGCATGAACATCGTCAACTATGCAGCCATCAAAGGCAAAAAGAAATGTGCAGTGTTCTCGCTAGAAATGCCAAAGTCGCAAATAGCACAAAGAAGCCTATGCTCAGTCGCATATGTAGATATGGGAAAAGCACTTAAAGGCGAACTTAGTGTAAAAGAATGGAAGGACCTATGGGCAGCAAAGAGCAAACTTGCCGAAGCCGACATTTTTATTGACGACTCGTCACAAAATACACCATTTACAATACTTAGCAAATGTATGAAGATACAAAGAGAACGCGGACTTGACCTTGTTATGATTGACTACCTTCAACTTATGTCGTCAGGTGGCAAAAACAAAGAAAACCGTCAAGTCGAAGTATCCGAGATTACTCGTAACCTAAAAATCGCCGCCAAAGAACTTAATGTTCCGATAATCCTATTGTCCCAACTTTCTCGTGCGGTCGAGAGTCGTACAGGTCACAAACCTATGCTTAGTGACTTGCGTGAGAGTGGTGCGATCGAGCAAGACGCGGATATAGTTATATTTATACACCGCCCAGACCAAGACAAAGCCACAGTCAGTGAGCAAACAATGGCCGAACTTGTTGTGGCAAAACACAGAAACGGTGCTTGTGCCGACATACCTGTAAGGTGGTTGAGCAATATCACAACATTTAAAAACATCGAGAAAGATGCAAATGCACAAAGTCTTGAAGATACTGAGCCTTCGATTCCACCTAGTAGTGCAGATGTTCCGCAAGACCTGCCAGAAATTGTGCCTCTTGAAGATAGCGAAATCATTGATGATATTTTCTAGTACAAAGACACTTTCGGGTGTCTTTTTTAGGTTTTGAGCATAAAGGCGCACGATATTGATTGAAAAAACAATATTTGTTGTGTTATTATATATACATAAATTATTAAAGGACAAACTATGAAAAATATTACTAGCAAACAACTTAGAGAAACTTGGATCAAATATTATGAAGAGCGTGGCCACCACAACATTGGTGCTGTGTCCCTAATAGGAGATGGCAGTACAGGAGTTATGTTTAATGTAGCGGGCATGCAACCACTTATGCCATATCTACTAGGCAAGCCACATCCAGACGGAACACGACTATGCAATGTGCAAGGTTGTGTGCGTACAGTGGACATTGACTCGGTGGGAGATGAGTCGCACTTTACTTTCTTTGAAATGATGGGAAATTGGAGCCTAGGCGACTACTTCAAAAAAGAAAAAACCAAATGGACATACGAGTTTTTGACCAAAGTGCTTGGCTTTGACAGCGCAAAACTATGTGCGAGCGTATTTGCGGGCGATGAAAACGCACCACGCGATGAAGAAACCGCAAGTTTGCTTGTGGGTCTTGGAATGAAAAAAGAAAACATTTTCTATCTTCCAAAGAGCGACAACTGGTGGGAACTTGAAGGCACAGTTGGTACACCTTGCGGACCAGACAATGAGTGGTTTTATCCAAGATATGACACACCTTGTAGCGACAAATGCGACATAACTTGCGAGTGTGGACGCTGGGTCGAGATAGGCAATGATGTGTATATGCAATACAAAAAAACAGAAAATGGTTATGTCGAACTTGACCACAAAAATGTCGACACTGGATTTGGTTTTGAAAGACTACTTATGTACGTTAATGGATATACTGACGGCTACAAAATAGATATTTTTGAGCCTGTTATCAAATATCTTGAAAGTGTTAGCGGTAAAAAATATGACGACGACGAAACAAATAGAAAAGCAATGCGTATTATTGCTGACCATATTCGTACATCGGTTATGCTTATCGGCGATAAAAACGGGATTGTTCCGTCAAACATCGGCGCAGGATATATCCTTAGACGACTTCTTCGTCGTGCTATCCGTTATGCACGCACTCTAAATATTGACTATTCGGCATTGTGTCAAGTTGCAAAAATATATATCGAAGAAATCTACACAGATGCATATCCACTTCTAGTCGAAAAAGAAGATTGTATTATCGAAGAAATAAATAAAGAAATCAACCGCTTTGGCAAAGTTCTTGAAGACGGCTTTAAGGAATTTGATAAAGTAATAAATGGCATTGAAAAGAAAAACGCCTTTATGAGCACAAAAGACCCAAACTATGTTTGTGAAAAGGTTATCTCAGGAAAGGCTTCGTTTAGACTTTATGACACATTTGGTTTCCCTATTGAGATGACTTGCGAATTGGCAGGCGAGCGCGGATACGAAGTTGATAAAAAAGGCTTTGATGAAGCGTTTAAGGAACACCAAGAAAAGTCAAAACAAGTCGGCACTTTCAAAGGCGGTCTTGCGGACAACAACGAAGACACAGTGTTTCTTCACACTGCTTGCCACTTACTTCAAGCGGGACTTAGACACTTTTTAGGTGACACTGTTTTCCAAAGGGGTAGCAATATCACAAGCGAAAGACTAAGATTTGACTTTTCATTTGGCAGACCTTTGACCGCTGAGGAAAAACAAGAAGTCGAAGACTGGGTTAATACACAAATCAAACGCGCATTGCCAGTTACTTGCGAAGAGATGAGCCTTGAAGACGCAAAGAAAAGTGGCGCTCTTGGCATATTTGACAACAAGTATGGCGAGAAAGTTAAAGTCTATACAATAGGCGATGTTTCTAAAGAAATTTGTGGCGGTCCTCACGCACAAAATACTTCCCAACTTCAAAGTTTTAAAATCATTAAAGAAGAGAGTAGTAGCGCGGGCGTTAGACGAATAAAAGCAGTTATTAAAAAATAATCTAAAAGCAAGTCAGTTTTTGACTTGCTTTTTGCTTCAAAACCTTGCCTTATTGATTGATTTTTATGTTGTTATATTATATAATTAAAAAAATAAGGTGGTGTATTATGAAAGTACTTAAAGGAATATTTGTATACACAATGGTTATATTGGGGGCATTGCTTGGCGTGGGCATTTTGCTTATTGGCGCAATGTACTTATTTAAACTTCCTGTTTTTGGATACAGATTTTTAAATATCAATATCCAAAAAGAGTTCTACAATAATATCAATGTTGTAGGCTATACTATCCAAACACCTTCGGGCACTACACTAAATTTTATAAGTGATTGTATTCAAGAAAACGGTACATATCGTGTAAAATTTATTGTTGATGCTGGCGATTATGCGGTTAGATTGTTGCCAGATGACGGTCAACACAATTATATAAGTTATTATACAATGACCGACTTTACTGGACTTGTAAAAACTGACTCGAAAAAATACACCACTACTGTAAACACAAGTACTTTTATCGACGACAATAAGGTTTTGGTTGTTAATATGAAAGTGGCTAATCCTAGCGGACTAGTAAAATTTGACGACGACTCCAACGAACTTGTTATTGTTGTTCCTGAAAATATTGATGCAGTCAATTATGTCTACGACTTTGAAATAAAAACTACTGGTGGAAACATCATCTTGAAAAACAGCGTAAACACCGATATGAGTTTTTGCGCACCACTTAGAGTAGGCTCATTAAGTGCTAGCACAAATAAGGGCAACATAGTTTTGGGTGGATTTGAGTATGCTGAGGACGAAAATGGCAAAAAAGTAGCCAATACTTCTGCTACTCTTGATGATTTGGTTTTGTATACAAAGGGCGGAACTATTGACTTTACAAACTTTAAAAATTTGACCATAAACAAAAAATTTGTTTTGGAGTCTACAAAAGCTGATTATGTTTTTGAAAACTTGACAGCAGCGAGCGGAATGGAAATCACAGGAAACAATGTGCTAGTAAAAGCAAAAACAATCACTTGTGGTGGTGACTTTGTTTACAAATCCGAAACAGGCGGACTAGAAATTGACGCTTTGAATGCGGGCGGATATGTGAAAAAAGTAACAACTCACGCTACTGAAACAACAGAAGAAAAATATCACTACGAGAAAGACCCAACCAAGTACAATTTAAGGAATGTGAGCATATTTAGCAATAGTACAAATATTGTTATTGGTGGACTTATGGGCAAGGCTCGTATTGAAAACAAATACGGCAAAATTGACATCAAATATTTGTGCAATCAAGCATCTATCAAAAATGAAAACGGAAACATTGCTATTGGACGAAGTGGTATACTTGCAAAAAATGACGATTCTGGGGACATATTTACAGATACATCATCAATTGTTGCTTACAACACATATGGCGATATTAGTGTAAATGCGTACTATCAAAATGGACTATTCAACAATGTAAAAGGCAAAATAGTTTTGGTCGCTAAGGGTAGCGATGATTACTATACTAAGGCCGAGACAAAAGACGGTGCTATTGATTTTACAACAGAAGGTTCGGCTTACAATCTTGTTGCTACTGATAAGGCAAATATCTCCATAACCCAAAAGAAAGTTTTGGCCACTTATGTAAACGCAGAAGAAAATAAAACTTACTATGCTAAGAGCACAAATGGTAGTATTAGTATTATTCTTCCTACTACTGACGCTGGGGTAGGAAAAGGTTATATTGTAAATATTGACGGCAAATTTGGTGAAAAACCTACAAGTTCGTTTAGTAACCTTGTTGAAAATTCTTATCAATACTACTTCACAGGAGATGGAGATCTTCCAAGTGGAAAAGTTGTTGACACTAAGAATCTTGATGTAGCACTTTCTACCTATCCACTTATAAAACTTACTGGCAAAAGCACTTATGTTTATGCTAGTTTGTAGGATTGTGTTTTTGGATTTAGACTGTATATTTTATACAATATTATAACATTGATTATTTTGAATATGTAAAAAAAGGAATTATATCTCTCATTCGATATAATTCTTTTTTTGTTGTGTGCTAATCATATTTTACGATTTTTTAGTGTGTTTTTAAAAATGTAGGCAGATGTTTGTTATAAAATAAGAGTGTTGTAAAAAACAATGTTGAGTGGGGTAGTTGTTTTTTATTAAGTATAAATTTGAAAAAAATAGACGGCACATTAGCCGTCTTGATACACAACACATTACATTAAAATAAGGAGCATATGCAATGAGTTGTATAAGTGGCGCGGAAAGAGGGATTTGAACCCTCGCTGCGTGTTACCGCACTACACCCTTAGCAGGGGCGCCTCTTCAGCCTCTTGAGTATTTCCGCACTGAATTTAATATAAAAATATTAAAATATATAGCAACTTGATATGGTAAACCAGTATATAAGATATGATGGAGGGGTATGTCGTAAATAAGACATAATAGGTATAAAAAATATACCAAGTATACTGACCAAATCAAATTGCAAAGTTATTTTATCAAATCAAAACTTCAATGTCAATAATAATACGCAAAGTCTTGACTATTTTATTTTCAAATTCGATTTTTTTTGCAAAACCCACCAATACACCCGCCTTATCTTTACAATTTTATCAAATACAAACTTTTAAAATATAAAAATCAAAAATATGTTTTTTGCGTAAAACCGTCCGTTTTTTTAAAATCCTAAACAAAGTATCTTTAAAATCCTAAACCAAACATCTCTCCATTTTCAAATGTGCTTTTACTCTCACCAAATATTGGATGTATACAAATAAAAAAACACTGACACATAAAGCCCGTGTTTTTTATTTTGGTGTTCCCGAGGCGATTCGAACGCCTGGCCTTCCCCTTAGGAGCAATGGAAAAATATAATTTTAATCTATTTCATATCAAAAATCGAAATTCTTATCAAAATTTTAGCCAAAATTGTGCAGTATATTAACCAAAACGGCTAACTTTTGTATCTTTTACTCAAACCCTTTTAAATCTACGGTGCACAAATGGTGCACTTTTAAGAGATTTTATGGTTTGGGTGCATTTCTAATATTTCAGTCACTTCTTATGCTTTGTGCTAGATGCATAACGTGCTTTATGATATAATGAACTCAGGTGAATTATGAAATACTTTGTATCAGCAGATATACACGGCTTTTATGATGAATGGATGGAAGCTCTAAAAGAAAAGGAATTTGATGTAAATAACCCAGAACACAAGATTATTCTTTGTGGAGATTTGTTTGATAGAGGTCGTCAACCAAAAGAAATAATTGATTTTATACTTTCACACAAAGATAAGTGCATTCTTATTCGTGGCAACCATGAAGACTTGATGCAAGAAATGATTTTTAGAAACAAAAACACATCAATGGATTTATCTAATGGGACGGCTCAAACAATAGTTGATTTATATCCAGAATGGTTAATCACGGAATTTGATTTATCAAAAGTAGCAAAAGAAACTGGTTTGCAAAAAGTATTAGATTTGTGTGTTAATTTTTATGAAACAAACAAATACATATTTGTTCATGGTTGGACACCTATTATAGAAAATCGCTATCTTTATGATGAAAACTGGAGAAGTGCAAGGAATGAATAGTGGAAAAAGGCTAGATGGCAAAACCCTGTCTTAATGTATAAGTATCAGATTTATGAGCCTAACAAAACAATAGTTTGTGGCCATTGGCATTGTAGTGCTTTATGGCATGAGTTAGATCCTATAAAATATCCCGAATTTGATGATAATGCCAACTTTGAGCCTTTTATAACTAAGAACATGATAGCTCTAGATACATGTACCGCATATACAAGAAAAGTCAATGTTGTAGTTCTTGAAGACTAACTAAATAATTTCTTACATATGCTATAAGTAATCTCAACAACTTGGTCAATTTGTAGGTTTACAAGTTGACCTTTTTCTATGTCTAAATTAAAATAATCTATCCATTTTTCTTTTGAAAAATCTTTCACGAACTTATCTTCTAGCTCGCAAATCTTATTTAGTTGAAGTTGTTCTTCTGCTCTTATTTTCTCGTTTTCTAGTGTATCTCTTACTAGTTGTAAAACGTGGTTCAACTTTTTCACCTCCATTTGAAATTACCGAGACATATTTAGCATAATCTTCGCCGTCGCTGTATACCAGGAGCATAATATCACTTTGTAAACAGCAAAACATCAATACATGGAACACCCCTTTCTCATCAATAAACATTTCATTTTTATATAATGTGATATTTGGATCATCTTCCAATAGTTTTGAACGAAAAGAAATAAAATAATCTCCTTGAAGATAAATAACTCTTTCAACTGTATACTTGGTTTCAAAGCCTTCGCATTGATCAATTCTGTTTCTAGCTAATCTTGCATTAGAAACATTACAAACAAATCTTGATTTCATTTTATCTCCTTTACTCCTAAAGAATAATCAATGGTTTGCTTCAGGGTGGTCACACCAATCAATGGATTGCCCGCAAGCCTCCTAAGGGTTAGACCTATCTTAGTTTAAAAACCTCTTTGCAGATATTGTAGGTATGAATTATGTTTTCTTCAATATCTAGATTGTGAAGTTTGTATATACTTGACAACAATTCATCAAATATATGCTTTTGTTCAGCTGATAATGTTTCAACGAAATCAGCCTTAATGTGTTGAATATCAATGGTTTGCCTAAAATATTCTTGCGAGTTTTTGAAACTCATATTGACAAGTTCAACAATTCTTTTCATGATCCACCTCTAGGCGTTTGTGTTTTACCGTAAATATATTTCTTTTGCAAGTCATTTAAAGAAATATAATAAAAAATATCATATTTTCTCCAGAAAGATGAGAAAAGCTCAGCTATTTGGAGAAAATAATATTAAAAATAGTTGATTTTCTCCAGAAAGTGTGATAAAATACAACTATCTGGAGGAAATAATATGGTTATCACTAGTCAACAATTAAGAGAATACTATAAGAATCTAGCCGATCCTAAAGCTAGAATTGCAAGAGATATAAAAAATGGGAAATTATTTCCTTTAGTTAAGGGAATATACGAAACTGATCCAAATGCTTTTGCTCCATACCTTGCACAATTTATTTATGGGCCATCTTATATATCGTTTGATTATGTATTGCATTACCAAGGACTAATTCCAGAAGCGATATACAAAACTGTTACTTGTGCGACATATAATAAGAAGAAAATTAAAACATATACAAACAAATTTGGTACTTTTGTTTATAGAGATGTTCCAAACGCAGTATTTAGTTTAGGTGTTAATGTTATCAATGATGGGGTTTATTCATACCAAGTTGCAACACCAGAAAAAGCACTTTGCGACAAGTTATACACAATATCACCTGTAAAAAGCGTTAAAGACTTAAAAGCATTATTATTTGAAGATTTAAGAATCGATGAAGATAGATTAAATGAACTTAATAGAGAAGATATTTTGAAGCTTGCTCCACTTTATCATTCAACAAATTTAAATATTTTAGTAAAATTTCTAAAAGGAGAAAAATAAATGCAACAAGTATTAAATCAGATGCTATCTAAATACAAGATAAACAATATTGAAGATAAGAAAAATGCAATTAAGGAAGTTGTCCAGGAGATTGTTCTCTGTGGATTGTCTCGTGGTGGATTTTTTAAAGAAGCCGCATTCTATGGTGGCACGGCTCTTAGAATATTTTATAATTTGGATAGATTTAGTGAAGATTTAGATTTTTCACTAGTGACACAAGATCCTAACTTTGATTTAACCAAATACTTTCCTTATATCGAAAATGAAACAAGGTCTTTAGGGCTTGATTTCAGCGTACAAGAAAAAATTAAATCCATAGATTCAAATATTAAATCAGCCTTTCTTAAGGGAAATACAAAAGAACACATAATGACCTTTTATGAAAATGGAGATGATACAAAGTTTATAAGCAAAGATGAACTAATAAGAATTAAGTTTGAGGTAGATATTAACCCTCCAGTAGGTGCAACTTATGAAACAAAATTTGGCTTATTACCTTCACCATACCAAGTTAAACTCTATGACCTGCCATCATTGTTTGCAGGCAAAATTCATGCATGTTTATGTAGGAACTGGAAATCGAGGGTTAAAGGTCGAGATTTTTATGATTATGTATTCTTCTTATCAATCGGAGCAAAAGTTAATTTGCAAAATTTGAAAGCAAAACTAATTCAATCAAAATTTGTTGATGAAAAGTATGACTTAACAATTGACAATTTAAAATCGTTATTAAACGAAAGATTTGATAATTTGAATGTAGAACAAGCAAAACAGGATGTCTTACCATTTGTAAAAGATAAAACAAAATTAGATATTTGGAGTGTTGAATTCTTTAAGGAAATAACAAAAAATCTTAAAGCTCAATAATATAACCCAAAACAAACAACAGTAATAAGGAGAAAGTATGACAAAAAGTTGTTTAAAATTTATAGATTTGTTTGCTGGTGCTGGAGGACTTTCAGAAGGATTTGTTAGAGCCGGATTTTCTCCTATTGCACATATAGAAATGGATAAAGAGGCAGTAAATACTCTTAAAACAAGAATGGCTTATCATTATCTTTTAAAAAATCACAAAATAGGTGTTTACAATAATTACTTAAAAAATAATATAACAAGATCTGAATTGTATAAAAACATCCCTCAACAATTATTAGAAACATGTATGTGTGAAACGATATCAAAAGACTCATTAGCTGAAATTTATAAAAAAATCGATGATATATTAAATGGTGATACAGTAGATGTAATTATTGGAGGTCCACCCTGTCAGGCTTATTCACTTGTTGGAAGATCTATAAAATTTGCACAAGATAAAATAAAAATTGAAAATAATGAAAAAGTGGAAGATGATCCTAGAAATTATTTATATAGGCTTTATTGTGAATTTTTAAAAAAATACAAACCAAAAATGTTTGTCTTTGAAAACGTGACGGGCTTATTAAGTGCACAAAACGGAAAATTCTATAACAACTTTAAACTGCTAGCGAAAAGATGTGGTTATATTGTTGAAGACAAAATAT
>CALEWH010000010.1 GCA_937925475.1 uncultured Clostridia bacterium
GGCATACGAGATGTGCGGACGTGACTGGTGTTCAGACGTGTGCTCTTCCGATCTACACTAAGACTAAGATTTTTGTTTGTGCTATCTCAAAACGAATTTTTGTCACCAAACCATTTTATCAAACGCCTAGGAATCGCCAAGAGCAATTTGACATTACTATGCAAAGGATTGTTGAAAGAAGGAGTGATAGAGAAGACCAAAAACGAACAAGACAAGCGTGGCATCTATTATAAAATCACACCTCTTGGACTTGAAGAAGTAAACGCATATTTGCTAGAAATGAAGGAGAAAAACCCACCATATTATCACACAGCGCGCGAAAAGAAAACAATCGAGCGCAAGATGGACAATATCTTGGAGTTTTTGCGTAGACGAATAGATTAAAAATGTGACAACACCATCTCGTGTTGTCATTTTTGTAGGGGAGAAAAATGGAACATTATTTTATAGACAAAGCGCATAGTGCCGATGACTATTTTGATTATACAGATAGTATACTCGGATTTGACCTTACAATGCACTCAGTAGATAGCGTGTTTAGTAAGGACAAGATAGATGACGGAACGCGCGTGCTTCTAAATGCCGTCCACAAATCAAACATAAGTATGTCGGGCGATGTGCTAGATTTTGGTTGTGGAGTAGGAGTGATAGGGATTACGCTTAAAAAACTCTTTCCGTCGGCAAATGTGTTTATGTGTGACATAAACGCGACCTGCGTGCGTCTGTCAAAACAAAATTGTGTCCAAAACAATGTCGACTGCCAAGTGGTCGAGAGTGACTTGTATAGCGGACTAGGTAGTTTTGACCACATAGTCACCAATCCGCCGATTAAGGTCGGCAAAACCATACTTTTTAGTGTTGTGAGCGAAGGATACAATCACCTAAACAAGGGCGGAGACATCACGCTAGTGATTAGAAAATCTCACGGCGAAGAGAGTATGAAAAAACATATGCAAAGTGTTTTTGGAAATGTCGAGATATTAAAACGCGACAAGGGATTTTATATATTGAGAAGCATAAAGGAAAAATAAAATTTTTCAAATTTTTTGTGGTCGACATTGTCAAACAACTACGCGAAGAATATGGACTATCTCTTCCAAT
>CALEWH010000011.1 GCA_937925475.1 uncultured Clostridia bacterium
GGCGACCACCGAGATCTACACTCTTTCCCTACACGACGCTCTTCCGATCTTCAAACTTTACAAAAAATGATTTTGTAAAAACTATGCAAGGTTGTATAATAAAAATATGGAGAAAACATATGATAAGAAAAACTAAAATAATAGCCACAATAGGACCAAGTTCCAATTCGTACAAGACCATTAAAGATATGGTGCAAGCGGGACTTAATGTAGTGCGACTAAATATGAGCCACGGCACAAGAGAGAGCCACCAGGTTGTGGTCGACATTGTCAAACAACTACGCGAAGAATATGGACTATCTCTTCCAATAATGATGGACAATCGTGGGCCAGAGATACGCGTTTTGAATTTTAAAAACGGAAGCGTCAATATTAAAAAAGGTCAAAAATTTGCATTTTTAGCAAAAGAAATTTTGGGTGACGAAACACAAGTATCACTAAATCATCCAAATATCGTCAATGACATAAAAGTCGGAGATAAGATACTAGCCTGCAACGGATTAATAAGTTTTAAAGTGATATCAAACGATGGTCAAAGAGTACTTACTAAGGCTCAAACAAGCGGTGTGCTTTCCGACCACAAATCCTTGTTTTTGCCAAACACTCGCCTTAACATAGACTATCTAAATAGTGAAGACAAAAAAGATATTTTGTGGGCAATCAAAAACGAGATTGAGTATCTAGCATGCTCATTTGTAAACAGTGCAAGTGATATAAAATCAGTAAAAGATTATATTCACAAAAAAGGCGGAAACATCGACCTAATTGCAAAAATCGAGAGCAAGCAAGGCGTGAAAAACCTTGACGAGATAATAGAAATAAGCGAAGGCATAATGGTTGCGCGCGGGGATCTTGGAGTCGAACTTCCACTTCAAACCCTACCTAAAATTCAAAAAGAGATGATTGAAAAGGCAAGGCTTGCGGGCAAGATATGTATCACCGCAACTGAGATGCTAGAAAGTATGACTGTTAGTCCACGCCCTACTCGTGCCGAAACATCTGATGTCGCAAATGCAGTGTTTGACGGAACAACCGCTGTAATGTTGTCGGGTGAAACAGCAGTCGGCAAATATCCAATAGAAGCCGTCAAGATGATGAGCGAGATTGCACGCGTTGCTGAGAAAAACTGCGACTACTACGATATGTTTAAACGCACAAAATTCCCGATTTCAAAATATTTGAGCGATATCATATCCTACAACACAGCATCATTTAGTTTTACCACAAACAACAAAGCCATTATGGTGCTTAGCGACAGCGGTCGTAGTCCACGAATGATTTCGAGATTTTATCCAGCATCACCTATCATTGCCATAACAGACAACACACAAGTGTATCAAAGACTAAATATGTATTGGGGAATTGTGCCCGTACTATCTGGACTTCCAAAACAACAACTAAACGAGATTATTCAACTTTGCAACAATACAGCCAAAGAATACAAAATAGCAAATATAGGTGACACAATTATTATCTCAAACGCTAGCCGTTACAACGAGATAGACTCCGACTTTATCAAACTTCACCTTGTAAAATAGCATATATTGAAATTTTTTATTAAAATGTGTTATTAAAATGTTACTACTAATAAAACAAAGCAATATAAAATCAATCATTAACATTAACGCAAATTATAAATATTAATAAAAACAAAAAAAGACACCGCTTGGTGTCTTTTTATTTTACTCTATTTATTATTATCTACGATATCAAATCAATAACAATCACATCTCTCTTGGAAGAGATATGTTTGCTAAGACTAATATGTTTATAGGAATATCATACTACTTATAAATATAACTATCACGCAGAATATAACTAAGAAAAGATTTGTTTGGATATAGTTTACGATAGCGCCTATAAAGTTTGAATAATAGTTTACTTTGCCGACAAAGTTTTTCTCATTTACTGCTTGAATGTTGTCAAATGAGATTGTAGGATTGTCACCGCGCGCTATCCACATCCCCACTTTGTAGTTTCCTGTGATATTGTTTGTGTAAGTGGTTTCGCCGTCTGTCCACTCGTAGCCACCTTCAACAACTTTTGTAATTTGTCCCACAACTCTGTGAGTAAAAGTGGTTTTGCCAGCGCCCCAAGTGATAACATCCCCTATCTTGACATCTTTTTGATAGTCGCATGGGCAAACAGCGATAATACAACTTTTGGTCTTATATGTAGGTTCCATACTGGAAGTAACAACAAACTTGTACTTATAGCCCATTATCAAACTAAGCACAAAAGTAAATAATATGCCAAACAAAATAGAAACCGCTATGGTTTTGATTATCTTTCCCGCTTTGTTGTTTTTATAAATGTTTTTATCTGTCATTTTAGCCTCTTATATATACTGTGTCATTATATCAAAACTCACCCAAAATACAAAATGTATAAAGTCACTTTTCAAAATTTGTCGCATAAAAAACACTCTCAGAGAGAGTGTCTTTTTTTAAAAAGTATATAGCAAATCCGCATCAACTCTATATTTTACAGAAAGAGCATTGTATGCGTTTCGATTTTCTGCTGTAATATCGCCAACAACATTTATTCCTGAAAGAATGTAGGCTATTTTTTCATCGTTTTGAGTAAGTGCACTTACTGTGATACTCTTTACACTCGCTTCCGAACTTCCTACCGCTTTCTTTGTAGTGTCGCTGACAAATATATTTTCAAAGTTTTCAGATTCGACTTGCGATGAAGATTTGATAAGTCCTACTACAAAACCTGCATCATTTGGAAGGCTTATATTTGTAGCTGAAACATAGCAATTTGAAAGTTTGCCTACCACAACATCTTTGACATATGTATTTGAAAATCCTACAAGAAGTCCTATATAATTTTCACTTTCTTTAAGGTCAAATGTAATGTCCGAAACATTGACAAACGAATTGCTGATAAAGCCACTATTATTTTCGGCAATGCCGCCAAAACGACCTTTTACACTCTTTGTTTGTTCTTGGACTTTGTTGTATCCGACAACCTTTGCACTACCCATAAAGCCAGCAAATGTAATATTTGCATTGATGTCGTTTTCGCAAACGATACCACCTATTGCAGATGCTTCGAAATATGAAGTAGTTGCGACTTTACACTCTGTGATAATGCTATCGTCATTTGCCTTAGTATTTTGATAAGCGATACCACCTATGTGGCCTATTTTGCCCCAACTTGTTTCGCCTACTTTAACAATGATTTTCGAGTTTACATTGCTCTTGCTGATTATGCCATTATTGTAGACTGCAAATCCACCAACATATGAGTCATTAGTAGTAGAAACATATATGCCTTCGATACTTTGGTTGTTGAGAGTGGTCGACTTATTAAAGTTAAGGTCGCTATTTGTGATTGTGCCATTATTTGTAATGACCATTCCACCAAGTCTAAATATATCTTTTAGGAAACTTGCATATATTGCACCATTTACACTGACATTGTCTATTGTACCATTGTTTGTGTTTGCAATAGGTGACACATTTGCAGATGCAGTAGATGTAAGTGTAATATTGTCAAATGTGATATTTCTAAGTGCCGAATTTTCACCCATATTGCCAAATAGTGCTAGATTTTTACCACTTAGCGCGATATTTGAAATTGTGTGATTTTCGCCATTAATATTACCATCAAACTTAGTGATTGTTTCCCAAGTTTTTCCTGCCAAATCTACATCTTGTTTTAGTACAAAGTGTGAATTTGGTCTATATTTAATGTTTAGAACACGATTTTGATATTGTACAACTGTTTCATCGTTTTTCTTGTCCACAATATATGGGTCTTCTTCGCTACCTGTGCCCGCCAAGAACAATGCATTGTTTGTAATTAGTTGGGCTGGACACCACTCAGAAACAAAGTTTGAGTTGCAGTATCTTATTTTTACTTCGATACTTGATGACGAAGCGTATGGACAATAGAAGACTTGGTCTGCGCCTTCTCTATATTTCCAAATGTACGACTCTTCCACTTTGCCCGCTTCTGCGACTGTATGTGTTTCTTCGTCATATGTATATCTTGTTGCGTCTTTTATGTGGATTTCCACATCCGAATTGACTGGCTTGTCGCTAATTTCATTTACGATAACACCTTCGTCACCATATTCATACTCACCTATCCAAGTGATTACGCCTTTGTCGACTGTCAACATCTTTGGTGCGCCCGATGGAAGTTCGACCAAGAATGATGATGTGTCACTATTTAGATATCCTAGTGTTTCCGAAATGTCTTCATAACTTGCCTTGTACACTGTCGAGTTTCCTAGTACAGTAACTCTAATTGTGGCTTTTGATTGTCGAATGCTGTTTATGCGAGCCAAGTTGTAGCAGATATAACTACTATCTGTGTTGCATATTGCAAAGAAATCAATATCGCCTGTAAGGTTGTTGTCAGAGTCAAATTTGACCGATTTTACTTTGTCGTCAATAACTTCGCCTTCGTCATCAGTAAGTTCTGCCATAAAACCATTTGCGCCTTCTGGCATTTTCCACTTAATGTAGTTGTCAAAACTGCAATCCCTTACAGTAGTAGTATCAGTAGGATCTACATACACACCATTTGCAAACTCGTTGTTTGCGACAGGAGTAAGTTTGAATGTAAGGATTGTGCTGTCTTCGGACGATAATTGATATTGAGTAAGTCCTTCTTCGGCGTTTTCGTCTTTGACTACATCGTATCTAACAGATACTTTGTAATATCCAGTAGATGCGTTTTCGTCAAGAACATATCTCATTTCGTCTTCTTGTGTTAGGGTGATTTGAGTTGAAAATCCCGCTGGATTAACTACGCCTTTGCTATCACACGCGTTGACACTTAATACTGTCGAAGTGGATTTCATTACTTCGTCAGAATTGTCACCTCTACTCCAAGTAACTACACCATTTTCAACTTTAAGTGCTGGATTGTATAGCTTTACGATACTGATCGCATCTGAGTATATGCCATTTAGAAATCCAGACGCTGAGTTTCCTTTAACCTTTATAGTATATGTGCCCGGATTAAACGAAGGCAAAACATAACTATTGGAGTTTGAATCAGTGTCATTTGTTTCGTTTAGTGTAATTGTATAACTCGAAGCACCTTCGATTGAGTCCCACAAAAGTGTGTTTTTACCACTCACATATTCGACTCTAAGTCCTTCGACTTTTGCCATTTGCAAGTAGTAGTGGTCTGGATTGTTTCCAAATCCATTTACATAGTTTACGCCGTCTACTGTTGTGCCAAACGAAATTACTGATATGCTATACGAAGCTTTTGACTCAGTATCTTCAACTTCATAGAAAGTATTTGATCTATATATGATGCGTTTTGTAATATCTAGATCGGAAGAGCACACGTCTGAACTCCAGTCACGTCCGCACATCT
>CALEWH010000012.1 GCA_937925475.1 uncultured Clostridia bacterium
TTCACAACTTTTGGGTCTGTCAATATCTTTGTATAATGGGATGCAAGCTTATCGCATAGTTTTTCGTGCTTAGCCAACATCTTTACAAAATACTTTTCGTTTTTATCGTCAAGTCGCACTACGAATTCTTGCAAAATCATATCACACAGTTTAATAGTGCCCATAACTTCTTTTTTGTTTGTAACTACTGGCAATCTATCTTCGCCAATATACTCTATCTTTGGTTCGAACGTACAATGCTTTGAAACATATTTTGTCAGTTCTTTTAAGTTTCCGTCTTTAATTTTAATGTCGTATGTTTTTTCAAGCAAAGTCAATTCTAATGCTTTGTCAATTTGTGCCATAAGCCACCTCCTCTTTATTATTAATGTTTATATTATAAATATATATATTATATATAGATATATAAGGTTAATTTTCACTTACATTATACATTCGTCTATTTGTCATGTCAATACTAAAAAAACACAAATTAAAAAAAGAAACTGCCTATGACAGTTTCTTTTTTATCTCGTTTATAGCGTTTTTTTCAAGCCTGCTGACCTGCGCCTGCGATATGCCGATCTCTTCACTAACTTCCATTTGGGTTTTGCCAACAAAGTATCTAAGTTTTACAATTTCTTTTTCGCGGTCAGATAAGTCGTGAAGAGCATTTTTAAGATTAATTTTTTCCACCCAATTATCTTCGGCGTCTTTATCGTCGCTAGCCTGATCGATTAGATATATTGTGTCGTCACCATCATTGTAAACAGGGTCGTACAGCGAAACGGGGTCACTTATTGCTTCCAGAGCAACTGCGACTTCTTTCATCGGAACATCAAGATACTTGGCAATGTCGTCAATGCTAGGCTCGTTGTCGCTCTCTCGCATAAGGGCTTCGCGGGCTTTTAGCGCTTTGTATGCTGTATCTCTTAGCGAACGACTGACTCTTATAGAGTTGTTGTCACGCAAAAATCTTTTTATCTCCCCTATTATCATGGGCACTGCGTAAGTCGAAAACTTAACGCCGACAGTTGTGTCAAAGTTGTCGATAGCCTTCATCAGTCCCACACAACCTACTTGAAAAATATCGTCATAGTTTTCTTTTCGTCCCCTAAATCTTTGCACAACACTCAAAACCAAGCGCATATTTGCCACAGCAAACTGTTCGCGAGCGCTCTCGTCACCAAGTTTGATTTGCTCCATAAGTTGGCTTTGCTCCAAAGCGGAGAGTTTTGGCAAATTTGAAGTGTTGATTCCAGTAATCTCGACTTTACTACTCATAATCCTACTCCTTATCAAGTAGGATTGCCAAATTTTGCCAATATATTCGTAAAAACAATGTCGGATTTTGACTGCAAAAGCACGCAAACTTGGCAAGTGTAAGCACACGCTAAGAGTTGGTTCGTTTCATTTCTTTTCTAATTCGCGACAAAATTTTCTTTTCAAGTCGACTGATATAACTTTGACTTATCCCCATATCGTCCGCAACTTCTTTTTGTGTCTTTTCTTCGTCCCCCATTAGACCAAATCGCATAATCATTATGTCCTTTTCTCTTGGTGTAAGATTGTTTAGGATTTGCCACAAAAGTTTTTTCTCGTTTTTGTCTTCAAGGTCGTTTTGCGGAAGATTTTTGTCTGTTGGGACAAGGTCGTTTAGACTAAGCTCGTTTCCTTCGCTATCGACATTAAGCGGTTCGTCAAACGAAATATCTTTTTGATATTTGCTTATTTTTCGCAAATACATAAGGATTTCATTTTCAATACACTTGCTCGCATAGGTCGCAATTTTTATGTTTTTGTCCGATTTGTACGAGTTTATGGCCTTGATTAGACCAATGCTTCCGATACTTATAAGGTCATCACCATCGACATTTGTGTTTTCAAACTTTTTCGCAATATAAATCACCAGCCGTATGTTGTGCTCAATGAGTTTTTTTCGTACATAGTCACCGTCAGTGTCAAGTCTCGACAAGAGTTCCTTCTCTTCTTCGTCGGTCAGAGCCGGTGGCAATGCATCGCCACTGCATAGATACATTAAAAAGTTTTCTTCGCATATGTATGGGTTGTAATTGATTATTTTTTTCAGCATATTTAGTATTTTCATAACTCACCTCATAAAAAATCATTGTTAAGCAAACAATCAAACGAACCAGAAAATGTCCCAGTTTTGCTCACACCCAGACTCACATCTGTACGCGATAGTGTGCGCTCGCTGTTTTTTAGTTCGATTTTGTCAATGTCAAAAACCAACATTTTGCTCGTGCCATTTGCTGTGTAATAATCTATAAAATGCGCGTTTGAATAAGGGATTTTGTCGGTTTTGCATAGTATTAGATTGTCATATGGAAAGTCCTTAAAAGTTTTGCAAAATGCTGACCGCGACAAGACCACAACTGGTCTATCACCCGAATACACATTGTTTCCACTGTCCACATATCCCCTAACATAGTATTTTTTATTTTTTAGCGTGATGATGACATCGTAGTATAGCGATTGGTTTTTCCCACGATGTCGCAAATAAAGTATAAGTTTCCAAAGTAGATACACATAAAATGCACATATCAGCACAATTGCGCCCATAGGGATCTGATATGCATTGACAAGAACGCCAAGAGCACTGCCACCAAATGCTAAACACAGTGCATAGCACACTCCGCCCAGCACAAATGTATATGTAACAACAACCACAAAAGTAATTATGTATTCCAAAATTGTTTTGTATTTCCTAATAAGGAGCGTCATAACAAGTCCCATTGCGACCTTAATCAAAAACAAAACCACAAATGAGCAAGAGATAAAAGGCGTGCACACTGCACACACGACTCCAAAACTCGCTCCCAGCATCAGTCGCATTCGGCTTAGTTTGAAGTTGAGTGTGATTGACGACAAAAATAGTATTATGCTGTCGATGACAAAGTTGTCAAAAATAACATACTCGATATAAACTTCCATTTTGACCTCTGCCCTATTATAGTACAGCACACGCGTTTTACTCTCAGAGAAAAAACACGAAAAAAGGCACATTGCAAATTAATGTGCCTTAAAATGTTTTTAAAATAATTATCTAGTATTAATAATCGTAATGCCGTCATAATCTTTGGAGTTGCGTTCTTTGGAGCGTTTGAATTCGTGGTGACTGATAAAGCCTTCACCTTGGTTGTCTTTGCTCACAAATTTTATTTTCATAACTCTCACGAGTCTATCTTTTGTGATAGATGTAGTGTTTGACGGCTTTTTGTATACTTTGTCTGTCTTTTTTAGTATGCCTTTTCTATTTTCTTCTTCATCTTTGCATACAGACGCAACATAGTCTTGAAAAGTGTGATATGGATTGGCGTGTTTGTACTTGTCAAATCCTCTCACAACATCTTTTACAATCTTAAATCCTTCTGGATGTTTTTCCAAAAACTCTTTTATCTCTGTCAAATATTCGTTGTGGTCTTTTCTATAGTCGGACATAACACAAGACAACAAGTCAGGATTATTAAGACAGTTGTTTACATATTTTAGCGAGCGATTTTGATAAATGAGTTCGACCGCCTTGCACGCAATGTCCACGACAAGCCTTAACTCAGTATCACTAATTCGGCTCATAAACGCTTGGTCATCACAATACTTGTTTATCTCAAAGCCAAACTCTTCGTACACATGTTTTGCACGCTCATTTTCGGGACACATATATAGCCCCACAACATCGCTTGGGTCTGCTTGACTTTTTAAAGTGTCAAGAGTGTACTTTAAAAGATGTTTGCCAAGCCCCTTATCCCTAAAACCCTTTTTTATCACAAAAAGTTCGATATAATCATAATCTATGCGCGACATTTTGTTTACCATAGAAACAATGTCATTTTTATCTGTCACTATAAAACCTAAGATGCTTTGTTGGGGTGACTCACTGTTACTGCCCCTTTTAACTGTGTATGCATAAAACAATTTTTTGTTTGGATAGTATGGCTCTCTCTCAAATTTTACCATATCCATATCACAATAAAGGTCTTCTAGAAAGTTGTCGAATGCACTGCCAAACCACTTTTCGTTTCCGCCGATTTCAGTGATTTGTTCGATCAATTCTAAATCGACTACATCGTCATAAGTAAAACTAGCAAGGTCCAAATGCCCAAAAAAAACAGGCATTGTAGCATCTACATAACCCTTATGTGCAACATACTTTTTTGTTTTTATTTCCACCATTTTGTCGCTCATATCAACCTCGAAAATATGATATCACCACAACGATAAAAAGTCAATACACAAGGACAAAAAAGGAGTGCATAGCACTCCTATAAATCAATCAAGTTATTTAGTTAAAAACGATTTTTCTTTATCTTTCTTAAAAAAGGTGGGATATCGCTGTCGTCAATCTCTACTCTACTTGTAGGTTGTTTTTCTTGCTCTGCTGGGGCATTTTCTTGTGTGCTATTTGCAAACAACTCGCCTTCGCGCTCAGCATAGATGCTTGGTCTTTCGACTTCGCCACTTACACTTCTGATGACTTCGTTTTTCATATCGTCTCTAAGTGTTGCACCGCTAAAACCAGTCGCAATAACAGTAATTTCAACTTCGTTTTCCATTTCTTCTTCGATACCACTACCAAAGATAATGTTACAACTTGGGTCAACTACTTCTTTTACAAGGTCAGCCGCTTCATACACTTCTTCAAGTGTCAAATCAAGTCCGCCTTTGATGTTAAGGATGATACCTGTTGCTCCTTCGATAGTTGTTTCTAGCAATGGACTACTTACTGCTTGTCTTACTGCTTCGATTGTACGATTTGCACCTTTGCCACGACCAAGACCCATATGGGCTAGACCGCGACTTTTCATAATTGTTTTGACATCGGCAAAGTCAAGGTTGATAAGGCTTGGAGTAACAATAAGGTCGGATATACCTTGGATACCTTGTCTTAGTACATCGTCTGCTGTACGGAATGCTTCGACAATAGCAGTTCCCTTAGGTACGATTTTAAGTAGTTTTTCATTTGGAATCACCACCAATGTATCGACACTGCCTTTAAGTTGCATAATACCTTTTTCAGCGTTTTCCATACGGCGTTTGCCTTCAAAACGGAAAGGCTTAGTAACCACCGCGATTGTAAGAATACCCATATCTTTGGCAATTTTTGCAATAACTGGCGCTGCACCAGTACCTGTTCCACCACCCATACCGGCTGTGATAAACACAAGATCTGTGCCTTTTAGTACATCTTCCAAAAGTTCTTTGCTTTCTTCGGCTGCTTGTTCGCCAATACTAGGGTCTGCACCCGCACCAAGTCCACGCGTAACTTTCTCACCAATTTGAATTCGTCTATTTGCTCTGCTCATAAGCAACGCTTGTTTGTCAGTGTTTACAGCAACAAACTCCGCCGACTTAATGCCAGCGTTGACCATACGGTTTACAGCGTTGTTTCCGCCACCACCTACGCCTATTACTTTGATGTTGCATATTTGCTTCATTACATCATAATCGTTTATGTTTTGATTTTCAAGTTCCATTATACACCTCAATTATTTAGACTTATAGCAGTATCAAGTAGTGACACAACGCTAGACAAATCAGGTTTTGAATATTCGCGTTTTGGTCTTACAACTATCACTTTTCGTCCTAGATTTTTCTCTATTATATATTCGATGCCTTTCATATAGGCAAGTCCACCGCCTGTAAGGTAAACCGGCGCATAATCTGCCACCTTCTCACTAAAACCATCTATGCAAGATTTAATAGTGTCGCATATTTGCTCTATTCGTGCAAGAACTATGCGGTTTACATCGTTTGCCATAGCCTTTTCTATCCCGTTTTCGCCATAGTACTCGTATGCATCAAGTCCAGTAGGTTGGAGAGTAAGAATAGTTTGGCGTTTGACTACTTCCGCCGATTTGAAAGGTATTTTTAGTATTTCACTTATATCCCCACTAATAAGTCCCCCGCCTAGCGAAAAACTCTTTAAGTCAGTAATCCCCTCGCCCAATACATAACTAACACTTGTAGTAATGTATCCGCAATCAACTAAAATAGCGCCATTGTTTCGGATCTCACTGCTAAGCAAATACACGCCTTGCGCAAGTGTATCACTCACAAATTCAAAGTCGCCTATCTTCAATTCATTTAGAATAGACTTAATCAGATAGACAAATTGATTTTCCACCAAAACGAAGCAAGTACGGGCTTTTAGCGAGTTTGCATAGCACCCGACCGGATTAGTAGTTTTGCTCTTGTCGTCCAAAATGTAGTACATTGGGGCTTTGTTGATGACAGTGTGCGAAGTGCTTAATACATTGTCATCGGCAAAATAAAACAATCTGTCAATGTGTTTTTGAGTAATACGAGTTCGCTTTGTGAGATTGAGAGAAAGTTCTTTCTCCATATTGTAGCAAAACTCAGCAGGAACTCCGATATAAAGTTTTGTAAGACGCGACTTCATATCAAATTGCACGCTGTCAAGTGCCGACTTAACTGCGTCTTTTAAAAGGTTTGGACGCAAGAACTCGCCTTCCATAAAACCGGCATATTCGCTCTCGCCACTAGCCACAATCATCAGATGACCGTCGGCTTTGTTTCCCACTAAAAGTGTGAGTTTTGAAGAGCCAAAATCCAAAACAGCCACATTTTTTCCGAGTTTCATCAGCACACTTCTCCCATATTACTAAAATTAGTATAATTATATTATGCACATTTGTCAAACGGATTTATATTGGATTTACAATCTTTGTCACAGTGAACAAAATAAAAAACACACCAAATTTAGTGTGTTTTATTTGTCTACACGGTCGCCGATGAGTTTGCCTTCACTATTATAACTTATGGTCAAATTACAATTTGTTTTGTCAGCAAGTCTACTACTATTTAGTAGCCCTACTCCAAATCGCACTTTGGCTGATAGGTTTTTATTTACATCGTTTATGATAAGTGTAATGTTTCGCTCTGCATTTGTATCAAGCGAAAGTTTGCTTACATAGCCAAGTTCGATAGACACCGATTTGAAGTTGTTTATAACTTGCCAAGTCTCTGTATAACCACTATTTTTCAGTCCACTACTTAGGTTTTTCAAAATCGTAACAACCCGCGATATTTCGGCATATTTTCCTATTTGCATAGCACTCTCTTCTATGGTCATTCCGCTAATAGACACTACAAGTGGTCGTCTATTTGGCGTAGCACCCAAAGCATCAAAACCGCTTTGGTCATAACTATTTAGCACCTTGCCTTCTTCGTCCAAAACATAGTATTTTTCGTTTACTTTTATAGCATATTGTTCTTGCCTTTCAGTCGCGTGGACAATGATTTTGTTTGGGAACTTCTTCTCGATTTTTAGTACTTTGATATATGGATATTCTTCTTCAAGAGTAGATATTGCTTGATTTTTATCATAGAAAATAATGTTTTCTTTGTCGACTATTTCCCCTACAATTTCCTTATCTTGACCTTGCATAAATTGTAGTGGCGAGATGTGCCATTCCACACTTATACTTGTCGCGTGCACAGTAAAAACAGTACTGCTAAGCACTACTATAAGAATTATGAAAGCAAATATTGATAGTAAAATAATTAGTCGTTTGTTTTTCACAGCACTCTCCAATCTGCGTATATTATAGCACATAAAAGTGTGTTTGAAAAATATATATTTGCTATTTATGTCTAAAAAACATATTACAATTCTATTCTTTTTATGTCCGCGCCCAGCATTGCCAAGTCGTTTTCCATATTTTGATAGCCCCTATCAATGTGCTCGACATCTTCGACTATCGTATATCCGTCCGCTGACAAACCCGCTATCGCAAGCCCTGCCCCACCACGCAAGTCATTTGCCACAACTGACGCACCATATAGTTTTGGCACACCTTTGACTATCGCCATGCGGTTTTTGATTGTGATGTCCGCACCCATTTTGGTGAGTTGGTCGACTATCTTAAAGCGTGTTTCAAAAAGATTTTCTGTGATCACACTTGTGCCTTTGCTTATGGTTTGCAAAGTTAGTATTTGGCTCTGCAAGTCAGTAGGAAACCCAGGATATGGCAAAGTCTCAATATTTGCTATGCTCTTTGGCTTGCCATTTGCATTTACTGTGATGGTTTCGCCCTTGACTGACACCTTGACTCCCGCTTGTTTTAGTTTATCAATAAGCGCAAGGTTGTGCTCTCTGTTTGTGTTTGAAAACGCACATTTCCCGCCTGTCATTGCACACGCTATCATATATGTGCCTGTTATTATCCTATCCGAAATCGGTCGATATACACAGCCTTTCACATTTTTGACACCTTGCACAACTATCGTTGATGTTCCGCCACCACTCACCTTACAACCCATTGCATTCAAAAAGTTTTGAAGGTCAGTTATCTCAGGCTCTTTTGCCGAGTTGTAGATCGTAGTTTTGCCTTTTAGCATAACCGATGCAAGCATCAGGTTTTCGGTCGCGCCTACGCTTGGAAAATCCAAATGTATCTCGCCCGCTTTCATATTTGTTCCGTCGCAGTATATATAACCGTGTTTTTCTTCTATTTTCACATTAAGGCTTCTTAGCCCCTTCAAATGCAAATCTATCGGTCGATTTCCGATATTACATCCCCCAGGATACGCCACAGTCGCTTTCCTAAACTTCGTAAGAAGCGGTCCCAACATAAATATTGACGACCTTACTTTTTTTGTAAATTCTTCGCCAATATAGTTTTTGTCTGTGAGTTGGGCTTGTATATGTAAAGTATCGCCATCAAAAGTGTTTTTTGCACCAATGTGGTCGAGAATTTCTGTCATGTTGATTATGTCCGAAAACTTGCTACACTTTTCAATCACAACCATTCCGTTGCTTATGATAGATGCCGCAAGAATAGGTAAAATCGCATTTTTTGCGGTCGGAATAACAAGACTGCCGTTAAGTCTTTTTCCGCCACATATTCTAAACGCCTCCATAAATACACCTCAAATTAATATGTATATTGTATTTTATGGTAAAAAATGACAAGATGTGAAAACTCACACCTTGCCAAATGGTTTTATTTTAATCGCAACAACCTAAAAAATACGACAAATGATATCACTTATCTTTGTGCAAAAGCATAAAAACCTTTTTACACGAATAGTCATCCCCCAACTTCAAACCAAGAGTGCGCACAAATCTCGACATAAGGTCAAACTTTTCTTCCTTAGTTAAGCCCGACATACTCTCATTTTCTTCGTATTCTATAAAAGTGCCAAGACCTTCGATAACTTGAACAGCAAAACAAGTTTCGCCTTTTTTGTAAACATACGAATTGTTTTTCACAACACAGTAGTTGTTAAGACCCGAAGCAACAAAGATATCAATGGCGTTTTTCAACGAATTTACTTTTGCTTTTATTTTCTCTTCTGAGACGACATTCATATATTGATCCACTTCTTTCTTTTTATAGCACAGTTGAACTTCTTCGTGGTCAGACACCACCTGCCTTACTAAAAACGAGTTGTTTAGTAGGTCGAGATATTTCACATCACTTATGTCGTCAATTTTAGAAAAATACCAATCGTTTAATTGATAGATTTCAATCAATTCAAAACCATTGTTTTGCAAAATAGTTTTTATCTTGTCAAGCGAGTCAAACACTTGAACAGTAATCTCTGTTTCTTTCATACTTTTCTCCTAAGATATTTGCAAGTTTTCATTTTCTTTTGAGCAAACTACAACCATTGAATTATTAAAACCCATTATCCTATCAGTGTTAAATTTATCAATAATTGTTAGATGCGCTGTTGACAACTCTTTTAAAAAAGTTGTCCAATTTACAATACGACACGATGTTGACGCAACACTTACTGTTTTACCTTTAAAATCTCTTTCGATCAGATCAAAGGACTTTGTAATGTCGCTATTATTCTTTTCGTTTATTCCGTCACCCATAATAGTAATTATTGCCTTTCCATTAGCATTCAAATGAGTGCTTACAAACTCTAAAAACCTATTTCTGTCTTCATTTTTTACCAACATATGCAATGTTGAGACACTATAAATATAATCAAACTTTTCATCCAAATCGTTGTCCAAAGCATCCAACACAAAAAAATTTGAATCCGATAATTTGTTTTGTTTACATTGTTTTTTGCACCACGATATTGCTTCTGGTGAGACATCTGTCGCAACAACATTCAATCCATTAGTCAATAGATAAATCGCATTTTGACCTTCGCCACAACCAATCTCCAATATTTTCGAACTTCTATTTGCACCATATTTCAATAGCAATTCCAAGATAATTTCGGAAGGTTTTTCATCCGCCCACGAAGTATTTTCTTCCAAATGGATTTTTTTATATCTTTCTTCATAGGCTTCATAATATTTTTTCATACGTACTCTCCTACTACAAACAATATCACAAAAACAACCAAGCACTTATCAAATTAAGTATGACTTTCTAGATTAAGTATAACATAAAACAAATTTTTAATAAATCAAATATCAAAAAAAGCAGAGTTTTTAGACTCTGCTCTTTTTTAGTTTTGTGGTTTTTAATTTGCCAAAAACATTTATGTTTTCATACTCACTGCTATAATTTGCTATGTTTACAAGTATCCCTACTCCTGTCATAAACACAGACAGTGATGTTCCACCTGCCGATATAAACGGAAGCGGAATGCCTGTTGGTGGAATACTCCCTGTGACGACCGCAATGTTTATGATCAACTGTGTAGCGATAAGCATTGTTATGCCACTAGCAAGATAAGCACCCATTCTGTCCTTTGCTCTGTACGCTATCTTAACCCCTTCCAATATAAATAGCAAGTACACGATTATCACAAGCAGACACCCTAAAAATCCCCATTCTTCGCCTATTATCGAAAATATAAAATCGCTTTCACTAAAAGGCAAAAATAAGTATTTTTGGCGACTATTAAACAGTCCTACGCCAAAGAGTCCGCCACCACCAAGCGAGTAAAGCGACTGGATGAGCTGAAATCCTTCTTCTTTGGGGTTTGCCCAAGGATTGACAAACGCCATTAGTCGCGACAGTCTGTATGGTTCGACAATAATCAGTAGCGGAACAAGTGCAAGTGCTGGGATTGCGATAATGAGAAAGTGTTTTAGACTTATTCCACCCACAAACAACATTCCCACAAGCACCATGCCAATGCACAAAGTTACACTAAGATTAGGTTCGAGCAAAACCAGCATACATATTATGCCACCAGCGAGCAAGAGCGGAATTAAGGTTTTAAAACTCTTCATCCGCTTATAGTTGGTTGAGAGATATGACGCTGAAAAAATTACAAAGCCAAATTTTGCGACTTCACTACTTTGCAAAGTAAATCCGCCCACACCTATCCAACGCCTAGCACCATTGCTGGTTATTCCCACGCCGGGAACAAACACCATGAGCAACAGCACAATAGACACCGAAATAATCCACCAGCGGATTTTATAAAACTTGTGATAGTCAAACATGCTCACAAACAAAAGTCCGACCACTCCCAGCAAAAAGCCTAGAAATTGTTTTTTAACAAAATAGAAAGCATCGCCATATCGGCTTTGAGCCGAATACATACTTGCGCTGTAAATCATAACCATGCCAAACACGCAAAGCAACAACATCAGTAGTACTATTCGTTTGCCTTTAATTTTTGCCATTGCCACACCTTTTCATGACCGCATTCTTAAAAAACTCACCTCTTTGTTCGTAAGAGTCAAATTCGTCAAAACTAGCACAGCCGGGCGACAACAACACAGTATCACCGCGTTTTGCTATGTCGTGCGCTATCTCTATCGCACTAGCCAAATGCTTTGTTGTGTGAAAAGAAATTTTTTCTTTTTTAAGTTGTTTGCCGATATTCTTTCTAGCACTGCCAAACAAAACCACTTTGCAGTTATCGTTTTTAAGGTCGTTTGCAAGTGTGCAAAAATTTAGTTTTTTATTTTGCCCACCCAAAAGCAACACTACTCCACCAGTAGTTCGTGATAGGGCATATTTTGTAGCATGTATATTTGTTGCCTTGCTGTCGTTGATGTATGTGACACCTTTGCTTTTTAATACAAACTCATATCTATTGTGAAAATCATTATCTTTTAAAGTATCTTTGACTATATCTCCACTTATCCCCATAATGTTTGCGACTCCACAAAGTGCTAATTGGTCATCTAGCGGAATGTTTGCATTGGCTTTGACGCTCTGCTCACCTTGCTCACCCCAAACTATCTTGTCACCACTTACATACACATCTTTTTTTGAGTGCGCAGAAAAGTATTTTATGTTTCCACTTATCTCTGTTGACACTTGATATGCGTATTTGTCATCAAAATTTATAAGAACATTGTCATCATTTTTGCAGTTTTTAAACAATGCTTTTTTACAATCGTAGTAGTTTTTAAAAGTTTTGTGACGGTCAAGATGGTCAACATCAATGTTTAGTAAAATCGATATGTATGGCAAAAATTTGTCAGTTGCTTCAAGTTGGAAACTACTTACTTCACACACTATGTAATCAAGTTCTTTATTATATGCACTAGACAAAGGCACACCAATATTGCCATATGCCATAGACTTAAATCCCGCAAGTCCCAACATCTTATTGATTAGACCGACAGTGGTTGTTTTGCCATTTGTCCCAGTTACTGCAATGACATCTGCATTAGTAAACCAAAAGCCAAATTCGAGTTCGCTAATGATTTTAATTCCCATTCTCTCAGCCAACTTAATGTATTTATTAAAAATACTTATGCCAGGTGACAAAACTATAAGGTCAAACTTAGACAGTATCGACTTGTTTAGTTTCGAATGAAAACAACCGCCATCAATTTTTATTTGCCTATCATATATTGAGTATTTTACTCCAATGTCTTTGAGTACCTTTTCTACACTTTTCCCACTTACACCATAACCCATTATCAAAACATTTTTGTAGTCAAAATCCATACACACCTCCTAAAATAAAAACACTATAAGCAGTAGACTTATAATAAGTGTAATGACCGAATATATTGTCACGATTTTTGTTTCTTTAATTCCACACATCTCAAAATGGTGATGAAGTGGCGCCATTTTAAAAATGCGTTTTTTAGTACATTTGTAGTACCCTACTTGCATCATGACGCTAACCACTGATACTACAAACATTATCCCAATAATAGGCATCAAAAAGTAAAACCTACTAAAACACGCAAGCGTGGCCACAAACCCACCAAGTGCAAGTGATCCAGTGTCACCCATAAAGATTTTTGCAGGATACGAATTGAAACACACAAAAGCAAGGATACTGCCACAAAACCCCGTAGCAAGCGTCATAAGGCTAGTATATTCTGACAATAAATATGTGGAAACTGTCATTTTTGAAAAACAAATAAAAATGTAAAAAACAAAGCCAATTATATAAAAAATGCTAGTTTTTCCCGCAAGTCCGTCCAATCCATCAGTCAAATTGACTGCGTTTGTAACCGCTAAAAATACAAACACAACGAATGGAATGATCCACCATTTAAAATCAATCACTCTTAGGCTAAAAGGCAAAATCACTGTCGATCCCACAAGCCCCGAAGAATACACGAAGACAGCCACAATTATCGCAATGCCAAATTGTCCAACAAATTTTTGATAGGCTTTTAGTCCTTCATTGTGTTTTAATTTTATTTTCAAAAAGTCGTCCAAAAACCCAAGCAAAGCATAGCAAAGTGTAATAATTAACGCAAGAAGTGACAAAAACTTATCACCGCGTATTACAAAATATGAGGCAACAAGCCCTATCAAAAATATAAATCCACCCATAGTTGGAGTGCCTTGTTTTGACGAATGCGCGTCTACATAATGCAATATGTTTTGACCTGCTCTAAGTCGTCGCATTATAAATATAACTAGTGGTGCAAATATAAGACTTGCAAAAAATCCGATTAAAAACATCATTACAAATTGACCCATTTTGCACCTCCATTAGTTTTATTTCAATTTATTTACAACATCAATATCAGAGTATTTTATATATGCGCCCTTCACCTTTTGATATTTTTCAGCACCTTTTCCCAGTATTATTAGGGTTTCATTATCAACCATATTGTCAAAAGCAAACTTTATAGCTTTTTCTCTATCTTCTATCTCGATACATTCGCAGGTTATCCCCTGTTTTATGTCAGAAACAATACTATCAAAACTTGCATCGCAAGGATTATCACTAGACAAAACTATTCGATCACTATATTTGCTAGCGACTTGTCCCATCATTTTTCTTTTAACACTGTCCGAATATCCTACACACCCAAACAATGTGGTCAGTTTGCCTTTTCTTAAATTCTTAACAAGCGAAAGCACTTTTTCAAAACCATCTGGCGTGTGTGCAAAATCAACTATAATCTTTTTATTTGCCCCAAAATCATATGTCATCCACCTTCCTTCAATGTTTTTTATCGAATTAATGGTGTTTTTTATGGTTTTGTCGTCAATTCCGAGAAGCCTGCAAGCACCAATAGACGCCATGATATTGTATACATTATAATCGCCTATAAGATGAGTTTTGATACTATAAATATCATCAAAAGCATTTACAATAAATGACATATAGTCAAAAGTCATTTTTATATCAACAGCAAATATATTTGCAGGCCGAGTCAATCCAAAACTCACACAAGGAACATCTGTCGAATATGCAATCTTCATTCCCAAGTCATCGTCTATATTGACAACACACTCTTTCACATAACTCGACACAAAGAAACTCGCCTTAACATGCGCATAATTTTCCATTGTTTTGAAAAAATCCAAGTGTTCGTTGCTAATATTAGTAAAAACACCAACATCAAACTTCAATCCAGCGATTTTTTGATAGAAAATGGCGTGAGCAGAAACTTCCATAACAACATACTCAACACCAAAAGCGTACATTTGACTCAAAAAATAGTGCAAATCAATAGGGTCAGGAGTTGTCATATTGCTTGGCAAAACAATATCACCAAATTGCACACCATTTGTGCCAATAAGTCCCACTTTTTTGTTGGATTTTTTCAAAACTTCATAAATAATCGACGCAGTGGTGGTCTTTCCGTTACTTCCCGTAACACCGACAAGTTTCATCTTTTCATCTACTCGACCATAAAAGTTTTTAGCCATAATACTCATCGCCATTCTGACATCGCACACTTTTACAAAAACGACACCTTTCACAAGATATTGATCAATACTTTTCAATCTATCGTCACACATATAAACGACGGCTTTTGCGCCATTTTTTATCGCTTCGCCGATATACTCTCTCCCGTCATTTTCACCATCACACACAGCAAAAAACAAATAGTTTTTTTCAATATTTTTGGAGTTGTGACTAAGCCCACAAATATTTATGTTTTTAAAATTGACACATTCATAATTAATACTTACTAGTATTTCACTTAGTTTCATAAGTCCTCCAAATACATTTTCTATATTATAATATATCAATTATTAATAAGCACCCTTGTGACAAATGTCGACAAGTTAATGTCACAAAATCCCCTATTTTACGACACAAAACGCAATTTTGCATAGTACTTTGCATAGTACTCCAAAATCCAACCAAAAGCATCAATTTGCGACAATAACCACAATCGAATTTGGACAAAGCATAGTATCCATAGGCGGTAATTGATTTACAATAACATCGCCCTCACCTTGCACTTCGACTTGAAGACCAAGAAGCGTCAAAGTCTCTATCGCTTCACTTACGCTTTTGCCTAGCACATTTGGCATAGCAATGGTCTTTTCTAAAAGCTTATTGTCCTTCTCAACATTGTCAGCAGGATATTTTTTGTAGTCGATTATTTTTTCAATAACCTTTTTAGCATAAGGAGTCGCAACAACGCTTCCATAATAACTATCACCACCCGGCTCGTCCGCAACAATCAATATTACATAATCTGGGTCGTCAGCTGGAAAAGCACCTTCAAATGAAGCAATATATGTCCCCGCAATGCGCCCGTCCTTGTATTTCTGTGTTGTGCCCGTTTTTCCAGACACGCGATATCCAGGGATAAAGGCGTTAAAACCACTGTATTGTTTTACGACCGCCTCAACCATAGTTTTCATAGTTTCGCTTGTTTTTTCACTTATAGTTTGCCTTATCTTCTTAGGCGAATTTTCAAATATAACAGTCCCTTGCGAGTCAGTAATCGATTTTACGAAATAAGGTTGCATAAGTTTGCCACCGTTGACGACACTAGCAAACGCCGAAATAAGTTGGATTGGCGACACCGCAACTGCTTGCCCAAAGCCCATACGCGCAACATCGACAGTTTTGGCTGTGGACTTATTCATAAGTAACCCACTCGCCTCGCCCATAAAGTCGACGCCGAGTTTGCTCCCAAGCCCCCAATTTGCAAAACTATCATATAGCCTATCCTTGCCAAGGCGAAGTGCAAGGTCGACAAAAACCGAGTTGCACGAATTGCAAAGCCCTTCGGTGAGCGATTGACTGCCGTGCCCTGTGAGCCTCCAACACTTTATCTTCTCACCATCAACAATCCTGTATCCTGGATCGTAAAAGTGATCGCCAAGACTAGCAACACCCTTTTCGACAGCGGTCGCCATAGTAAGCACTTTGAAAGTACTGCCCGGCTCATATATGTCAGTAATCGAAACATTACGACTACATTCCAGCAAGGTCGCAATATCTTTTCGTGGCACATTGTTTAAGTCAAAACTAGGTTTTGTACTCATAGCGACAATCTCGCCCGTCTTCGCATTAAGAATAATGCCAGTCGCAGACTTTGGCTTTTGCTCGGACATAAGCTGGATAAGCGCATCTTCCAAAAATCTTTGTATTTGCACATCAATAGTAAGTGTCACATTCATACCTGGGATAGACGGAACATATGTAGACAGAGTGTTGTCGATTTTGACCCCGCGCGCATCGCTTTCTTCGCGTTTTTCCCCGCTAACCCCTTGTAAATAGCGCTCCAAATACACTTCAAGACCAGTCTGTCCAACATTGTCGTTGGTTGTAAAACCAATAACCTGAGTCAGCAAATCCCCATAAGGATAATATCGCTTGCTGTTTTCGCTCACAACAACGCCTTTTAGTCCATAACCCACGATTTTGAGTGCAACATCACTCTCGACCTGACGCGCGATAACAACTTCGCCCACATCGGTGCGCTTAACCTTAACCAAAACATCGCTGTAATCCAAGCCCAAAGCACCCGCAAGCGTAAGCGCAACTTCGTTTGCATTTGACACGCTGTTGGGCTTAACATACACATCATAAGTCACATAACTCAGTGCCAGTGCACTGCCATTTGTGTCGCTAATGACCCCGCGACTCGCACTAAGTGGCAAGTCCCGATACCACTGCTCACCCGCCTTTTCTCTCAGCCACGCACCCTTAAACACTTGCACATAGAAAAGCCTGAAAAGTATTGCACAAAAAATAAAGGTCATCAGCACATATACTGCTAATAACCTCTTTTGTAAAGATCTTATTGAATTGTTTAGCACTTGGCTAACCTCCAAAAATACTGCTTATAAAATCGCAGAAAGAGTCCCACCAATTACCTTTTATAGTTATATCATCGACCGCGTTCGCGCTTGAAACCGATACATAAGTAGTGTTTTCTAGCGCATCAGCACTGTATCCTTGCTCTATCAAATCGGCTTTAATCGAATCGATATTTGTAAGATTGTCCAAAGACCTAGTTTTGCTTGCAATTTCGTATTCTTGCTTGGCGATATCTTTCTTTAATATACTTATGTCGCCATTGTAAGCGTTTATTACAAAAATGTTGTAAACTGCCAAAAACATAAGCAAAACAGCCACAACTAAGCAAGTCGCAAAAACCAACTTTTGCCTAGCAGACGCCTTTACTTTTTCTACTTTTTCATCCTTGGCAAGCTCTAAAGTGTTTTCGTCAAGGGTAATGGCATCAAATTGTTTGTAAAGGTCGTTTAGTTTGTCATTAGAATAGTCCGCGCTAAAAACATCGCTTTGCTCAGCTTTCTCAGGCGCTACTTGCCCTGTCAAACTGTTTTCGCGCTCAGTCAACATTACTTTCTTAAATCCAGCCATACTTTCCCTCCTAATCTCTTTCCCATATTCTAAGCTTGGCACTCGTACTGCGCTTGTTTGCCTCGCACTCACTCGCACTCGGCTCAATAGGCTTGCGATTTACTAGATGCCCCAGAGCCACATGCCCGCAAGTACATATAGGCACTCGCTTGTCGCATATGCACCCAGTACTAAGCTCCTTAAATACATTTTTCACAATGCGGTCTTCAAGACTGTGAAAGGTAATTACACATAGCCTTCCACCCTTGTTTAACCGCTCTGCCATAGTTTTTAGCACCTTGTCTAGCCCGTCCAACTCCCCGTTTACTTCTATCCTTATCGCTTGAAAAGTTTTCTTTGCTACACTGCCGTTCCCCCAAAACTTTCGTGGTATGCTCCTTTCCACTAGGTCCCGAAGTTCGAGCGTAGTGCCAATAGGTCGAATCGCTCTCTCTTTTACTATGTTTTGCGCAATCTTAGGCGCCCACGACTCTTCCCCATAGGTGAATAGTATTCGTTTGAGGTCTTCTTCGCTATATCCATTAACCACATCGTACGCACTAAAACTCTTTGTCCTGTCCATACGCATATCAAGTGGCGCATCGGCTCTATAACTAAAACCTCTTTCACTACAATCTACTTGCCAACTACTAATGCCAAGGTCAAGTAGAACCCCATCTACCTTGTCAATGCCAAGCGAATCTAACACTTTTCCAAAGTCCTTAAAATCACTTTTTACAAAGGTCACATTGTCGTATCCGCTAAGTCTCTCCTTCGCAACTTCAAGTGCATCGTCATCTTTGTCGATTCCGATAAGCCTTTTTACGCCACGGCTTAGTATAACACTACTGTGCCCAGCACCACCAAGAGTCCCGTCAACATAGGTACCGTTACTCTTAATGTCCAGCCCATCTATGCACTCATTTAGCATAACAGGTATATGTTTAAATAAAAGTTTTTCCATCTCCCACCTATGTTAGTATAATTATACACAATTAATTATTTTTTTCCAAACAATAAAAGGGGTATTTTTCAATTTTTTGCATAAATATTTACTCTATTTGTATACACCCAAAAAGCCCACAAAACACAATAAGTAGTGTATTAAAGCCACAAAAACACTCAGACCCCACAATATATTGTATACAATCACAAGACCACACTTTGCATAACATACAAAGCAAAACAAATCCGCTCCAAAAAATATACACAACAAAAAAAGGCATAGCAATATACTATGCCATAGGTCAATTATATTAAATTGAAAAAGTTTTACTAATTAGAGTATTAGATTACGTGATTTTGTCTGTTGCAATAATAACATCCGTCTACTTTTTTGTAGCCTTTAGCGTGCGCAATTCTTGTTGCTTGAGTAAAAGTGATGTTTTCTCCAAGATACTCGCGGTTTTCAGGATCAGGTAAAAAAGTACAATTACCTTTATGTATCTCGTGCTCACCCATTTCTCCAGTATTCTTGTTTAGATACATCTCATTTGCATGAGTCAACTTGCTCACAAAATGGATATAATCTTCATAGTCGTACATTAATGCACTTCCTCCTTAAAAATATATTTAGTAATACACTTTATAGAAAGAATCGGTGTACATTTTGACCTACCTTGATAGATAGATTCCTGCACGATTTTGTCAAACAACTTCAAAAATATTTCAGTAAAACCTTGACAATGCCCATCAAATAATATAAAATTGATACTAACAAGAACCTCCTTTTTGTTAATTTTTAGGTCTTGTTCTGGTTGATAGTTGGGTATTTTCTGTTGACTCAACTCTATAAAAATGTCACCTTCTGCTTGGGGTGACATTTTTTATCTTAATCTATTAAAACACATCAATAAAATCTTTTAAAAAATATACTCCTTACAGCAGGTCAATAACGGCCTTACTACTTCGTTATTAAGCACAATATAACACTTGCAACTTTGCAAGTCAAGACTTTTTTTCAATAATTTTTGCCATATTTAAAAATTTTTGTTGCTAGTTATAGATTTTTGTGATTATTCACAATAAATTGCGACTTTTCAATATTTTTATGTCGACCTAAAATTTAATCTGACGAGTCTTAATATCCGCGTGATAACTAAAAAATCACATATGAAAAATGTGCCCAATGCACTATAACATACTATACAAACAATGAGTCATAAAGAAAATAAGCCATAAAAAATATATCATATACAAGATGATAAGCTATATACAAAATAAAAAGGAGAACTTTCGTTCTCCTTTTATATTTAATAGAATTAAGCAATTATAGTTTTTATAGAACTATTAACTATTAAGCTGCAGTCCAACCAGCTTGGTCAGCTATTACAGATTGAGCACCAGCAATAGTAGGTGCAGTAGGATTATCTGCATCAATACCAAATGCTTGAATAGCTGTTACTTCTGCTGTAAAAGTGATTTCAGACAAAGCTGAAGTATTTGTAAGTGCTGTGTTCAATTTAGTAGAAACATCAAAAGTCAATGCTTGAGCAGTTTTAGTTCCTGTTATTACTGCCAAACTAGTAGCACCTTCACTAGCTACTACATAGTAAACATCAGCATATGCGTCAGTACCTTTTACAAGATAATATGTACCTTCTCCAGCTACTTTAAAATTAGAGATAGCTGTATCTTGCAATGCTGTAGTTTCAGTAGAAGTTGATTCTGCTGTAAATTTGATAGCAACAACAAAGTCAGTTGGAGTACCTGTAGTTTCAGCTACTGTTACAGTTGCTGAAGCTTTTACAGTTGCACCTGGTAGAATAGGATCTGATGTAGATGCTGTTAGAGTAACTGCATCTCCAAGATCTACTCTACCTTGCATCTTTAGAGTTTGTGTTCCAGTAACCTTGTCACCGAAGTAAGCCAAAGTAACTGCAACTGATACTACTACTGTAAGGATAAATGCCATAGCACATCCAGCAATGATACCAATCAATTTCTTTTTAGATTTGCTTTTTTCCATGTTTTTTCTCCTTTTATAAATTTATATATCAATTATCTTCGCCCAGTATCACTACCATACTTCGATAAGATATACCAAAAATAAGTTGTGTTTTGCCCTATATAGAGCCGTAAATAGTAAATTTTTACGATGCAGCAGTTAGATTCTCAAAATATGTAGCAAATGCACTTACTGTCTTAGCAACAGCAGTTGTACCATTTGTATAGATTGTACTTTGAATTGCTTTCGCTGTCATTTTTATACTACAAGCTTTTCCACTAGCAGAGTTTCCAACAGTAGATGGGACTTGAATAGGTACTACAAAAGATATTGTAAGACCATCATCAGTAGGTGTGATTTCTTGTAGGTTTGTTTTAGTAGTTTTATTTACTAGATATAGTTTGTTACTTTTAGCAACAAGCACTGCATCAGTAACACCTGTTACTGCAAACTCAGTATCATCTGCAAAAGAACAAGTAGCACCAGTACTACCGGCAGTAAATTCAGGTACAAATTGCAAAACTGCTTTTGTAACTGTGCCAGTACCCTTTTTGATTTTAAGAGTAGTAGTAACATTTATAGTTTGGCTAGGAATAGCAGTAGCACTAGCAGCAACAACTGATATACCACTATCATCTCCGCTACCAAACTCAATAGATGCACCAAGTGTAATACCAGCACTGCCAGTCTTAACATCGCCAAAGTATGCCATGGTGATACCGATAGTCGCACCAATGCAGGCTACAAGTATGATTGCAAACGAAACTATTGTAATAATATACTTTTTACTTGCGTTCATTACTTTTTTCATATTATTAATTTCTCCATTTTTCCTTTTTTCTATACACAATGATACAAAATATTACATTTTATGTAAAGCAAATTTGCTATGATTTTTATTTTTTTTAAGTTTTATTTAGTATGTGTTTTTTTATCTATATTAGTACTAAGTTTATAGTCATCGCTTATGTCATATAAAGTATCATATATAATATATACTTTATGTACTACTCCCCCGCCTTAGGATTTGACATTATCGGAAATCGGTCAATGTTTTATACGCTGTAAATTTCCGATATCGGAAGTTTTTGGGGTGTTTTTGATGCAAAATGCGTCGCAAATTGCCGATAACGGAAGTTTTGGTGGGTTTTTGGGTGGAATTACAGGAGTATCAGAAATACAGCCACAAAGTGCAGATGTGTATAAAAAACATCACAACTAGTTCGCTTGGTGTGTTGTGGTGGCTATTTTATTTGCACAAGGTTATTTTGCACAAGGTCGCAAGATGTCAAGTAGTATGTTACGCCGTTTTTCTCATACACAAGTGCTTGGCGGTGGTCATAGCTATGCAAATGACCGAAAACGACCTTTTTTACGCCGTATTTCTCGATTAGGTTTGTAAAGGGAGAATCAGCGTGAAATATGTTGAAAGGCGGATAGTGCATTATGACTATGATGTCTTCGTTGTTTTGTTGTTGTCTCAGTGCGTCTTTTAGGGAAAGTTCGAGTCTAATAATCTCGCGGTCGTAGATTTTCTTATCGGCGTCGGTTTTGTGGGTCGAGTCTGGGACTGTCCAGCCACGAGTTCCGCATATTATCGTGTCGCCAAACTTGATGGCGTCGTTTTGGATAGCATACATATTGTGGGGCAAAACTGCGCGCAAGGCTGAGATGCTCTTCCACCAGTAGTCGTGGTTTCCCCTAAGCAAAACCTTTTTGCCCGGCCAGTGTGAGATGTAGTCAAGGTCGGCAATGGCGTCTGGCATATGCATTGCCCACGAGATGTCGCCTGGGATAAGAACAAGGTCGTCATCGGTGATGTTGTTTTCTTTAAAACTGCGGTCGATAGCGTCTAGGTAGTCTGCCCAGACGGGACCAAATATGTCCATGGGTTTTGCGCTATTAATGCTAAGGTGCAGGTCGCTTATGGCAAATACTCTCATCTCACTCTCCTATCGTGTATATTATACACCTTTGGCGTGGCAGAACAAAATGTTTTGCACACATATGCCGAAAGTCACATATTATATGTTAACAGGCTTATTAAAAAGGAGGTATATAGATATGTCGTTTTATTCGGATACTTGCACCACTTGCAGACCTGGCCCTATCACAAACAACCCACTTAATGGCCTTTGTGAAAAAGCCTGTATCAGCGTGGAAAAAGTTTTTGACGCGTGCATGAAACAAATGCAAGAAACTGGCATCAATGTCACTCTTCAAAACCTTACTCCCGCAGACCCTGTCCAACCACTTACTTTCGTGAGCGCTGTCTGCAACCCTGACGGTGTTACCCTTACAAACTTGACCGTTGAGAGATTTGAAGACAGACCTTGCTTTGCGAGAGTTACTGCGGACGTCAACATCCCAGTTACTGTCAACTACACCGACGCTAACGGTGTCGCTGGTACTGGCACTGGCACTATCGTTGTTAACCAAGATGTTGTGCTTTATGTGCCCGCTCCTTCAATCGTTCCTTACACCATCCGCCCTTTCGCTACTTGCCTTGGCGTTGATGGCGATTATGTCGGCAACAACATTTTCTCTCTTGATGCTTGCCTTACCATTATCCTTAAAGTTGTGGTAAACGCAGACATTTTGGTTCCTACATACGGCTACTGCAAAGTTCCGCAATGTCAAGAGTTTACTCAAGATGTTTGTAGCGGTTTCTTTGACTTGCCACTTTATCCCGCTACTACTCCCGTCGTTACTCGCTAGTTATGTTCGGATTTTGTCGGAATTTGTCGGATATTGTGATTTCTTTAATCACACAAAAAGTCCACCATCTCGGTGGACTTTTTATGTGTACCGCCTATTTGTACCCAAAATATAGGTTTCGTTGTCGTACTCCACAAACAAATTGGTCGCTGGTTTACCCGTCTTTTCAACTTCTTCTACTCGCACGGACGCGTCACACTTAATATTTGGCACTACATAGTACAATATTTCATCACAAACTTCTAACAGATAACGAAAGTTGGTTTCACTATCCCCCAACATCTCAAATACAACATCTTTATTGTCTAACAACAAATACTTCATCGCTTGTGTTGTTATGTCGCCAAAATCACCTTCTGCCATTACTACAAACTTCCTTGTTCCAAAATCAATTTTCTCTTTTAATTTTAAAGTTGTGCGATGGATTATCTCTGGACAATGAATAACATTACTCCCAAAAATCCCAACTATCTTTTCCATTTTGCCCCCTTTACGGTTAAATTATCATTATTATATCACATTATCAGAGATATGTCTCTCATTTTATAAAATGTTATTTGATAAAATTATAGAAAATATATCTCTTGGTAATAATTTGCTATGAAATTGGAAGAAGCAATAACAAAAAGAATTATAGATTTATGCAACAGCAAAGGCATAACTCCAAATAAACTCGCTACTCTTGCAGGTTTGCCATCCGCGACAATCCGCTGTATTTTTTATGGTCGAAGTAAAAATCCTGGTACTCGTACTCTACTTGACATTTGTCAAGCCCTTAATATAACACTATTTGATTTCTTTAACGACCCCGTTTTTAAGGATTTTAATCTTGAAGGTAGTTATTAAAAAAGTCCACCATCTCGGTGGACTTTTTATTTTGATACAAGTATATTTTCTACAATTTCTACTATTTTCGTTAGGTCGCCTTCGTTTTTAAATCTATGGTCGGCTTTTGGAAAATAATAAAATTTGTAGTTTTTGGGATATCTTCTAAACAACTTTTGGTTTTGTTTGTAGTCTACAATGTTATCCTTTTTTCCTTGGATAATGTTGTAAAAATAATTTGTGTTTATTGTGGTTATTTTATCTTTTTCTAGTTGAGTCAAAAACTTGTTTGCGACTAAAAGCGGTTTTTCATAACCTAAATCCACCACTCCATTTTGCAAATCTTTCAACTGATAGTTATGCTCTGGCAAAATTTTTTGCACTAGTATTTCGTCCATATAGACCGCAGGCGCTCTTAGTATTATTTTTGCGTTTGCAAAATTGTACTTAGTATTTTTTAGGTAGTTTAAAAGCAAATATCCACCAAAACTTGTTGCGAAAAACGATATCGGCAAGTCGTATTCTTTTTTGACACCACTAACTACCATGTTCAAATATTTATAACACAAATCCAAATCCAGTGGCATTGTGCTTTTATCATCACCATGACACGGCAAGTCAAATGACACAACTAAAACATTGTCTTTTCTCAACTTGTCAGCAAGTTCTTGTATAGTCGAACTATTGGCGTCGCCCGCAAAGCCATGTATGGCAATCAAAATTTGTTTTGGTTTTCCGTCAAGCGGACTCAATTTATAATTCACTTTTGTAATCATCTCGTGACCCTACTTTGTGTCGGGGTTGTCGGATTGTGTAGGATTTTGTTGGGAATTGTCGGAATTGGTCGAATTGTTTTGGGGTTTGTCAGTTGATGAATCATCGCCCACTTCAAGACCAGCACCTTCAACTTTTATCTTGGCTGGAAGTGTAACAAAACCTGGGTTTAGGTCAATCAGTGTCGGCGAGTCGATTATCGAACCTATTCCACTGAAAAAGCCACAAACCAAAACCACATACATACTTACTCCCGGTGCAAATTTGAGATACACATCATCGGTGTTGGTCGAATACGAAGTGTTTTGGATACAGTATGCGATTGTGCAAGCAAAGGCGATTATGCTTGTTATGATAACCAAAAAGCCCAGAACTTCTTTGATGTGGGTTCTGCCGATTACCCTAAACATTTCTAGCACAGTAACCACCAAAATACCCACACATATGAAAATCGTAATTAGCGCAAAAACAAAAGAAATCAATAGTAATGGAGAGTTGTAATTTATATATTCGAGCAAGGTCAAAGGATGCGGAGTCGAGTTTGCGTCGATGCCCTTGCTTAGTATCATTATTGACGGGAAAAAGAACGACAGTGTAAGCATTATTACAAACAACAATATAAAAATATCTATCACAATATGAATTTTGGGAGATACTTTTTTCATTTTTCCTCCTAGTGTCACTATCAGCAACCACTTTTTTATTATACTTAGTATAACACAATTCCACAGGTTTTACAAATGTATTTTGGTCGCTTTGAAAAAGAAAAAACCGCTATCTAAAAGCGGTTTTGTGGTTTTGCATAACACTATATACTTAACATATCGTCGAGTTTTGCTAGTATCTCGTCTTTGCCATATCGGGTTTGGGCACTCACGCCATACACATTGCCCACTCCCACCATCATACTATTTGCAACCTTTAAAAGCGCTGGTTTGAGTGCGGACTTTGTGTGTTTGTCGCACTTGGTCGCAATAATGATAAACGGAATATTGTAATAACTTAAAAAGTTTACCATTTGTTTGTCTTGGTCGCTTGGCTCGTGCCTACTATCAACCAAAACGCACACGCATTTTAGCGAGTCGTTGTGTATTAGATAAGGTTCGATAAGGCTTTGCCACTCATAAACCATATTCTTGCTGGCTTTCGCATAACCATAGCCCGGCAAGTCCACGAAATAAAACTCGTCGTTGATGAGAAAGTAGTTTATAAGTCGAGTACGACCCGGTGTCGAACTGGTTTTTGCAAGTTTGCTATTGCCCACAAGCATATTGATAAGACTACTCTTGCCGACATTGCTTCGACCTACAAACGCTATTTGCGGTTTGTCGTCAATTAGTATGTTTTTGGCACTTGCGACACTTGTCTTAAAAGCACTTTTTGTTATCTTCATACTATCTCCCATTTTATCCTTTGTTTAGCCACTTTTGCCTATTTGCATACTACTATGCAATTACACCGCTTTGGCACTTTTTTGCGTAGACGATTTTGCTTTGTGAATGATGGTTTTGAGTGCACCATCAACCACTTTTACTTCTACTCTTTCGATTTGTTTTTTGTCAGGAATGGTGTACATTGTGTCCATCATTGTATTTTCCATTATTGACCTTAGTCCCCTTGCTCCTGTGTGAAGCGCTAAGGCTTTGCGTGCAACATATTTGACTGCACTCTCTTTTATATCGAGTTTGACTCCTTCCATATCAAACAATGTTTTGTATTGTTTGACTAGGGCATTTTTAGGTTCGGTCATTATTTTTACAAGCGCATTTTCGTCCAAGTCATCAAGCCCCACAACTACTGGCATACGACCTACAAATTCGGGAATTAGTCCGTATTTAATTAGATCTTGCGGTTGGAGCGATGAGATTATTTCAGCATTTGAAAAATCTTTTTTAAGTTCGCCATTAAAACCTAACGACGCTGTGTTTACTCTACTTTCGACTATTTTATCAAGGCCTACAAATGCGCCACCACATATAAACAAAATGTTTGTGGTATTGATTTGCAAACACTCTTGGTGTGGATGCTTGCGCCCGCCTTGTGGTGGCACTGACGCAATTGTATCTTCGATTATCTTCAACAATGCTTGTTGGACACCTTCACCACTAACATCACGAGTTATACTTACATTTTCGCTCTTTTTAGTGATTTTGTCTATTTCGTCAATGTAGATTATGCCCCTTTCGGCGCTCTTGATGTCATAATTTGCATTTTGGATAAGCTTTAAAAGTATGTTTTCCACATCATCGCCGACATAACCTGCTTCGGTCAATGTGGTCGCATCTGCTTGTGCAAATGGAACTTTTAGTATTCGCGCTAGTGTGCGAGCAAGCATAGTTTTGCCACTGCCAGTAGGGCCTATTAAAAGTACATTGCTCTTGTCTAGTTCGACCGCGCTCGTGTCATTTGGATGTTTGACCTTATGGTTTATGCGTTTGTAGTGGTTGTAGACTGCGACCGACAACACTTTCTTTGCGTTGTCTTGCCCAACAACATATTCATCAAGCATTTCCTTGATTTGTTTTGGGGTTGGAAGATCTATTATCGGCGACGAATCTTCCTGTACTTTAGTATACTCTTTGCATGTTTTTACACACTCAGTGCAGATAAAACTCTTTCCGTCTGGGCTGGCTAATAAATCTCTGCCATCTTGCGTGTCCCTGCCACAAAACGAACAAGTGGGTTTTTTATAATCCATATATTCTCCTAATCTCTCTTTGTTATCACCTTATCAACTATCCCATATGCTCGGGCTTCGTCGCTTGTCATAAAGTAATCCCTGTCCATATCTTGTTCGAGTTTTTTGACATCTTGTCCTGTGTGTTCGCTAAGTAGTTTTGTCATATTTTTCTTGATACGCTCTATGTGTTTTGCGGTTATCATAATGTCACTTGCTTGACCTTGTGCCCCGCCAAGTGGTTGGTGTATCATAACTTCGCTGTTTTTAAGACACATACGCTTGCCCTTAGCACCGCTTGCAAGTATAAACGACGCCATCGATGCAGCAAGCCCTACACATATTGTGCTAACATCACACTTGATATAGTTCATAGTGTCGTATATCGCCATTCCAGCAGTTACACTGCCACCTGGTGAATTGATGTAAAGGCTTATATCTTTTTTAGGGTCTTTGGCTTCAAGATAAATAAGTTGGGCCACAACAGTGTTTGCCACATTGTCATCTATTTCGCCCGACAAAAATATTATGCGATCTTCTAGCAGTCTACTATAAATATCATAACTGCGTTCGCCACGAGTTGTTTGGTCAATGACCATAGGTACTAACATAATCCTCTCCTTTTATTAAAATTGTCGCAACCAAGCATTACACTATAATTGCGACAACTTTTCATTAGTATAATTATTTATTGTTTTCAATTAAGAAAGTAAGAAGTTTGTCAAGTAAAATGTTGTTTTTGATGTACGCAATGCGTTGGTCATCAAGGTGCGCCTTATAATCTTCAAGACTTTGGTCAGCTTTCTTAGCCATCTCTTTTATCTTGGCGTTTACTTCGCTGTCTTTTACTGTCATTTTCTCTTTCTTCAATATTTCAGACATTACTAGTCTAACTTTGCATGCCTTTTCCGCTTCTTTTTCGCGTTGTTTTCTTATATCTTCTACTGTTGTATTTAGATATTTGGCATAATCTTCAAGTTTCAAACCTTGATACATCAATCTATATTCTAGGTCATGCATCAAATTGTCAAGTTCGTTTTCTACAAGAACATCTGGCAAATCCATTTTTGAGTCTTTAACGATTGCGTCAATAATCTTGTTTTCTGTTTCGATTTTTGCGTTCTCAACTGCATGCTCAGTAAGATGTTCTTTGATATGGTCTTTCCACTCTTTTAGTGTGTCAAACTCGCTTACATCACTTGCAAGTGCATCATCGATTGCTGGAAGTTGTTTTTCTTTTACAGCGTTTACTTTTACTTTAAATACTGCTTCTTTGCCTTTTAGGTCATCCGAATGATACTCGGTTGGGAAAGTAACTTTTACTTCTTTACTATCCCCTTCTTTTAGTCCTACAAGTTGGTCTTCGAAAGTGTCGATAAATGAGTGACTGCCTATTTCTAGGTCGTAGTTTTCGCCCTTGCCACCTGCAAACGCAACTCCGTCTACAAATCCTTCAAAGTCAATGTTTGCAATGTTTCCTTGTTTTACTGGCTCGTGGATTTCTACATAACGCGCTTGTTGTTCTTGCACGCGCTTTACTTCTTCCTCAACTTGTTTTGCAGTAACAGCCTTAGGTTTTACATCAATGCCAAGGCCTGTGTATGCTCCCAAAGTAACTTCTGGCATTACAGGGATTTTGGTTTCAATAACTAGACCCTTGTCATCTAAGCTCTTTACTTGGATATTTGGCGCATCAATAGGCTCGATATCCTTTTCCTTTGCCATTATAGCTTGATAGTGTTTGTCAAATATATTTGTAAGAGCGTCTTCAAAGAAAATTGTAGGGCCGTACATATTTTCAATAACCTTTCTAGGCGCTTTACCTTTTCTAAATCCTTCAATGTTGTATTTGCCCTTGCCGGTTTGATAAGCGTCTTCGACTGCTTCGTCCCATTCTTTCTTGTCAACACTGATTTCCATTGTGACAACATTTTTCTTGTTTTCTACAATTTTGTATTTCATTATTTTCTCCTAAATTTTATTGTCGCGTTTATTATATCACATTAAAATATTAAGTGCAATTTAATATGCAAAAAAATACACCCAAAAATCCTTTGAATGTATATTTTTTAGTCGTTTTATGCAATAAAGTATGTTTATCTGAAAGCCAAATATATAAGGACCACGCCAAAAATAAACAGCGACACTATAAGCAAGGTCGAATTCATCTTTTGTTCGCTCTTAGCAAACGAAAATTTTTTCTGTTCGACTTCGCTCTCGTTTACAAAATCTTCTACATTGACTTTATTTTTGCGTTTTGCGAGCAACAACAACACGCCCGAATAAATGCATTCAGCACCAATAAGCACAATCACCACCCGAAAGAGAGCGTTCACAAACGAACTTATAATGCCAAGCACTAATATAAGCCCGAGAGCAATCACCCACGCAAGATAGTATGGATTTTGAAAAAACTTTTTCATTTGTGTTTACCTACTATAAAAACATCATAACGATAATAACAACCACGCAAACAATCCAAGTGATAATATAACCTATCCCCCTGCGACTGCGCACGAAGTAGAATGACGATATCGCAACCATGATATATGCGATAACATTAGCGATAAGTTGGCAAGCGCCATTGATGCTTGCAGCGAAGTTCAACTTTGACAAAATCAAAGACACCGCTATCATTACTATGGCTACAAAAGCCATCAAATTCATAATTGATCTAAATCCGTTTTCGTTTTTTGACATAATTTCCTCCATTAATTGTTTATATAATATCATAACTTTTATATGCGGGTAAAATATTTTTTGTAATTATTTGTCAGATTTTCTAAGACTATTTAGAGTATCTTCAAAATACTTAGGAAGTCCTACTTCAAAAGTCATAGGTTGGTTTGTGCGTGGGTGAAGTAAAACTAGTTTGTATGCATGTAAAAACTGTGCATATTTATAATACTTTTCCATCTTTGCGCTATACAACTTGTCCCCTAATATAGGGTGATGTATGCCTTCGCAATGCACTCTGATTTGGTGAGTTCGACCTGTCTTCAACTCAAACTCCACAAGGTCGACTTTGTCAAATCTTTCCACAACATGATAAATAGTGTGCGCAATTTTGCCGTCACTGCAATTAGCCATTTTCAGTCTGTTTTTGGGGCTTCGAGCAATCTTTGTGATTATCTCACCGCTTTCTTCTTTGATATGACCTTCGACAAGTGCCAAATAATATCTATGACAAACTTTGTCTTGGATTTGTTTTGATAAAATCGCGTGTGCAAAGTCGTTTTTGGCGACAACAAGAAGTCCACTTGTGTCCTTGTCAAGCCTATGCACAATCCCTGGTCGCATAACCCCGTTTATTCCGCTAAGGTCTTTAATATTATACAGCAGTGCATTAACAAGCGTGCCAGTTGTGTTTTTGACTGCTGGATGCACCACCATTCCTTTTGGCTTATTAATAATTACGAAGTCACTGTCTTCGTACACGATATCAAGCGGGATATTTTCGGCAACCGCTCTATCGGGCACTTTCTCTTCATTCGCAAATGACACGACATTGCCGACTTTTAGTGTGTAGCCAGCTTTGACTTTTTTGCCGTCGACCAAGATAAGACCATTTTCGATCATAACCTTTATATGCGATCGTGTAATGTCATCCATACAGTCAAGCGCAAACTGGTCAAGCCTAACTCCTGCATATTCACTACTTACTGTTTTGTCCATTGTTTTGCTCCTTATCGTACTTTTTAGCATAAAACAAAAAGTATATAATGTAGAAAATACAGCCCACAGTGATTGCCATATCTGCAACATTAAACACAGGGAAATTTATAAAATCAGCTGAGATAAAATCGCGCACTCTATAATCACAAGCAAATCTGTCCACGCAGTTTCCTATTGCGCCTGCGATTATCAAGGCAAAGCCCGCTATATTGAAAAAGTTTTTATTTGCATTAAACACATCAAATGCCATAATCCCCACTATCAACACGATGCTAAGGATTGCAATAATCTTGCCCTTGCCCGCAAACATACTCCACGCGACACCATCGTTTTCACAATAGGAAAAAGACAAAACACCCTTTATAAGCGTTATGTCTTCGCCACCTTGCTCATAGTGTCTTTGCATAAGATACTTGCTCACTAGGTCAAGTGTTAGCACGCATACTATGACAACAAGTTTTATGATTATTAACTTGTAATTTTCTTTCAAGTATTTTTTCATACTTATATGATACAACAATTATCAACATTTAGACAAATGTAAAACATCATTTTAGCCCATTTCTTAGGTCAAAACTTACTCGCAATATATCAATAAACGCGTATTTTACAAGATTTAGGTTGTTTTCTGTCGTCAACATTTGATTCGTGAGAAGTTCGAGAATGTCTTCAATGCTTTGAAGTGCATTGTATATAAGTGTAAGGTTTTCGCTATTGTACTTTATGTTTAGTAGGTCTATCTGGTTTTTGTTTGCTATCACTTTGCTTTTAAGACTATTGGATTTTGCACTAACCGCTATATTTGATATATTGCCCGTATCATAGTCGATGCTTATTTTGTATAGTTCTTCAAAGGTCAAATTACAAAACTCGACTATGTCTTTTATTTTTAGTTGTTCTTTTTTTGAGATGTCTTCAATCGTAAACTTGCACTTTTTTAGAGTTATGTCATACACACTCGCCTTGTAGTTTTCGGATAAATTGTTGACAACTTTTTCGCAGTCAACTTCATTGAGATACACCGACCCCAAAACCACATATTTACTGCCATCTTGCCACACATAGCCACCGCCACCCGCTTGGCTCACGATGTTTGCAGTGGTCTTGGCGTCGTTTAGGTCAGTGTACTCACCCATCTTTATGCCATAGTATATTTCTTTTTTGACCTTAACTTTGTCGCGCTGACCAAATATATGTAGGTTTAGGTTTCCCACCATCGCACCAGCAAAAACCTGACCAAATGAAATTGCGACCACCAACACAAAAACGAAATAGAACAATCGCCTAAGAGTTTTTGAAACACGCCCGCGTCTTTTAATGTATTTTACATCATTGCCATATTTTTTTGTCATAGAAAATTGAAAACCTCGTCAAACACCTTTTATAATTTATATGTGGTTTGAAAACAAATTATAATAAACTTATTTACACAAAAACGCATATACAATGTAGATAAGATGCAGGAGGAAAAATGGAAATAAAACCTATTTATGACAGGGTTTTGCTACGCCCCGTCAAGAAAACAAATTCGCTTGGGCTCATTCTTCCCGAAGACGAAAACAAATCCACTCTTATGGAAGTTGTTGCGCTCGGCACAAGCCCAAATGGTTTTGAAGTAAAGGTGGGCGACAAAGTACTGATAAACTCGTTTTCGGGGTTTAACTGGACACTCGAAGACCAAAACTTTGTGCTCGTAAAACAAACTGACATTTTAGCGGTCGTAAAGGAGAACAACAATGACTAAGAAAAAAATACTATGTGGATTTGAAGCCACTAAAGCACTGGAAAAAGGTGTCGACACACTCGCAAAAGCCGTCAAACTAACCCTTGGGCCAAAAGGAAGAAATGTTGTGCTAGATAGACCATACTCCACTCCACTAATCACAAACGATGGTGTGACAATCGCAAAAGAAATTATGCTAAGTGACCCATTTGAAAATGTAGGAGCGAGCATAATAAAAGAAGTTAGTATCAAGACAAACGACATCGCAGGTGACGGCACAACAACAGCGTGTGTACTTGCGCAAGGTCTAATAAAGGAAGGCATCAAAAACTGCACCGCGGGAGCAAACCCGATTATGATAAACAAGGGCATAAAAAAGGCCACCCAAGCATGTGTAGCAAAACTAAAAGAGATGTCAAAACCTATCACCACCAGCAAAGAGATATATAATGTAGCGTCAATTAGTGCAGGTGACGAAGAAGTCGGCAAACTCATAGCCGAAGGATTTGAGAAGGTGGGCAAAAACGGCGTACTTACAGTAGAAGACAGCAAAACTATGCGCACATATTTGCAAGTAGTTGAAGGCATCGAATGGGATAAGGGATATTTGTCACCATATATGGCAAACGATATGGAAAAAATGATATGTGTTTTGAGTGACCCAGGCATTTTGATTACAGACAAGAAAATCACAAACATAAACGAAATCTTGTCAATACTCGAATACTCATCGTCAAATGGCACACCGCTACTTATAATCGCCGAAGACTACGAAAGCGAAGTGCTAAACACGCTTGTTTTAAACAAACTAAGGGGACTGCTTAATGTTGTTGCTGTAAAAGCACCAGCATTTGGTGATAGACGAAAAGCCTATCTAGAAGACATCGCAACTCTTACAGGCGGAACTTACATATCCAGCGAAAATGGAACAAATCTAAAAGACGCTGACTACACATTTTTAGGTCACACAAAGAGTGCTAAAATAACAAAGGACACCACCCTACTTACAGGGGGTTTGGGCGACCCTAAAAAGATTGAAGCACGCATCAAATTGGTCAAAGCGCAAGTTGACGAATGTGACAATGACTTTGACAGAGAAAGCCTAAAAGAGCGCCTTGCAAAACTATCAGGTGGCATTGGCGTGATTTATGTAGGGAGCAGTACAGAAGTCGAAATGCAAGAGAAAAAACTCCGCATCGAAGACGCAATCAGTGCAACAAAAAGTGCGCTTGAAGAAGGCGTTGTGATAGGTGGTGGATGTGCACTTATAAAAACATTAGACTCGCTCAGTGCTCTATCATCTACTCTATCAGGCGACGAAAAAACAGGTGTAGAGATAGTACAAAAAGCCATAAAACAACCTTTGATTATCATTTCGCAAAACTCAGGATTAGACTCAGGAGTTGTGATAGAAAAGGTTTTGTCCATTAAGGACGATAAAAATTACGGGCTCAATGCTCTTACAAATGAATATGGGGATATGTACAAAATGGGAATTGTCGACCCCACAAAAGTCACACGCACAGCACTTGAAAACGCAACAAGTGTCGCTTGCACACTTCTTACTACTGACTGCATTGTATGTGACGATGACAGCGAAAAAATACAAAAATAACACTACTATGCAAAGTATTATGCAAACACAAAAAAAGCACGCAAATGCGTGCTTTTTTGTTTTTTTAAAGACCCTTAAATGAAAAATCTTTCCAAGGGATAGACTTTTCGTCAGGATATGATTTGAATGTCATAAGTTCTTTTGTAGTAGGATGTGAAAATTTTAATTGATAACACCAAAGGGCAAGATTGTATCCTTTTGGCATATTTTCACCACCATATTTCATATCGCCAAATACTGGACATTTTATGTGTCTAAATTGCACCCTTATTTGATGTGACCTGCCAGTAAGCAAATTGACTTTTATAAGTGCATACTTATCTAGATGTGTATCCATCACTTCATAATCAAGCACTGCTTCTTTTGCGCCAGTAGTAAGCATAGGCACAACATCTACCCTATTTTGTCTTTCGTTTTTTAGTAGGTAGTTTGTAAGACGATTTTTGTTTTCTTTTGGGATTCCCATTGTGACAGTAAGATAAGTTTTTTCGAGATTGTGATTTCGGATTTGGTCGCTTAGTCTTGACGCAGCCTTGCTAGTTTTTGCAAAAACCATAAGTCCGCCTGTCGGTCTATCTAGTCTATGGACAAGCCCAACATAAACATTGCCTGGCTTATTATACTTTTCTTTGATATAATCCTTAACCATATTTAGCATATCTTTATCACCTGTCCCGTCTTCTTGCGATGGCACATTTTGCGGTTTTTCAACGACAATGATGTGATTGTCTTCATATAGTACTCTTATCATATTTACCTCAAACTGTTTTTAGCGATATTGTGACTTTTGCTCCGTCACCTATTTCTACTTCACGCTCTATTTCAGCGTCAAACTTGCTGGTGTTGTACTCTACTGCAAGTACTTCGGCTTTTATCTTTTCACTATTATCTTCCAAAACCTTTTTAATGTTTTTGTCATTTGTAGTGATATTTAGTTTTACACGCGCTTCAATATTGAAATCAGCTTCTTTTCTTAATATTTGCGCATTTCTTATTATCTCGCGTAGCAAACCTTCATTTACTAGTTCGGGAGTAAGTGTAGTGTCGATGACTACTGTTATTTCGTCTTCTTTGCCCACTACAAAATGGCTCTTTGGTCGGCTGTTTTTCACAAACAAACTGCTATCAAGCACACCCCAAGGAAGTACTTCTACTTTACCTTTGTTGTAACCTTCGACATATCCCGCCATTTCTTTTTCATTTGCGTTTTCCAATGTCGATTTCAATTTTTGAACATCGCCTTTTAGCACTGCTCCTGCCGACTTAAAGTTTACACCTAGATAGTAGTCGTTAAACTCACTTATATTGTCACTTACGACCATCTCTTTAATGTTTAACTCGTCCTTAATCAAGTCTTGGAAAAGTCTTACTGTGTCAAGAGTTTTTGTGTTTTCACTAAGCACATATGCCTTTGACAAAGGTTGTTTTACTTTTAGTGAGTTTTCATTTCTTAGTCTGCCACCTATACTTGTTATGCTCTTTACAAGTTTGACATATTCGTCATACTCTTTAAAGTCGAAAGGTAGTTTTCTCACCCATCCGTCTTCAAAAATGCTTTCTACACTATTTTTCTCTACTTCACGCACAAGGTTTTGCCATATATGCTCGGCAAGGAATGGCATAATTGGCGCCATAACCCCAACCACCGCTTTTAGTGCATGATACAATGTCCAGTACGCCACCAACTTGTCTTCGTTGTCTTCGCTCTTCCAAAATCTGCGTCTGTTTGCACGGATATAGAAGTTTGTAATATCGTCAATAAGGACTTCAAAATCACGAGTAACATTGTAAAATCTTTGGTGTTTGTAATTTTCATCGCTGTTTTCTATAAATGTATTTATCGCCTGAACAAGCCACTTGTCTGTAACATCAAGGTCGCTCTCTTTTGGCATAAACCCGTCAATTTGTGGATTGTCGATGTTTAGATATGTGTTTAAGAAAATATATGCGTTCCATAGTCCTAGTATTTTGCGTCGATTTTCGTCACAAATACCCATGCCAAAGCGTGTGTCATTCAACATATTGTTTGATGCAAAAATGTATCTAATAAGGTCAGCACCTGTGGTCTTTACAAGGTCGTTGAAACTTATATTATTAGGGCCGGACTTAGAAAATTTGCTTCCATCTTCCGCTACAAGCATTGCAAATCCTATAACTTTCTTATATGGCGCAACGCCTTCTAGCACGATACTCATAAATAATTGAGCATAAAACCAAAGCCTAATTTGTTCTTTCATCTCAATTACACAATCCGAAGGGAAGTTTTTCTTCCAAAACTCTTTATCTTCAAAATATTTTTTGGTGGAGAACGGAGTAATGCCCGCATCAAGCCAACAATCCCCTACTTCTGCCACACGACTTACTTTTTCACCGCAATTTGGGCATTTGATTTTTATATCGTCAATATATGGACGATGCAAGTGTGGAAGCGCTTCGACTTCGCTCTTGCTCGACAATTTTTTAAGTTCGTCAAGACTGCCCACAACAGTCAACTTGCCACAATGTTCACAGCGATAGAAAGGCAATGGAAGTCCATAAACTCTCTTTCTGGAAATGTTCCAGTCGCCCATGTTTGTAAGCCAGTCAAGCATACGCTTTTTCATAAACTCAGGTTGCCACTCAACAGTGTCGACCGATTTGATAAGCGCATCGCGCACTGTATCAACTTTCAAATACCACTCCTTAGAAAGTCTAAATATAAGTGGATTTTTACAACGCCAGCAAACTGGATATCTATGAGTGTACTTGTGTGTGTAGTACAATTTGTTTCTCTTTTTAAGTTCGGCAAAAACCTCGTCCGCTACTTCGACAGTGTTTTTGCCACTGAAAAAGCCAAAGTTTTTGAAGAAAATGCCATTTTCGTCTACTGGGCAAACCTTTGGAAGTCCAAGTTTTTCGCCAAGTTCGAAGTCTTCTGCACCACAACCAGGGGCAATGTGCACAGCACCACTACCTTCGGTCGCATCTACCATATCCCATGCGACAATTTTGTGCTCAAATTTTTGTTCGTCAAGCTCAGGAAAACATGTCTCATATGTTAGCCCTACAAGTTCGCTTCCCTTGACTTCTTTCAATATGCTTTTTATGTCGTCTTTTAGCACCTTTTTGGCATCTTTGCATAGTACTATTTTTCGATCCGAACTCTTAACTTCGCAGACTATATAGTTTAGGTCTGGATTGACTGCTATTGCCACATTGCTCGATAGTGTCCAAGGAGTAGTTGTCCATACAAGCATATCCATATCAGTGTCCTTGATTGGAAGGTGGAAAAACACTGCTGTGTGTTCCATATCTTTATAACTATCTGCTAGTTCGTGTTCGCTCAATGATGTTCCGCAATGACTGCACCATGGCATTGGACGATACTTCTCAATAAGCATCCCTTTCTCATAACATTTTTTCAAAAAGTACCAGATATATGTTATGTTTGTATCACTGTTTGTAAAGTACGAGTTGTCCCAGTTCATCCATTGGCCAAGGCGTTTTGATTGGTCACTAATCACACCAGCAAAGTGTTTTACTCTTGAAATACACGCTTCGGTAAACTTGTCCATTCCGTATTTCAAAACATCGCGTTTGTCTTTAAGGCCAAGTTCTTTCTCCACACCTACTTCAACCCACAATCCTTGTGCGTCAAAACCATTTTGATAGTGACAATCACAACCATTTAGCGCGTTGTATCTAAGCATAATATCTTTAAGCGACCTATTCCACGCATGGTGAAGTTTCATTTCGTTGTTTGCAGTGATTGGACCGTCAAGAAATGCAAAATACTTGCCTGTATGCTTGTTTTTTTCTTTTACCTTTTCAAAAATCTTGTTTGCGTCCCAAAACTTTAATACTTCTTCTTCCATTGCAGGAAAATTGGGTTTTGTACTTTCTTTTTTCATATATCCTCCTAAAATAAAAATGCCCAAGCGTTATAAGAACACTTGGACAAGTATCAACCACTTATAACAGTATGCCATCACATACGACTCCTATAACGGGAAGTGCCCGACCCCACTTACTAATTTCGGCAAGGTGGCTAAAAGGTGATACCAAACGACAAGTTTTGTAGGCTCACACCACCCGCCTACTCTCTGCAAAAACTTTTGTCTTTTGACGCGTCCTTTATCAAGGCCTTTATATTAAACTATTTATATTTTAATACAACACTATGATTTAGTCAAGTGTTAGTCATAATCTTCAAGCACTTTGTTTATGTCTAGTATGTCACCGACAGTAATTACGCCAATAGGGGTTTCGAGCAAACTTCCAGTCGGAGTAATAAGCACAATGCTCAATTTTCTATTTTCAGTAAACAGATTTAAAATCATATCAAGGGTTACGCTTTTATTGACAATAGTATAAAAATTGTCTTGTGCAAACTCTTTTACTACAATTTCAATAGGAGTTTCGAGATATCTATTGATATCCACCTTTTCATAAATTTTGTGTCCGATAGCTCTACCTATGCGAGCACTATTTGCAATACCTACTAGCATACCATCTTTATACACTGGCAAGTTTGAAAAACCTGTCTTATACATATATGCCAAAACATCTTTTAGTGGCAATGTATGATCGACACATTTTACATCTTTTACACAAACCGTGTCTATTGCAAGTGGTGGAGTTGTGATAAGTTTTGCTATTTTTTCGTACTCTTCTACAACTTCAATGTACGGCTCAGCAATAGCAACTTGGTCATTGCTATTATGCACAATGGCATTTCTTAGTCTGCCATAATCCACAAGTTTTTCTTCATATTTTCTAACAATACTATTTGTACGAGCTGCGCGTCTTACTGCCTCAGTATAACTAAGACTGCGTTTCATCTCGCCTTGCATTCTAAGTGCAAGGTCAATAGTGTTGTACGCTTTAATAAAACGACTCGCATTACTACTGTTGTTTGGCATAAATGTATCCTCAAATATTTTTGTTATTCTAACACATTTTGATTTGTAATCAAAACTAATATTGTAAGTTTTGATATTTTTATCCAAATGCTTTTTTACAAGATATTAATATTTGTCGAAAATTGTGACTAGCAGAACCAAACTTAATCAAACCATTGACAAAATCCAATATCTGTGCTATCATAATTAAACCATACTAGGTGGGGAGTTAGCGGTGCCCTATTCCTGAAACCCGCTATATGCAGGGCCGAATGCCATTCTCGGTGAAACGGTGGGTATGTACAATTTGTAACGACAATGTTGAGTTTAAGGTCTTATGCAATGTTGTGCTTTGAATCATGTCAGGGGCGGAAGTCAGCAGCATTAAGAGGATTTCAATGTGTGCCATAAGGTTGCTTTGGAGGAGTTGTTTTTACACATTTGCATATTTGCACGCCATCAAAAATGGATGTATGGTTTTTTTGATTAAAAAAGACAAGCAAACGCTTGTCTTTTATTTTTTTTGTTTTCACATTAATAATTTCAAATTTTATGTAAATTTTAACTAGTTTTTTATTTCTTTCTAAAATATAACATATTTTTACTTTATGTCAAAAACACACTACTTTTTGACATTTTCATTAATGTAATTGCTTTTAAGTGTCGATACGACCTTATCTGGAAGAGCATTCAACACATTTTCTCTAAGTTTTTCCAAATCGTAAGTTTGTGTTAGTTCGACTTTAATCACATTAAGTTTGACAGCCTTCAATACTTTAACCACATTGGAGTCAAGTTCGTCAAATTGCATTGATTGAACACTACTATTTTGCACTAAATCTATTACAAGCACTGGTGTCATATCTTTTCTAGTAAACACCACGACATCAAGATATTTGCTCATAATTGCGTTGTATGCGTTTTTATCTTTATTTGGAGAAACAAGTTGGTCCACACCCACTCTTGGGAATGCAATAAGCTCCTTTGGCATAGCCCTGTGCAAGTTTTCCAAAAACTTCATTTCCAACTCACTGCAATAATCCTTATTAAGTTTTACATCTACCTTAGTAATATTTTCATTAAGGTTTTTCACAGTGCCAAATCTTTTTCGTAGATAAAAATATATTGTAAGTGCAATAGCAAGTCCGCCTAGTAAAATCGCAACAACTATCGCTGGATTTGCTTCACTTTCAAGCAATAAGTATCTCATAATTCACCTCGCTAGTATTATATTACAAAATGCGTGTTTTGTAAATACTATATGTTTTCAATTTGCCAGTCGATAGGTTTTTCACCAAGGCTTTCAAGTATAGCGTTGGTTTTACTAAAATGCTTATTCCCCCACCAACCACCTTGATTGGCACTCATTGGACTAGGGTGTGCACATTCCAACTTAAAGTGTCTACTATTTGTAACGACCTTTCCTATCTCTCTTGCACTTGATCCCCACAACAAAAATACAACAGGTTTTTCGCGATTGTTTAGAAGTTCGATTATTTTGCGAGTGACTATTTCCCAGCCCTTGCCTTTATGCGAATTTGCCTTCCCTCTTTCAACTGTCAAAACACTGTTTAGAAGTAGCACACCTTGTTTTGCCCATTTGGTCAAATTTCCATTGTTTGGGATATAACAACCCAAATCCGAGTTCAGTTCTTTAAAAACATTTCTAAGCGATGGCGGAAACTCCACGCCTTGTTCGACCGAAAAACAAAGTCCATGTGCTTGGTGAGGTTCGTGATAAGGGTCTTGACCGATTATCACAACTTTGACATCATTGTATCTGACCATATTTAAGGCCTTAAAAACATTTTTTGGCTCTGGATATATGGTTTTTGTGGCATATTCTTTGTCCAAAAATGCACTCAATCGCATATATTCGGGAGTTTCAAAAGTCGGTTTTAAAAGTTCGTACCAGTTTTTTGTAATAGGAAACATTTTTGTCCTCCAAAAAGTTTTGCTTATTTTTTCAATGAGTTTACATATTTAATTGCGCCGATACCAGCAATACAGCCATCGGCTACCGCTGTCGCAACTTGTTTTACTTGTTTGCTTCGCACATCACCCGCCACAAACACACCTTCGACAGATGTTTGCATACTCTCGTCCGATTTTATATATCCTTTGTCGTCCATTTCTACTTGACCATCAAGTATCTCAGTGTCAGGCACTCGACCGATTGAAATAAACAATCCATCACAGTCAATATCAAAAGTTTTTTCCGGAGTAGATATTTCAAGTTTTTTGACTACCTTGTCACCTTTTATTTTGTTGATTTTTGCATATCTGATTTCTGTGACTTTATCTTTTATAGAGTTAAACTTTTTAAGCAAAGTTGCTTCACATTTTATGCGGTCATCCTTATTAATAAGTGTAAGTTGTCCAGCAAGTCCTACAAGATTAAGCACTTCTTCGATTGCACTATTTCCTCTACCAATAACGACCACATTTTTACCCTTATACAATGCGCCATCACATACTCCACAATAACTAACACCTTTGCCCAGATACTCGCGTTCGCCATCAATACTAAGTCGCTTAGGGCTAACACCATTGCATAGTACTATGCACTTTGCGCAATACTTACCATTTGAAGCCATAATTTGCTTGTTTTTAAGGTCGACATTTTCTACTCTCTCATATACGATTTCTAGCCCTAATTTCTCGGCTTGCTCTTGCATTTTAAGTGCTAAATCCACTCCGCTTATGCACTCAAAACCTGGGTAGTTTTCTATATCCCAGCCTTGACTCATTTGACCGCCTATCATATTTGCTTCAAACATCAATACGCTCAAATTTCCACGCAAAGCGTATATAGCGGTCGTAAGTCCAGCAGGACCACCACCGATAATAATTACATCATATTGTTTCATAATTTTCTCCTGTTTTTATTATAGCATATATGTGGCTATTTAAAAATAATTTTTAAACAAATTATGATTTAGATAAAAAAAGGACACATAAAATGTGTCCAATATTTCCACAATTAACGCTTACGGAATTGAGGTGCTTTACGCGCTTTTTTAAGACCGTATTTCTTTCTCTCTTTGATACGGCTATCACGAGTAAGGTATCCAGCCTTTTTAAGTTCTGGTTTTAGATTTTCATCTGCTTTTACAAGGGCTCTTGCTATACCATGTCTGATTGCACCGGCTTGACCTGATAGTCCACCACCGTTTACATTTACATATACATCGTATTTGCCTTCGCTACCTGTAAGAACCAATGCTTGGTTTGCTACAAGTTTTAGTGTACCAAGACCAAAGTACTCATCAATGTGTTTGCCATTAATTACAAACAATCCTTTTCCATTAGGAACAAGTCTTACTCTTGCGATAGATTGTTTCTTTCTACCAGTACCAGTGTATTGAAGTACCTTAGGGAATTTTATAGTTTTGCCTTTTGCAGGGGCTACTTTTTTCTCTTCAACAGGTTTTTCTACTTTCTTAGTAGCTGTTTTTTCTACTTTCTCTACTTTCTCAACTTTTTTAGAAGCAGTAGCTTTTGTAGTTTTCTCTACTTTCTTTGCAGTTTCTGCCATTATCTAGCGCCTCCCTTGATTTTATACTCTTTTGGTTGTTGGGCAGCGTGTGGGTGTGTATCACCTTTATATACTTTCAATTTCTTGAACATTTGTCTGCCAAGTGTATTTTTTGGAAGCATACCTTTTACTGCTTTTTCCATAGCGAAGTCACTCTTATCTTTCATAAGTGTGCTATATTTTACATATTTGTCTCCGCCTGGGAATCCAGAATAACGGAAATAAATCTTTTGATCCATTTTATTTCCAGTAAGGATCATCTTGTCTGTGTTTATAACTATTACATAGTCACCTGTGTCTACATGTGGAGTAAAGCAAGGTTTGTTTTTGCCACGAAGAAGTGCAGCAACTTGACTAGCAACGCGTCCCATTGGAAGACCTGCTGCGTCAACAACATACCATTCTCTCTTCACAGTTTCAGGTTTTGCCATAACTGTTTTCATATTTTTTCTCCAAATAATATTATCTTTTTGTAATGGCCAGACTCACAGGGGCTAATTGCAAGTTTTTCCACATTACATACGAGCATATTTTATAATATAATATCTATTTTGTCAAGCCTAGAAACGGATATTTTTATATATTTCCTTTATTTTATTTAATTAATACTACAACAAAAAAGCCCTTAACATAAGGACTTTTTATTTTTTAGTTTAATTCTATTACAGCCACGCCATTTTCATATGTAAAATACATATCTAAAGTAGATTCGGACATTGTAGTTATTCCATCAAATTTGCACAAATATCTATTATTAACATAATTTCCATTAGAGTCAACATCTACACATTTGCTCATTTCTACAGAAGCAGAATTGAATGAATATTTCATCTCTCCAGAATACGAATATACACCATTTTCAACAATTTTTTGTTTTAGGTTGTTTAGTAAATCAACCAAAACTTGTTTGTTTGTATCATTATAATCTTGTATTGTTTTTGCAAGTGCTTCACACAAATTAATAGCTTCATTATACTCAACCCACGAACTTAATAAATAAAATCTTGAATTGTTTTCTACAATAGTCATTCCAAGTTTGTTGTTAGCAAAATCCATTGCCTTAACAAAAGCAGTGTTTGCCAAAGCATTAGAAGTATCAATCAAACTAAAATGATGTGGCAAAACAAAAGCATTCAATATTCTTTCAAATTGAGTTTCTCCAGTAGCATCACTAATATTACTTTCTACAACTTCAATATTCATTACACTTTTAGTAATGTTTGCATTCCAAGAATATGATTTTCCATCCATTTTATCAAGATATGTAGAGTATTTCAAGTTATTGTTAAACAAATCATCTTCTATTGTATCATAATTTTTGTATCCCAAATGTGCAAAGTTTACAACATTTGTTTCATAATTTAGATAACTTAATTCAATTGCACCTTCTTTACTAGAAGTATCTTTCATGTTTACAAACGAAGAAACAGAAAGAAGTTTTTCTTCTTTAAAATCATAGTTGATTGTCGAACGAGTGCGTTTTATTAAATTTTCTCCAATTATCATTGCATAATCAATATCAATTAAGTTTTGATTATCTTTGCGTGTAGCCATACTAAATAAATATGTTTTTGTTCCATCCACTAAAGTGTAGGTTTTATTTAGTTCAAATTTATTAGCAAATGAATTTGATTTTGACGAATTAGCCATAAAATATGCTACTTGTGTTGAATAATAATTTTCATACAAAACAACATTAAAATAATTATCAATAGTGTATTTATCATTATTCGCTTGTGTTTGCACTCCATTAGATGATAATGATGACGAATTAGAAGTGCTTTGACTATAAGACTTTATAATACTATCCTCTCTATCAATCGTAGCATCAAGTGCAATTTCGACTCTTTCTATTTCGGTTAGCTTATCTTTTTTAGTTAATAATACTACAACCAGTATTGCAGCAACAATAAATACAAAGAGCATCACAACTGTGATTATCTTTTTTGCTTTTGACATCTATTTTATCCTCCCATAATATAGTTATATTCATTCTACCACCCACTAGAAAATTGTCAAGTAAAATGAGTGATAAACCACAACCATAAAGAAAATATGGATAAAATAAAAAGACTACGCAAATTGACATAGTCTTAAAAAACAAAAAAAGGCTCTTGTCAAGCCTAAAAAAGACATTATTTGCTTTTTTCTCCTTCTTTTGAAACTTTGGTCTTTTGAGCAACTGTGCTAGTAAGACTAACGCTTTCACTTACAGCCTTCTCAAAACGCTTTTCATATGCTCTTGCAGTCTTAAAATTTTTCACATTTTCGCACATGAACATACTTTCTGCCATAGCAACATCTGCATTTGTGTACTTTGCACTTACAATGTTGTTTTCTCTAAATTTGTAATATTCACGCCCGATAGTCTCTATATTTTTAGCAAATTTGACTCTTTTCAAATTTGTTTTCTCACTATCGGAAATTTTCTTAAAGTGCATCAAAGCAGTATTGAATTTATAACTATTTATCACCTTTTCACAAACAAACACAGAAAACAAAATTTTGAAAGCATTATCAAGGTCTGTTATGTCAATATTACTACTCTCAATAATCTTTTTATTGGCTTTTCCAACCTTTTCCCAGTACTCGTGTTTGTACAAACTATTGTTTAGTTCGATATCTTTTATAGTACTTAAAATATAATTAAAAACTACGCTTGTTTCTTTGCTAAAATCTGGCACTTTTACATCCATGACACACCTTCCTATTTCGTCAATAGTGTATCATAATAAATAGCGTTTTGCAATACTCAATCGGAAAATAAAAACAAAAAAAAGAGCGCTCCTGAGAGGGTGCTCTTTAATCTTAACTTATGAATGGAGATAGGACTTATCCATCTATTCTATCTTATTATGGATAAGAATTTACAGAAAACAATGTGTGAGTACATTGTATACAGACTGTATTTGACTGATGTCAGGTGTCTGTAAAATCTCTTTAAAAGGAGGTGATCCAGCCGCACCTTCCGATACGGCTACCTTGTTACGACTTAACCCCAGTCATTGGTTTTACCTTAGGCAGCTGCCTCCCTTGCGGGTTAGCTCACCGACTTTGGGTACCCCCAACTCCCATGGCTTGACGGGCGGTGTGTACAAGACCCGAGAACGCATTCACCCCGACGTGCTGATTCGGGATTACTAGCAACTCCAGCTTCGTGTGGGCGGGTTGCAGCCCACAGTCTGAATTGAGAACGGTTTTTTGAGTTTGGCTCCATGTTACCATATTGCATCTCTTTGTACCGTCCATTGTAGCACGTGTGTAGCCCAAGGCGTAAGAGGCATGATGATTTGACGTCATCCCCACCTTCCTCCGTATTATCTACGGCAGTCTATTTAGAGTGCCCAACTTAATGCTGGCAACTAAATACAAGGGTTGCGCTCGTTGCGGGACTTAACCCAACATCTCACGACACGAGCTGAC
>CALEWH010000013.1 GCA_937925475.1 uncultured Clostridia bacterium
AACACAAATATTTTATATTTTTGTGTTAAAAAACCAATAATAAAATAAGATTATGGTAGCCAATACAATATTGTAATCAAACCTCATCCAAGTTGGGGACTAGCAGATCCAGATTATCCTACTGCTGACGGAAAAGGTGCAACAGCAGGTGCAAAATGGGCAAGTCTAAACTATCAAAAAGCATATGAAGAAAGAGTAAGATATTGCAATGAAAAAGGTATTAAAGTTGTGCCAGGTCAAATCCCTATGGAAGTATTGATTTGGGCTTATGCTGACAATATTGTTATTGGCGGATATTCGAGTAGTCTTTATATGAATGCTCCAAAAAATATGACAAAGTTTATCATAAACAACAATGGTGCTAAGGCTATGGGTTCTGTCATAACAGCAGTTTTCAACAATGGATTGCTTGCAGATTCGCTTGATTTTTACAAATTGGTCGACGGCGTGTGCACAAAGACCACAGAAACTCCTTCAACTAACGCATAAGGTGGAGTATGAATACAATAGAAAAAATAAACAAATATAATTACATTTTTTTAACAACAGCCATTCTTTTGGCTGTTGTTAATATATATGACCTAGTGTGTGTATTTTCGGGCATTGCACAAGTATACAAACTTAGAGTTTTGATGCTTGTGTCGCTTATTCTTTTAAGTGTCTGTGCACTACTCGAACTTATACTAACATTGATAGACATCATTAAAAATCGAAAAATCACTAAAAAACAAATCATCTATTTGATTTTGATTTGTTGTGCGGTGGCACTTTCGATATGTGGATTTGTGGTGTATGTTGAAAGTTTGCCAAAATATTATTATGCAAACAACAAAATCACAATGTACACTGTATTTGGACTATTGACACTTGGTCTTTATTATCTACTAAAAAATGACAACAAATCAACTTCAAACTATATTGACTTTTATGCGTCTTTTGGCTTTGGGTTGTTGTTTGCTGTACTATCTGTTTTTTATGTTGAAAAACATAATGTATACATATTTATCATTGTCAGCATATTGGCACTAATATGTCTTATTCAAATGTTTTGCAATGTGAAAAATGACCTAAGCAAGAAGATATGTAAGTATATTTTAGAAGGTTTGAGTGTTTTGTTTTTTATCGCAACAAACATTTTCGCTATGCTAAATTATCATGTTTATGACATCATAAACTCGACATCAATGGTTTTGACTTTTGCTGTGGGATTTTACTTTGTATCGTTTTTGGCGGACATTTGGCAAAATCAGTATAAGACAGCGTCGATTTTAAAAATTGTTGCGCTATTGTCGTGTTTTGTGATTTTTATGACTCGTGTGTATTTGAAAGGCTTTGACTTAAAAACAAATTGTGTGACTACTGGTGTTATGCTTGGTGTGATTGCTCTAAGATGTTTGAGTTATGTTTTCAAAAAGCAAAATAGATTGTCGTATGTATTGCTAAGCGTTGTGGGAGTTTTTGTAATCGCTTCTACTATCCTTGAAATACTTTTATACGATATTCTCGAATTGAAAGGATTTTACATTCCAATAGTTGTTGCGGTGCTTGTGATTTATGGCATAAGGCTTGTAGTATACATTGCCCATAAAAAGCAAAGCACAACTATTGAAGATTGTGTACAATCGGAAAACACTTTGTAGATTAAAACTAGGGGAGACCCTAGTTTTTTTGTTTTTGAAAATATTTGTTTGAAGTAAAAAAGTCGAATAAAACATATGCAAAATTTATGGTTTGTAATATAATATTTTTCAAAATTAAAAAGAAGAATATTATGAACAAAAGGTTTGTAGTTTCAAGAAAATTTTGATTTTTTGGACATTGTTTGTAGGCATCGGCGCTTTGGCTGGGGAATGAACATATCCGAGTCAAATATTGATTTTTCTCAGTATAAAGAAATTACTTTGTGCTCACCAGTGTGGGTTTTTGCATTGAGTGCACCAATGCGTCAGTTCTGTAAAACTAATAGTGGAAAAATCCATAATGTTAGTTATGTTTTGAACCATTTTATGAATAGTAAATTTAACAAATTTGCAAAAGAAATGGATAACTTACTCTGCACTAATCACAATAATTTTGTTTCATATAGATGTCGCTATGGCAAGCTTAAAAAACTTAACTAATCGTTAAGTTTTTGTTATGTTTATATAAACAATTTGGGTGATTTAGTCTTTTGTGTTAGATATCTCGATTTTTACAATAGTAAGTAGCAAACAACAAAAAATTTGACAAAACAATATGTATTTGATAGTCTTTAAATGGAGGAAAGATAATATGGAAACATTGAAAGCTGGTTGTTTTTTAGTGAATAAGGAGACCCAAGAGATAGCGCTAGTGTATCGTCAAAAACAAAATGATTATTCGTTTCCGAAAGGTCATTTGGAAAAGGGTGAAACCCTTGAAGAATGTGCAGTAAGGGAAACAGCCGAAGAAACTAAAAGGGTGGCAAAAATAGTAAAGAAATATCAACCATATGTGGAGAGATATACGACACCAAAGGGTGAGAAATGTGCTTGTTATATGTACATTGCCTTAGATGAAGGTGCGAGTGACAACGCGAGCGAAGATACACATCCTACTATGTGGATTCCGTTTGATGATGTAGAGCAAAAACTTACTTATCAAAACCTTAAAGACACTTGGAACAATGTAAAAGATAAAATAAGCGCATTGTTTGGGGGTAGGCGACAATACAAACAAGATCTGTCAAAGTTGTGCTATGCTAATAGAAAATGACGATCAATTTGCTACAAACGCTGATGGAAGCATAAACAAAGATTATTGTAAATACTGTATGAAAAAAGGCAAGTTTATCGACGATGTGACAATGGAAGAATATATCGATATGTGTTCAAAATATGGCTCACAAGCAGGTATGACAAACGAACAAATGAAAGCCCATTGCCAAAAAGTTTTTCCTACTCTCAAACGCTGGAAAGATAAATAATTCATTGCCTATTGAAGAAGTTTTAAGATTATATCCAACTTTGCATGAAGCAGATGTAACCAAATTTTTTGATGTGGCAAACACATATTTCAAAAAGTCTGAAATCACCAACTTAAAAAAAAATAAGACAAGCACGAGGCTTCTCTCAAAGCAAACTCGCAAAACTTGCAGAAGTGGAACTTCGCTCTATTCAAATGTATGAGCAACGAAGAAACGACATAAACAAAGCACAAGTTGAAACCATTTACAAACTAGCAAGAGTTTTCGGTTGTAATATCGAAGATTTATTGGAAAATTAAAAAATAAAACAAAAATAGCACTAGGAACATAACCTAACGCTATTTTTATTTGTGAGAAATTGTATGTATTTATGAATATATAATATTAAACAAAAATATTTTTGAAAAAATTAAAATTTTGTATAAGATTTCTTAAAGTATATGCTATAATAAAAATAGGGATTCAATTTTAAGGGGGGAAAATAAATTGAAAAAGAAATTATTGAGTTTTATTTTTGCTTTTGCTTTTATTTTAACAGGAGCATTTTGTTTAACAGCTTGTGGAGAAAATTCTTCTCCATCAAAAACTTTAACTAGTATTACAAGTAATGTCATTTCACATAGTCATTATGATGGCTCTCAGTTTAATTATACCTATGGTGAAACAATACAAATTTCAAAAAGTGACTTTGTGGTAACCGCTCATTATTCGGACGATAGCGAAACAAATGTTAGCGATTTTACTTTAGATACTTCAAATTTGCCAATAGGCATAGCTTCTGTAGGTACATATGAAATATCAGTAAACTATCAATCAAAATCAAATAGTTATAATGTTGTAGTTGATGAACAATCCTTAGATTTAACTACTCCTAGCTTTGAAAATCCTGTTTATACAGGCGAAGTAATTGATTTCACTTCTATTTCAGCAATCCAAACATTTATGACTGAAAATAATCTTAGAGTGGCTTTAACTAGCCAAAGTTCCGCTCAAACAAACGCGGGTGAATACACTTTAAAGCTTGAATCAAACGATGCCAACATTACAGGTAGTTTTAATATAAATTGGCAAATTACTAAAAAGCCAATAGTTCTTGCAGATTTTCTTGTTAGTACAGGTTTAACTCAAAACAACGAAAACAAGAATATTTATGAAGTTACTTACAATGGAAGTTCGTACAATTTATCATCACACGCTAACTATATTGTTGTTTCAGTTGTTTCAAACAACAATTCGTGCACAGAAGCTGGAGATTATTATTATAATTTCACAACAGATTCAAATCACAAATTTATCACTAATGGCAATGAATACACTACATCAGATGAAGAAAAACTAAATTTAACTTTAAGAATAAACAAAGCGCAATTAACATTTAACAAGGCTGACATCGCTTTGTCAGAAAATAATTGTGAATACACAGGCTCAGCATTTACTTTGCAAGAATTATTAGTTCCAAATTATTCAACTCTTTCGTCTTATTTTGATATCACTTTACATAATGACAATTTAACTAATGTTGGAACTAAAAATATTGTTTTAACAGCCAAAGACAGCATTTGCGCCAATTATAAATATAATAATGGAGATGAAATTACTGGAGAGGAAATTAATCTATCTTTTACCATTGTGAAAGCTACTCCAAATTATGAAGGCATAGACACAGTCAACAATATTGCTTTTGAGGTAAGTTATAGTGAAAATTTAACGCTTTCTTCAATTATAAATTCAGATAATTTAACACAAACTTCTGTTTCTTGGCTTCAAGAGAACTTGGACTATTCAGACTATTCAGTTTTAGAATGTAATGACAATGAAATTCTTTCTGCCGGCACTTATACAAAAATTATTTCTTACACTCCAAGTTATAACAACTACAACTCTGTAGATATTCAAGTAACTGTTGTTGTAGACAAAGTTACAATCTATATAGACCCTAATTGGTATTTAAACAGAAACAATTCTCTCATATATAATGAAAGTGAGATAACTTATGATATAACTAATCCAGTTGAAGTTGAATTTGCAACCGGAAATGATGAGGTTACTGCAAGTTTACAAACTTACTATAAACAAACCGAGACTAATAATTATGGCAGTGAAATTATTGTATCACCTCAGAATGCGGGTTACTACAAAACCATTGCTACATTAAGTTGTGATCCAAACCATCAAATTTGTGTTTATGGTTCAACAGACGTAGTTACAGAACGAACCAAAGAATGGAGAATAAAACAAGCAAAATATGATGGCATTATCTCTTGGGGTGGCGTAACGATTAATCCATTGTTAGATTCAACCATACTTTTTGCTCCAACAGAGGCAATTACACTTTCGGCTAATTTAAGCGAAGCCCCAACAGAACAATTTTCTGTTTCGTTGCTCACAAAATATAAAGCTCCTGCAAGTGACAAATTTACTGCAATAGATAGCTCAAACATTCTAGCAGCTGGAATTTATCAAGCAAAGGCAACAATTACTTGTACATCAGGAAACTATACAGTAGCTAATGGTGAGGCTACAGTAAGCTTTGAAATTATCTCAAGAACAATAGATTGCACAAATTCACAGCTTGCAATTGAGACTAAAACTTACACAAAAACTGAATGGCTAAACCAATTCTCAGACTTTGACAGTTGGCTTACAAATTCAAAAGGATTAGCACTTACTTGGAATGTAGTAAATGATGGCCAGAGTAGTACAACTGTAAATCGTAATTTAAAAAATGGTGTAGCCGGTACATACACAGTAGTTTTGATGAGTGCAAGTGTAGATACTAGGTATCAGAATTCTGATGGTGTAACATTGACTAATGATGGTCATTTAAATCCAACAAGTTATGCAGATAAATTAACAGTAACTGTGACAATAGTAGATGATGCCCTAGAATAATCAGATATCAGTGGGAAGAGTTCTGTATTTGTAAATATGGCTGTTATAAACAAAAACAATGTTGACATATCAAATTATTCCGGAATTTATGAAATGACAAGTTCAATAAGATTATCAAATTTAGGTTATACCGATGAAGACGGTGATGGAAGTTACACACAAACAGGAACAATAGCGACTGCTATAGCAAGTGCAGACAATAACACTATATCAGGCACATGCGAATTTGGTAAAGGTAGTTTTGATAAACTAATTGCAACAAATCAACCATATGTATATACCTATAATGAGGAAGGAGCAGATTCTATAAAAATTTATATTGCAGACAAAAATGGTGCTCCCCTAGAAGAAACTATACTTTCTGGAAATATATATGGTGGCTACCTTGTATTAAGTATGAAGATACTAGTAGAAGAAGGCGAAGAAGGAAATACAACATTAGTTGATACTGGCCTTGTTTGGCAAATCACTTTCCAAATCTCAAATGCTTAAATATTCAAAAAATAACGAACTTAGGAAATGAATTGCAATATTACAATATCATATTTCGTTTATCTAAAATTATTAACAGAGGCAAATATAAGCAAATAAGAAAATGTTGTTAATACTAAAAACTTTGAAAGTGTTTTAATTAAAGCAATACTAAATTATCGAATTTTAATGAAAATATTTTTTAAAATAATCTCACTTTTTTAATTTACTGCCTTAATTTTTTGATAAAAAATGTCCTTATATATATGAGAGATATATAAAATTTAATAACTTATATAGAAAATAACTCAATTTTTATTGGGTTATTTTTTCTTGTGGAATTTTTTTGAAGAGTTCAAATGTTGAACTCTAGGTGTTGATAAAATTTTTATATAAAAATATTTCCCGAGTGTTCAAATGGTGAACACACGAGAGTGATATATTTGAAATAGAAACAAGAAAATTAAAAAAGTTTTGTCGTTGAACACAATGGGTGTGTAACGGGAATTATATAATTGTCTTGTAAAAAATCTTTTTCGTTTGACCAAATGGTGATAATGCGAGAATTGTAAGATATTCGTGTAAAAATATTCCCGAACAGACAAATGATGTCCGAACGATTATGTAAGAATAAAAATAAGGAGGTGTGAAATGTAAAAAGTCGACTACAAAATTTAACAACAAGGAGAATTTTAGCAAAATGTAAAAGTAAACAAAAAATCATTGCCCCTTTAATTAAGAGGTGTGATTAAAACTTGTTAAAATGGTTTATTTTATGACTTAAAAACTCCTTTATTCCCTTATTTTACCTAGCAAATTCGTGTTATATAATTTTATTTCGTTTTATAGCAATTCTCCTAATTTTATTTAAGTTTTTGGTGTCTAATTTTAGACGAGTTTGAAATAACCGAATTTTAAAGAATTGTATTAAAAAAATTCTCGCTTTAAATATTCAGATATTTGACAAAATTTTGCTTAAAGCTATATAATTGAAAAGACTGTTGTAAGGAATATATTTGTTATGGAAAATGATATTATAGAAATTAAAAAACTTGATAAATCTTTTGGAGATATCCATGCCGTTGATAATTTATCATTTAAAGTTAAGCGTGGTGAATTATTTGCGTTTCTTGGTGTAAATGGTGCTGGGAAAAGTACCACTATTTCAATCATGTGTGGGACTATTAATAAAGATAATGGAAAGGTCATAATAGATGGCAAAGATATTGACACTCAAATTTCAAGTATAACAAAAGAAATTGGTGTCGTTTTTCAAAACTCTGTTTTAGATAAAGTTTTAACTGTAAAAGATAATTTAATTTCCCGTGCTAGTCTTTATGAAATTTATGGACAAGAAGCCAATAAAAGAATTCTTGAACTTGCTGAACTTTTAGATTTTAAAAATTTACTCAATCGAACTGTTGGAAAACTTTCAGGTGGACAAAGGCGAAGAATTGATGTTGCTAGAGCTCTTTTACACAATCCCCAAATACTAATATTAGATGAACCAACTACTGGTCTTGACCCACAGACAAGAAAAACATTATGGTCTGTTATTGATAATTGTAGAAAAAAACAAAATATGACAGTATTTTTAACCACTCATTATATGGAAGAAGCATCTGATGCAGACTATGTTATTATTCTTGATAATGGCAAAATATCTGCCGAAGGAACTCCCTTAGACTTAAAAAACAAATATTCGGGCGATTTTATAAATATTTATAATGAAACCGAAGAAAATGTTAAAAAATTAGGCGTCTCATATGAAAAAATAAGAGATTTTTTCAGGCTTGAAGTTAAAGATACCGAAGAAGCAAAAAATCTTATTATAAAATATCCAAAGTTATTTAAAGATTTTGAAATAACAAAAGGTAAAATGGATGATGTGTTTTTGGCTGTAACTGGTAAAAAACTCGTAGGGGGTAATTAAGATGAAGACTTTATTTTACATAACCAAACGAAACATGAAAATGTTTTTTAAAGATAAAGGAATGTTCTTTACTTCTCTTATAACACCTATCATATTATTGGTATTATTTGTAACTTTTTTAGCTAAAATTTATAAACAAAGCTTACCAGCAGGACTTCCAGAGGGAATACAATATGGGATTGTAAACGGACAATTATTTTCATCTTTATTTGCTGTAAGTTGTGTAACCGTTGCTTTTTGTGCAAATATGCTTATGGTTTCCGACAAGGTTAATGGCACAAAAAAAGACATGTATATTACTCCAACTAAAAAATCTACCATTGCAATGTCATATTATTTTGCATCTTTATTTGCCACTTTGCTAGTTGCGCTTGTTGGCACAGTTGCATGTTTTATCTATATTGGAGCAACAGGTTGGTATATGTCATTTGGAGATGTAGTTTTAATTTTTATAGATTTATTTATGCTTAGTCTGTTTGGAACAGCATTATCTTCAATTATAAATTGTTTTCTATCATCTCAAGGACAAATATCTGCTGTTGGAACTATTGTTAGTGCCGGGTATGGCTTTATATGTGGAGCTTATATGCCTATATCTCAAATGGGCGCGGTTATGCAAAATGTTTTAGCATTTTTGCCCGGGACATATGGAACATCTCTACTTAAATATCATGCTTTGAATGGCGTATTTAGAGAAATGTCTAAACAAGGAATTTCTGCAGAGGTTGTATCTGGCATAAAAGATAATATTGACTGCAATGTATACTTTTTTGGCAATCAAGTAAGCATTGGAACCATGTATGGAATTATGATAGGCTCAATAATTTTGCTTATTGGTGCTTACATACTTATAAGCGTGTTAAGAGCCAAAAAGAAAAAATAAAAAATTTTAAAGCAAAAAAAATACAACCGAGCAAGGTTGTATTTTTTTGTGTTTTGTTTTCTTATTTAAAGAAAATATGCATTCCACCTAATGCAAAGAATAGCACACCACCAACCAATGCAATGGTTGGTAAAACATTTGCAAGAATCAATGCTGTAGTGCCTTTCCCATTGATTTTTCTTTGTTGTTTGGCTAAATTGATTGCTTTTATTTGAATTGAAGGTGTAAAAATCAAAACCAAAACTAAAACAAAAATACCCAAGCCAATATTTACCTGCCATGAACTAGCAACCAATATGAATGCAATCAAATAAATAATGGTGCTGACAATAGTTACAACAATAGATAATTTCCCTTTTTTGTTATCTTTTAATTCTTCTTCTGTTGGATTGCGATTGATTTCGGTATCTCTTTTTCTTTCTATTTTCCAAAGTTTTCCGATAGCTTCAAACGTTGCCTTTAAACCTCTAAAAAATTTCATAATTACTCCCTTATGTAATATTATGAATAAATTGTATCATATCAAATAAAAAATCACAATAAAATTTATTTTCATAAATACAAATTGTTAAATAATTAAAAATAAAACAATTTTTACTTTGATTTTTAATATTTTTTGTTAAAACATAGACCCCATTATTACATATCACAGGCACGAATTTAATTTTTCTCAAATCAAAGAAAATAAAAGCCAAAAGTAATTCAACATCTTTTAGGTCACAAAGACGTAAAAACAACAATCACTGTCTACAACAATGTGAATAGTGATTATGTGAAAGAAAGCACAAATCGCTTAAATGATAGACTAAATGAAAATGAGATTTTAAGAGAACAAAACAATCAAAATAAAGAAGAACAAGAAGAAAGGAAATCTAATTTGGAAATTTGTCTGATGAAGATTTTGATTTAATGTTAGAAGAAATGCTTAAAGAACGAAAAGAAAGAAAACGCAAACGCAGAAGAAAAGAAAAAGATTTTGAGATGTAAATAAATGGTAGTGAATGTTGATTTCAGCAAAAATCGTATGATATAATGCAAGTAAAGGTTGAAGATGCGTAATGTTCTTCAACCTTTTGCATTAAAAAAGGAGAAGTGATATAATATGGGTGTATTTGATGATTTAATTAAAATCGATGAAAATGGAATAGTGAGTTATGCTGGTTGGATTGAATGGAAACATGTTCCAATGGGGTTATTGCATTGTCCTGTATGTTTAGTTTTAGATAAATGTTGGTTTAATAACGTTCTAAAACCACAATTACCACAACATGAAAAATGTCATTGTATAGCAACCAACATCTCAAAACCAATTCCAAATATCAATACAAATGCAAGATGTGATTTGAAAAAGTTTACTGATTATATTTTTAGTGATAAGTATGCATGGAATGGTAAAAAGGATTTATTTGAAATGTTAGGCTTTACAATAAATGATTCTCAATATCTAAAAGAAGAATATGAAAAGCAGGCGGTAAAGAATTATTGTGATAGTAAATATAAACTAGGTAAATTAGATACACAGGGACAAAGAATCAATATTGATATTGAATTTGTAAAAAATGGTAGAAATCTTGGGTTTACTTCTGGTTGGATGGTTAGACCAAAGGGAGAAATTACAAATAATACACCATTGGCAGATTAAAAAGGAGATAATATGAAATATTTAGATTTAGTTGAATTAATAAAGGAAAAACCAGCTTATATAAAAGCTGGAGTTAAACTCGGTGATTTTGGTGCTATAATGAGTGAAAAATTAATCAATGGCAAATGGCAAGTTGTATTTTCTGAGTTTTATACAGGTAAAGATATTGCAGACATTATGGTTGCTGAAGAAGATTTGAAAGTTCATGAAAGCGTTCCGAAAGATAGATATCCTAAAAAATAATTTGACAGCAATTGACAGCAATTGCACCAGTTTTAGGAAGTTTTAGAACGAATTAGACCGAGAGCTTGGGAATTGAACTCTCGGTCTTTTTTATGGAGCAAAAATTGACAGCAATTGCACCAAAAATTGACAGCAAATGTTTTTTGGACTTAAAATCTTCGTTAAAAAATTAAAATAAAAAAATCGCTAAAACCCTAGGAAAATAAAGGGTTTTAGCGACTTTTAATAAGTGGAGCTACTGACGGGAATCGGACCCGTGACCCCTGCCTTACCAAGGCAGTGCTCTACCGCTGAGCCACAGTAGCATATCTATAAAAATAGGCTAATTTATTAAGTTTTTAAGTTGGTGATTTTAGGCATTTCAAATCTTACCAAGGTGGTGCTCTACCGCTGAGCCACACCAGCATAGTGCTGTTTAGTGTAAGAAGCGTGTAGTGAAAAATGAGTTGGGTTTTGGATTAACTTTATTGTTATGCAAAACTATTGGACTTTGTCCTTGCGCTAATTGCAATAATGGTCGTAATTGAGTATGTTTAAAGGTGTTTGACACAATAATTATGACACGCATATTATATGAAAAGAGCGGACATATGTCAAGTTTTTACAAGAATATGTTTATTTTATTTTTATGTTGGAGAGCTTTGTGATATTATATTGTAAACAAAAGGAGATAATGATGGTTTTATTGGGGAGTATATTAGAATTTTTCAAAAACAAAGACAACATATGGGCGATAGTAGGCATTGGACTACTTGTTTTGCTAGTGCTTGTATGTTTGATAAGATTAATAGTAAAACGCCGAAAGATCAAAAAAACCGGCATAAATGAAGTTGGCGGAATCAGATACTCGGCGGAAAGTGATGTTCAAGGCGCTGATGGCGGTGCAAACATGACCTATCAAAAAGGTGACATAGTTATTGCACAAAACGCGACTGAGGTTGCTGGCATCAAAAACAAAGTTAAACCTGGCAAATACACAATACTTTCGACTAATGAAAGTATGGACAAAATCAATGTTCGCATCGGCACTTATGTGAGAGAAATCGAGCACGGCGGACAAATAGTTTTGGCAGAAGGTGAGAGCATTACGCCAGTGAGCAATTCAATAATTTTAAGATAAGGAGAAAATAATGGGACTATTCAGTTTTTTAAAAAATAACACTTTAAAAGTAATCGAGTGGTTGGATGACAGCAAAAACACCATCGTGTATCGTTATCCAATGGACGGCAGAAGCATAATGTTTGGCAGTAAACTTACAGTTAGGGCTAGTCAAATCGCAGTTTTCGTTAATAAAGGCAAGGTTGCCGATGTTTTCCAACCTGGCATGTACACTTTGTCTACTTCAAACTTGCCTATCTTGACCCAACTTTTATCGCTTCCATATGGCTTCAAATCGCCATTTTATAGTGAAGTTTACTTTATTAACACAAAACAATTTACAAATCAAAAGTGGGGCACTAGCAATCCGCTAACCATGCGTGATAAAGAGTTTGGCAATATCCGAATCAAAGCATTTGGAACATTTGCATATAAGGTTGATAATGCCGAAACATTTTTAGGTGAGTTGTTTGGCACAAACTCGACTTTTGCAACAGAAGACATTACAAACTATCTAAAAAGTATGCTTGTATCAGGCATTAGCGACACTATTGCCGAATCCAAAGTATCAGCACTTGATCTAGCCTGCAACTTGACTGAGTTTAATGAAGTCGTTAAGACAAATCTGTCAGAAAAGTTCTCCGAACTTGGCCTAAAACTTACAAACCTTGTAATCGAAAACATCTCATTCCCAGAAGAGATCGAGAAGGCTCTTGACACGCGCAGTAGTATGGGCATACTTGGTGACAAGATGGACACATTTGTCAAATATCAAACAGCCAATGCGATGCGTGACGCTGCCAACAATCCAAACGGCGGACTAGCAAATGCCGGAGTTGGCGTGGGTGCAGGGCTTGCCATGAGCAATATTATGAAAGAAAGCCTTTCGCAAAACACCGAACAAACAAAAACTGTTCAAAAAAAGCATTGCACAAATTGTGGAGCAGAGATGAAAAAGAGCGCAAAGTTCTGCCCAGAATGTGGTGAGAAACAAGTTTCTGCTGAGGGTGTGTGCCCAGAATGTGGTGAGAAAGTATCTCCAAAAGCAAAATTTTGTGGAAACTGTGGAGCAAAATTGAAATAGTATGTCAAAAATAATTAAGTGCAAAAATTGCGGAAACAATCTTAGTTATGATCCTGACATAAACTGCCTTGTGTGCGAGCATTGTGGGTCAAAAACCACATTTAATCAAGTCAAATTTGGTGGCAAAAAACCGCTTGATACGAGTGTTTCGACAAGACTAAATGGAGTGCGAGTATGCCCATCGTGTGGAGCTAAAGACACATTTGAAGAAAACAATGTTTCGATAAAATGTGCATATTGTGGAACTCCTGTCGTTATGGAGAGTTTTAAAAACAATATTGACGCAATTATTCCTTTTTCTATCTCGAAAAAGGGCGCGATAAATTGCTACAAAAACTGGCTTCGCAATCGTGTTTGGGCGCCAAAATCGCTTAAAAAACTAGCAAAGGCTGGTGCATTTGAAGGATATTATCTGCCTGCGTGGGCCTACGATGCCGAAGTTGATACATCGTACTCGGGCACACTTGTTGAGACGATAGAAACTCGCACAACAGACAAAGACGGAAATCGTGTTGTCAAAACGTACGAGAAAAGAACGCCAGTGTATGGCAATCGCAACGACCAGTTTGTGGACACCATTGTGACCGGAAACAATAAATTGTCCAATAGCATTTTGCAAGATCTCGAACCTTTTGATTATTCGCGACTAAAAGTGTATAGAGACGAATACATATTTGGTCTAAAAGTTGACAATTTTATATATAGCGCTGTCGAAGGATACAATATGGCGCAAAACGAGATGAAATCGGTTGTGCGTGACCGCATATATCGCCAGTATCGTAGAGCAAACAAACAGCTTGAAAATCTTAGAATGTCAAATAGTTATAAAAATGTAAAACAAGCACGATACTTGCTTCCAATGTGGAGTGCATCATATACTTTCAAAAACAAAAAATATACAGTCAACATCAATGGCAGTACAGGGCAAGTCAAAGGAACAGCGCCTGTTTCAAAATGGAAAGTGTTCTTGGCGACCTTGTTGGGACTAGCGGTTGTTGGACTTATAATTTGGTTTGCGATAAGACGAACATAATAAAATCCCTTTGGGGTTTTATTTTTTTGTCGTTTGTGCTAATTGATGCGATATTTTCGCAATAAAAAATTGTTATTGAAACGGATTTGTGATATGATATGTGTATGAAAAACATATATTTAGAGTCACATATTCATAAAATTATTAGTACTGATTTGCAAAACAATATGCTAAATCATAGTTATATGCTTATTTCAAATGACAAACTTCTCATCAACGAGTATGCAAGACTTGTCGCGTGTGAGATATTGTGCAAGGACAACTGCGGAACATGTCCCACTTGTATAAAGGTGCTAAATCACAATCATAGTGATGTTGTCGAGTATCCCCAAAACGACAAAGGAATATTGTCTGCTGATGCTGATAAAATAATCGATGATTCGTTTGTACTGCCAATGGAAGCGGATAAAAAAATATACATATTACACAACTTTGATGAAAGCAATGTTGTCGTGCAAAACAAACTATTAAAAACAATCGAAGAGCCAAGTAAGAGTGTTGTGTTTTTGATTACTTGTAGCAATGAGAGCCTTGTTTTGCCTACTATTAGATCGCGCTGTAAAAAAGTGGTCGAGCCCGTTTTGGATAAAACACAAGTGAGTGATTACTTAAAACGATTTTACAAAACAGACGATGCTACTGCGTCAAAAATCGCAGAGATAAGCGACGGAAATTTGACGCTTGCCGTCGACTATGTAGGCGACAATAAAATGCTTGCCATGCGCGAACTTGCCATTGAAATACTTTCAAAAATGACATCTAGTAGCGAAGTGTTAAAATATTCGGTTGAGATTCAAAAATATAAAGCCAATCTGGAAGTGTTTTTTAATGTAATGCTTGATGTACTTGACTTGTCAATGCGTAGTAGGGTTTTGGGTAAAAACACTACCCTTTACAACGAAAAAGCCACTCTTGGCGCAAGCAAGATCATCGGTCAAGCGATAAGAAAAATAAAGAGCAATTGCAATACAAACTCGATTGTTGAGGGAGTTTTGCTAGGGATATTAGAGGAGAGATATAAATGCCAAAAGTAACAGGAATAACATTTGATAATGGTGGAAAGGTGTTCTACTTTTTGCCGTTCAAACACGAGTTGAAGAAAGGTGACAAAGTTGTGGTCGAAACATCTCGTGGTCTTGAAATGGGCGAAGTCGCAGAACCGATTATGGAAGTAGACGAAAGTAAAATTGTCGCCCCACTTATGCCAGTAGTAAGGATTGCAAATGATAAAGACTATCGCATTTTAAATGAAATGGAAAGTAAAAAGTCGGAAATCATCAATACTACAAATGCACTAGTAAAAAAGTACAAACTTGATATGAAGGTTGTCGATGTGGAGTTTACTGTTGACGGTCAAAAAGTCATAATTAATTTTGTGTGCGAAGATAGAGTGGATTTTAGAGATCTTGTAAAAGAACTTGCAGGCATATTCAAACAACGCATTGAATTAAGACAAATAGGTATTAGAGACCAAGCAAAAATCGTAGGCGGAATCGGCTGTTGTGGGAAAGAAGTATGTTGTAGACAATTTCTAAACGACTTTGATAAAGTAAGTATCAAAATGGCTAAGACCCAAGGCTTGTCCTTAAATCCCACAAAGATAAGTGGTGTGTGCGGTCGTCTTATGTGTTGTCTTGCTTATGAAAATGATTATTATAGCGAAGTTAATAAAATGATGCCTAAGATAAACTCAAAAGTAAAAACCAAAGATGGTGAAGGTGTCGTGATTTACAACAACCTATTAAAGCAAAGAGTAACTGTAAAATATATAAACGAAAAGGATACAAAAATAGTAGAGTATCCATTGAGCGAAATAAATTTTGGAGCAAAAACAAACAATGACTAGAAGACTTGACGACTTACAAACTCACAATTTGTTTATCTATCAAGACCCGCAAAAATATTGTTTTACATCTGACGCAGTGCATCTTGCAAATTTTGTTTCGGCACCTAAAAATGCGAAAGTTGTTGACTTGTGTAGTGGCTCTGGTGTCATTGGAATGCTAGTTTGTGTCAAAAACCCAGTAGATATTGTCAAAATGGTAGAGATACAAGAAGATATAGCACAAATGTCGATGGATAGTGTAAAATACAATAATTTGCAAGATAAAATAGAAGTGATAAATAGTCCGCTTCAAAATGTTTACAAATTAATAGGTCAAGAAAAATATGATGTTGTTGTGTGCAATCCGCCATACAAAAAATCACAAATGAGTATGTTAAGCGAAAACGACTCCATTAAAATTGCAAAACACGAAATCAAAATGGTGCTAGAAGATGTTTTTGTGGAAGCTAGCAAGTTGCTTAAATTTGGTGGTAGTCTGTATCTAATCAATAAAGAAGAAAGACTTTCGGATATGATTTGTTTTGGTCGAAAGTACAATCTGGAAGCAAAACAAGTAGTCGTTATCGAAAGCAAAAAAGGCGCAAATGTGGTTATGCTAAAATGCGTAAAAGGGGGTAAGAGCGGTATTGTTTTGAGTCGCATAGACGCAGACAAAAAATACTGCTAGATAACTAGATAATATGTTATATTTAATTGGTACGCCTATTGGAAATCTAAAAGATATGACTTTTAGGGCTGTCGAAACATTAAAATCAGTCGACTACATTGCGTGTGAAGACACTCGTACAAGTAAGGTTTTGCTTGACGAATATGGCATTGACAAACCCCTTATCTCTCATCACAAGTTTAATGAAAAGAGCAGTGTCGGCAAAATCATTGACGACCTTAAAAATGGCAAAAATGTTGCACTAATATCTGATGCGGGAATGCCAGGAATAAGTGATCCGGGAAATATCCTTGTAAAGGAATGTATTAAAAACGATGTGCAGTACACTGTTTTGCCAGGTGCGTGCGCTATGACTACTGCATTTGTGCTTAGTGGAATGTCTACACCTTTTACTTTTGTGGGATTTTTGCCTAAAAAAGTCGGCGAAATGAAAGATATGTTGGGTGTCTTTAAAGACTATGTTGGATCTTTAATATTTTATGTGACCCCACATAGTATTCACGAAGATATAGCAACTATATATAAGGTTTTTGGAGATAGAAAAATATGTGTTGTGCGCGAACTTACTAAAAAGTTTGAGAGTATCTACTTTTCGACTTTGGAAAAAGGTTATGATGGACTTGAAAAAGGTGAGTTTGTATTAATTGTTGAAGGCAAAACAAATTTGGACAGTCCGCTAAACGAACTTACTGTCGAAAAACATTTTGAGCATTATTTAAATCTAGGGCTAAGCAAAAACGACGCAATAAAAAGTGTGGCGCATGATAGGAAAGTGAAAAAAGATGTCATATACAAAATGATAAATTTACAATGAAAAAAGAAATTAACATTAAATTTGCAAAGAAGAGAACATATCTCTTCTTTTGTTTTGTGATTTTTTTGTGGTAGGTGTATAATACAATATACATAAAGGAGAATGTTATGACAAAACAAATTTTAATTACAGATGTACACGCAAGACAAGTGCTAGATAGTCGTGGAAATCCGACTGTGGAGGTTGATGTAACTGTTACTGGCGGACATATGGGTCGTGCCACAATTCCATCTGGCGCATCGACAGGAAGTTTTGAAGCGTGCGAACTAAGAGATGGGGATAAATCCAAGTATCTTGGCAAATCTGTAGAGAAAGCGGTTAACAATGTAAACACAGAGATTAGAGATGCGATAATCGGACAAAACGCACTCGAACAAGAAGAACTTGATGTTTTGCTTGTAAATCTTGACGGAACTGAAAACAAAAGTCGACTAGGTGCAAATGCAATACTTGGTGTATCGTTGGCCAATGCAAAAGCTGTTGCAAAAGCGCTTGGAATAGAGTTTTACGAATATGTAGGAAATGGCCGAGGCGTAACTTTGCCAGTCCCTATGATGAACATTTTGAATGGTGGCAAACACGCCGACAATAGTGTAAACATACAAGAATTTATGATTATGCCAGTTGGTGCTCCAAATTTTACAGAAGCATTGAGATGGTGTGTCGAAGTGTTCCACAATCTTAAAAAGGTTTTGAAAGACAAAGGATATTCGACTGCAGTCGGTGACGAAGGTGGATTTGCCCCAAACTTGAAAGATGACGAAGAAGCATTGCAATATATTGTTGAAGCGATTAAAGTAGCGGGATATAGACCATATGATGACTTTATGATTGCTATTGATGCGGCTGCAACTGAAATGTACGATGAAGCCAAAAAGATAGGACATGAAGGAAATTACTATTTCTGGAAATCGGGAAAAGAATATACTCGTGACCAAATGATCGAGTTTTGGGAAAACCTTGTAGAAAAATATCCAATCATATCTCTTGAAGATGGTCTTGCCGAAGAAGATTGGAAATCATGGAAAGTTTTGACTGAAAAACTAGGCGATAAAATCCAACTTGTTGGTGATGATTTGTTTGTAACAAACACAATGCGTATCAAAAAAGGATTGGAGATGGGGGTTGCTAATTCGGTGCTAATCAAAGTCAACCAAATAGGCACACTAACCGAAACCTTAAATGCAATTAATATGGCAAATGAAGCAGGTTATACTGCAGTAATTTCACACCGTTCTGGCGAAACCGAAGATACAACAATAGCAGATTTGGCTGTTGCTGTAAATAGCGGTCAAATCAAAACTGGCGCACCTTCGCGTACTGATAGAGTAGCAAAATACAACCAACTTTTGCGTATTGAAGAAAGACTAAAGGACAATGCTGTTTATCCGGGGAAAGAAGCATTTTTCAATTTGAACAAATAGTATTTTGATAAAACAAAAATGAAGTGGAATATCCACTTCATTTTTTATGTGCTTATGGTCTATTTTTATTAAAATTTGCGATTTTTTCATAAAAACATAAACGAAAAAAACTAAAAATTTTATTGTAAAATAATATTTTCATTATACTTAAAATACTTACTTACATTATTTTGCACATTGCGCAACCAACAACTGCACCTAAAAAGTTGGCGATAAGTGAAACTGCGATTGCGTATCTAAACTTTTTTACTTTGGTCTTAGAAAAGTATACTGCGGTCACATAAAATATTGCTTCGCTCGAACCTGCTATTGTACAACCAGCACGCGCAATGTACGAGTCGACGCCATATGTATCAAAAATGTTTTCGAGTACTGCAAGACTGCCACAGCCACTAAAAGGTTTTATTAACACCAATTCGCATAGTTGTTTTGGTATCCCAAATATCGAAAAAATGGGTGATAGTAGATTTGCTACAATTGTACTTAGTCCGCTTGCTGTAAATAATTCGAGTGCGATAAATATAGCAACAATGTATGGAAGTGAAGTAAGTATCAAATCAAACGAAGTTTTTGCTCCAAACACAAAACTGTCATAAGCATTAGACTTTTTGACAAAAGAGTATACTATTATGACAATAACAAATACTGGTATGACATAAGCACTCATATTTTGTCCTTCCATATTTTTTTACATAATTTTATAAGTAGTATTCCGCTAAGAGTAGAGGCGGTCGTAGCAATAAGTGTGGGAAAGAGTATATCGCTACTGCTTGCAGAGCCGTGCATAAGTCTTAGTGATATGATTGTTGTTGGGACTAATTGGAGCGAAGTCACATTGAGTATTAAAAACATTGCCATTGCGTTTGTGATATAGATACTTCCTTTGTCAAGTCCTGCCATTCCCTTTATTCCACTAGGTGTACATGCGTTTCCCATGCCAAGCAAATTGCTTGTAAGATTGATAGCAATTTGATTTTGTGTTTCTTGATCGCAGTCGCCTATTAACCACTTGATAAGTTTGTTTAGTCGCTTGGCTATCTTTTGGTCAAGCCTTGTTGTTTCTACAATTTTAAGTAGTCCCAGCCATATCGAGTATATAGCCCATAGTTTTATGATAAGTGCGATTGCTTTTTGGCTTCCGGTCTGGATTGACTCAAACGCAAGTTCGGGGTTGTTTATGAGCAATAAGGCTAGTCCAACTATCATTATCGAACTCCAAATAATATTCATTTTCCGCGTCCTTTATCAGTTTATTCTTTACTTACAGCACATAGTTTGTTATAATAACTATGTTTATTTATTTAGGAGCAATTTTATGAGTAAAGACATTATTATTGGTGGGGCTTGGCCTTACGCAAACTATTTTATGCATGTGGGACACTTGGCAGCGCTTTTGCCAGGTGACATTTTGGCGCGTTTCTTCCGTCAAAATGGTGACAATGTTTATTATGTATCAGGTACTGATTGTCACGGCACTCCTATCACAATGCGTGCTAAAAAAGAAGGCGTTGATCCTAAGACCATATCTGAAAAATATCATAAAGAGTTTGTAAACGATTTTAATTCGCTTAATTTTTCTTATGACCTATATTCGAATACTATGACAAAAGAGCATAAAAATTTTGTCGCTGAGTGCCTAAAAAAAGTACAACAAAATGGTTATTTGTACGAAAAAACTTCACCAGAAGATTATTGCAGTCACTGTAAAAAGTCCTTGTCTGACAGAGAGATTGTGGGCGTATGTCCACACTGTGGTGGAACTGCAAAAGGCGACCAATGCGAGAGTTGTAATGCAAGCCTTAGCGCAGACGAATTGATCGATAAAAAGTGTGCATATTGTGGCAATCCGACTGTGAAAAAAGACAACACACATTTGTATTTTAAGTTATCGTCTTTTCAAAAGGTTATTGAAGATTTGCTAAGAAAAAATGAAAACACTTGGCGCAACAATGCTGTTAATGAAACTAAAAAGTTTTTGAAAATGGGACTAATTGACCGCGCAGTAACTCGTCAAATTGATTGGGGTATCGAAGTTCCGTTTAAGGGATTTGATGACAAACGCATCTATGTGTGGTTTGAAGCTGTGCTAGGATATTTGTCAACATTAAGTCAAGTTTGTGCCACTCGTAATGTTGATTTTGAAAAACTAATCAAAAGCAAAAACACTGTTTCATATTATGTGCATGGCAAGGACAATATCCCATTCCATACTGTAATATATCCAGCACTTGTGAGTGCTATTGATAGTAAGTATAATTTGCCAGACTACATTATTTCGAGTGAATATGTAAATTGCAATGGCGAAAAAATGAGCAAGTCCAAAGGAAACCTTATCACTGTTAAAGAACTTGTAAATATGTTTGATGTGGACACTATTAGATATTATTTTATCGCATTTGGCCCTGAAAAGAAAGATGTTTCCATTTCTTATGAAGATATGGTTGCTGTTCACAACAAGTTTTTGGTGGGAGTAATTGGAAACTTCATCAATAGAAACATAGCCTTCGTAAACAAGAAAATGGGCGGAAAGATAGTTGGTGCCAAGATCGATGTCGAGATTGTGAACAAAACAAAGCAAACTTACAAGACATTGGGAGAACTAATTACAAAAGGCGAATTGAAGAGTGCACTTGAATGTGTAAAAGATTATGCGGTTCTTGGAAATAAGTATTATGATGCGAGTGAGCCTTGGATTAAAGTAAGAGAAGACAAGAGTGCATTTGATGCGATAACATACACTTGCTTGTATATGATTGCAAACTTAGCCAATATGCTAAAACCATTTATGCCTTCTACAAGTGAGAAAATATTTAAAATGTTGAATGTCGTAGATCCAAATTCGTGGAGCGAAGTCAAACTTAATGGTGATTATGATGTGAGCGGATATACTATGTTGTTTGAACGCATTGATGAAACAAAAGTAAAACCAGCCGAAGACACTCATAAAGAAAAGGAAGAAGTGAAAATGACACATAAAGAACTTATTGATATAGACACATTTGACAAAGCCGAAATCAGAGTTGGTGAGATCATCGCGAGTGAAAAAGTGGAAAAGAGTGACAAACTCCTTAAAAACACAGTAAAAATCGGTGATGAAGTTCGCACTATTGTGAGTGGGATTGCTCGCCATTATAGTCCTGAAAACATTGTTGGAAAAAAGGTTTTGGTTGTTGTAAACCTAAAACCTATCAAACTACGCGGAATTGAAAGTGCCGGAATGATACTTTGTGCAGTTACTGAAAACGACGAAGTACTAAAACTTACATCCATAGATGGTGAAATCCCATCAGGCAGTGAGGTGTGTTAGTGATAGACACTCACGCACATCTTACAGACAGCCAATATGATGCGACAGAAAGGACACAAATAATAGACGACTTTGATCGCGATGGACTACAATATGTAGTCAATATGAGTTGTGATGTAGAAGATAGCATTGAAAGCGTAAATCTTGCACATAAGTATGACAAGATATATTCGGCGATAGGTGTTCATCCAGAAAATGTCGACACATGGAACGATGACTCTATTCCTATACTTCGCAGACTTGCACAAGACCCAAAAGTTGTTGCGATAGGCGAGATAGGGCTGGACTATCATTACACAAAGGAAAATATTGACAAGCAGAAAGAGATTTTTATGGCCCAACTTCGTATTGCGCATGAGTGCCACTTGCCAGTTGTGTTGCACAATCGTGATAGCATAGGTGATATGCTAAGCATCCTTGAAAACAATTCCAATCTTCTTTCTGATGGTGGAGTTTTGCACTGTTTTAGTGAAAGTATCGAAGTTTACGAAAGGGTCAAAAAACTAGGACTCAAAGTGGGCTTTGGTGGTGTTTGCACTTTCAAAAACGCGCGCAAGACCGTCGAAGTGATTGAGCGCATCGACCTAAACGACTTTGTTGTGGAAACAGATAGCCCATATTTGACGCCTGAGCCATATCGTGGAAAAGTCAAAAACCAACCTAAATATGTGCGTTATGCGATAGAAAAAATAGCGCAAATCAGAAATCTTAGCGTGGAGCAAGTGGAAAGATTGTCCACTCAAAACGCACTTGATTTGTATAAGAAAATAGGTGCAAAATGAATGAGATAGAAACCTTAAAAAAACACAATTTTTCCTTTAATAAAAGTTATGGGCAAAACTTTATATTTGATACAAATCTACTAAAAGCCATTGTAATGGACAGCGGTGCAGAAGGAAAAAATGTACTAGAAATAGGTTGTGGAGCAGGGACTCTGACCCGACAAATAGCATTGAAAGCGAAAAAAGTCGTGGGATATGAAATTGACCAAAACCTAAAAGGTGTTTTGGACGAAAACCTAAAAGGTCTTGACAATGTAAATATTGTTTTTAAAGACATTATGAAAGTCCCTATGTCGGAGATAGAAAGCCAGTTTGATGGGGAGTATATTGTGGTTGCAAACTTGCCATATTATATCACCACGCCCATCATATTTAAGTTTGTTGAAGAATCTTCAAATCTAACATCTTTGAGCATTATGGTGCAAAAAGAAGTAGGTGATAGGCTCACTGCAAAACCAGGCAGTAAAGATTATGGAGCAATCACGATATCTCTTGATTATAGAGCAAATGTAAATGTTGTGCGCATTGTAAAACGCAATATGTTTACGCCAGCGCCAAATGTAGATAGTTGTGTAGTAAAGATTGATTTTGCGAAAAAATACGACATTGTTGACTCGCATTTGCTTGATGAACTTATTCGTTGTGCATTCCAAAACCGCCGAAAGATGTTTGCCAAAAACATCAAAAACTTACTCCATATTGATGAGAAAATTGTATTAGATGCATTTAAAGCGGTGGGGATTGACCAAAATGTAAGAGGTGAAGCATTGGCTACAAAGCAGTTTGTCGATCTTTCAAACCAATTATGTAAATTGATAAAAAGACCATAATCGGTCTTTTTTCTTTTAATTCGACAAAGTCCTGTAAACAAAAAAAATCTTTTGCAATATATAATATACATATGGAGGGATTTATGGGATTTTACAAGAAAACAATTCTTCTAAAAAACAACAAAACAAATGGTGGAATGGGGCTTCTCACCATAGAGCAAACAAATAGCGGAGTTTTTGCAAGCGTCAAAAGTTATGATATCCCCGAACACGAAAATATGGTGTTGGGACTTGCTGTTAATGGCAAGGCTGTGGCAAAACAAAACATATATTTTGCAAATGGCAATACATACACATTCAAACTCCAAAACGACTTTGACATAGATGGCAGAATCGGTGCTGTTATGGTGGCAAAAGGCAAAGACATAACTCCGCTTGTTTGGGGGACAAACAATAGCAAGTCGTCGTATAAAGAAGACATCATAAAGATGTTTAAAGACGACAATAATGGCTACACAAAGCCAAATAACGATGTTGAGCACGCGAAAGTCGAAGTGACGCCAAAACCCGCACCTGAGCCAAAACGCGTGGAGAGTGAAGTCAAACAAGTGTCGGAGTTTGTGAGTACCGAAGCCGAGAAAAATAAGAGTTTGTATGAAGACACGCCCGAAGAAATTGAAAACCTTATTGACGAAAATATGGACGAAGCCGAAGATTTTTATCACTTGATTAAAGATCAACTTGACGAGTTGTTTGACAAATTCCCGCGCAATGCTATGCTCGAACAAGTTGTGGACAATAGCAAGTGGGTGACCATAGATTATGAAAATGCTGGCAAGGATTATGTTGTAGGATTGCTCTATGGAAGCGAAAACAATCTCGAATATATCGCATATGGTGTTCCGGGAGATTTAAACAATCCACCGCCTAGCCAAATAGCCGATTATAGCCAATGGTTGCCACTGGATAGCGAAAATCCACAAGGTGAAGGATATTGGGTTATGTTTCAAGACGCAAACACAGGTGACAGCGTAAGACTTAAAGCCTAAGTTAAGAGAGTGTAAGCTCTCTTTTTTAGCGTATTTTAAAGGTTTTTAAAGGAAATAATTAGTTTGTAATCAATAATAATTGACTAACATTCCTTTTTTTGATAATATCAATTATGCAAAAATATTTTAGAGGGCAGAAAATGAAAAAGTTTTTAAAAAGTGTCGCCTTAGTTATGCTTACTTGTGTTTGCATTTTTGCAGGTTGTAAGGCAAAAGGACTTAAAGACAATCCTAGTGCAGATGCCTTGACTTATGGCAATGGACACAATGCAATCGTGAAAGGTGACTATCTATATTATGTAAATGGCTATGTCGACAGTTATACAGATGTGTACACTGTTAAAGACCAAAACGAGTGGGGCAAAGTGACCTTGGGCGCTATATATAGGACAAAACTTGTAAATGGTAGCGTACAAAAAGACGAAAACGGATTTTTGGTTAAGACCGAAGTTGTTGTGCCAAGACTTGTTGGATTTGAAAACGGCAAATTTATGATTGTTGGCGATTATATTTATTATAGCACTCCAAGAATTCGTGAAGACGCAAGTGGTAAGGTTCGCAATGATTATATCGAGTACAATCGCGTTAAAATTGACGGAACCAAAAACGAAGAGTTTTATGTAGCATCTTCTCAAATACCTACTGCAAATTGGAATGTTTACTCGTACAACAACGAAACATATATGTTGATTGTAGAGACTTCAAACAATGTTAGCACTCTAAAAAGTGTAAACACTCGTACAAAAAAATCAGTTACTCTTGGTGAAAATGTTACATCATGGGCTCTTCCAAAAGAAAACATTTTGGAAAAAGTTGAGGGTTATGACTACAACAAATATGTTTACTTTACTCGTGCAATTACTAGTGATGACAAAATAAGCGACACAGGAAATGTTGTTGTGAAAGTCGACTTCACAAATGGAAACAAAGAATTGTACACAATCAAACAAAACACCACAAAAACTATCGTTGGATACTCAAACAATATGTTGTATTATTCACTAGCAGTGAGTGGTGACAACACAGATTTGTATGTGACTGATGTTACTCTAAACAAGTTTAACGAAAACAATATGAGTCGTATTACAAACGGCGGATTTGATAAATACTACATTCTTGACAAATCCACACTTACAGTAATCGCGATTGACAGTAGCAAAAATGTATATCTTTGCGTAAATGGAAAAACACAAAGTTTGCTATTAAATGACGGCAATGAAATCACAATCGTAGGCATTGTGGGCGACAATATGATATATATTGACAGCAATAAAAACCTTATGATGAAAAATTATAAGACAAATTCGGCTGCTGTATCCCTAATGTCTGATGGAAAAACATATCTTATCAACTCTATAAAAATCGACGAAACAAAAGGCAATTTGTATTTGTTTGCACAATATACTGGCACAGACAAAACTACAAACTATTATCTAAACTACATCAGCCTATCAAAATTGGGCGAAGGAAGTTTTGTAGGTAAATTTGCTGACGGACATTGTCCAGAAAAACCCGAAAAAGTCGAAGACGAAGAAACTGGTGAAAAGTATACACCTATTTGGGTGAAATAAGTTTTACGATATGTCTTGTATTGCAATATCGTGATTAATAAAAAATAAAAAACCGCTTGTTATAGCGGTTTTTTTATTTTTACTTTACTAAATAAATAACAATAAAATTTGACTATTTTTATAGACTAATTGTTTTAATAAAGTACTTTTTATTTCTAAGATTATAAGTCAATTGATTATTGATTTTTAAAATTTGATAGTAGCCTTATTTGATTGATTTGATATAACATCTTCTGTCTTTGTGGTGGCGCATTTCATATCCGGCAAACAATGCGTGGATTGAATTGTTGTCTTCAAGTTGTAAATTTGTTTCAGCAAACTTAATGCCGTTTTTCACAAAGTTTTTGATGTTTCGTGCCATAATCACTGCCGCAACGCCTTTGGTTTGCCAAGAAGGTTTGACTGCGATAAGAGCAAGGTCGATAGTGTCATTTTTTCTAAGTGCTTTAAGCAACGAGAAAATGTGAGGAGACAAGATGCGACCTTTTGTCTTTTGCATGGCTTTTGCAAGCGATGGAAATACAAGTCCAAAACCTACAAGATTGTTGTTTTCGTCTGCTACAATTGTAAGATAGTCCATCGAAACCAACAACTTAAATTGTGAAATAAATTGCTCTTTAAGGCGTGAGTTTAGTGGCACAACGCCATATAGTGGGCTATAACACTCTTCAATAAGGTCAAATATTTGGTCTTTGTAGTGGTCGATTATCTTGTTTTTCTTGCCTTCTACTGTGTGCATTTTGTATCTTTTGCACACTGCTTCGGATAGTCTTTCAAGTTTTGGGTCAATGTGGTCGGGGATTGAGATAGAGTATTCGTTCCAGTCCACACTCTTGCCATAGCCTAGTTTTTCAAAGTGCTTAGGATAATATTCGTACGAATAATTTTCTTCAAAGTCGCTTAGTTCGTCAAAACCCCTGATCAACAATCCTTCGCGTTCGAGATCATTAAAACCAAGTGGGCCATGGACTTCGTCCATTCCTTTGGATTTTGCCCATTCTTCGACTGAAGTAAATAGCGCCATACTTACAGCATAGTCGTCTATAAAGTCGACACGCGATATTCTGACACGCTTTTTGCCGGTTATTTCATTGTCGACATTTTGTAGTATGCCGGCGATACGACCTACTACTTTTTTGTCCTTGTATGCCAAAAAACCAACAATTTCATTGTCGATAAGGTTTGCATTTTTCTTTTTGTTGAAGAGTATCATTTCGTCACTTATAAATGGCGGAACATAATATGGACAATTTTTATACAATTTCAAAGGAAACATAGTAAAATCTTTTACTTGTTTTCGAGTTTTTACTTCTACTATTTCTATCATTTTACACCTACAACACTTCTACTGCTTTGTTGACATCGCCGACAGGGATGACTCTTTGTTTTGCCTTGTAAACCACTGCTATAAGGTTTGGCCCGCAGTGGCTTCCAATAACTGGACCGATGGTTTGAAGTTTGACATCAAGTTCGGGTCTTTTGGCGTTGATTACTTTTTTCATTTGTTCGGTCTCGGCTCTGCAATCGGCATCTAGTATGTATACTTCGTGGTTTTCATCGATGACTGCGTCACTTACAACCTTATTTATTAAAAAGTTTGTAGCCGCTTTGCGTCCAATAATTTTGCTTATTACTTTAAGCGCTCCGTTTTCGTCAAATGTCAAAACTGGTTTTAGGCTTAGTAGGGTGCCTGCAATAGCAGCAGTTGTGCTTAGTCGACCGCCTCTTTTTAAGTGCATCAAGTTGTCGACTATAAAATAACATCCAACATGGTTTGTAAAGTCTTTCATTTTCTCGACTATTTCTTCGTCAGTTAGTCCGTTTTGTTTTAGTCTAGCAGCTTCTACTGCTTGCATTCCAGCAGGAAAACTTATAGCGTTTGTGTTAAACATTGTAAGCTTTCTCTCGGGATACTTTTCCTTAAGTTCTTTTACAGCGGTGCGAAGTTGATTAAATGTTCCGCTCATTGCGTGTGAAAAACTAATATACAATATGTCGTCTCCGCTTGCAAAAATAGGCTCAAATATATCTTTGTAGTTTTCGGCATTCAAAGCACTTGTGGTCGAATTTTTGCCTTTACGAAGTTTGTTGAAAAAATCTTTAAAATCAGTAGTTTTGCCAAGGTCATAAAGATATTCGTTGTCGTCGATGGTGTATGGCATTTCAATATTTTTTATGTTTAATGATTCGAGTTGGTCATGCCACAACTCGCAATCAGAGTCAGTAAATAATACGCTCATTGTACCCTCCAATATTTGTTATTATATGATATCATTTTAAGCCATAATTGACAAAAGAATTTGAATAAAATAGCGTTTTTTGTAAAAAATTAACGAAAAAATTAGGAAAACACCAATAAAAGTGTCTTCCTGATTGTTGTTTATTCTTTATTTTTCAAGATAAAATGTGCAAGTGCTCATCTTAATGCGTTTCAATCTCATTTTTTTACCATTGTCTAAGATGTATATAAGGTCGTCAGAATATTTGCAGTTGTTGCAGTCGCAATGCAAATGTTCTTTGATAGGGCAATGCCTTAAAGTCATGTATGGCATATCGATCTTTTTCCCTATTGAACTTTCGGCAGTAAAATATGGCTTGCCAAGTGTATTTGCTGATATGTGATTGTAGATGTTTAGTCCTGCTCCGATAATGACATCATCACAAATGTCGATTGTGGAGTAGTTGTTGGCTACAATGCCAATCCCTGTTTTTGCTACTATGTTTTTAAGTAACTCGATGTCCTTTTCAAGTAAAAAATTTGGAGTGTTTAGATATGGCACCTTGTTTTGATTTTTGCAGTCTGAAACAAATTTTTGTATGTCTGTAAGATTGTATTGACTAGGTGAATAAATAATATTTTTACACTTAGATTGTATTTTGTTTTTATCTGTTATTTCAAAGTCGTCTAGTGGTGATACTGTGCTGGTTGTATTTACTTTTGTTTTTTCAATGTGTGCGACACATTGAGTAAGAAGATTGTATACTTTATCATACACATTTCTTCTAAAATCATTTAGTCTACTTTTACTAATAAAAACATTGTCGCAATCAATACTTAATATCGGACTAAAATATTCACTCTTTTCAAAACAAGACGATATATCATTATTGGTTATTGGTTGATTAATTGATGCTTGACATATGTCACCAAAAATAGGATATTTATTATTGTTTAATAGTATTTCTGCACATATTGGTTGATTTTGTTTTGTAATAATATTTATGTGTATTTGTCTTTTTACTATATTGTTTGTGACATCATTATCAAGTTTATTGTCAGAAAGTAGGTATATATTGTCATTAAGTGATATATCGTGTGTAGTCGTGACACGATAAGTATTTCCAACTTTTTTGATATCATATGCTGATATTGTACATTTTTCTTTATCTTTGCTAAAAACTTTTAGCGTAGATTTAGGGCTTATATCTAATTGTGAGTTAAAATAAAATTCGTTAAACTTTTTGCCTTTGTTTACTTTGTTGATTGTGCCTGCGAAAAGGCCTATGTGATTGTTGTATTTGGATATAATTCCGCTATTGCCGTCAAAATAACCTGCTGTGTAATCACGATTAAATGCGAGTTTGAGATTTTCAATATTGTATGGCTTGCCGTCAAGTGCATTGCGATATTCGCGAGTTGTGCTTGCGACATAGTATGGGCGTCTAGCACGGCCTTCTATCTTGATTGCAGTAATGCCAGCTTCTTCTAGTGAATGTAGCCGATCTATCATGCAAAAGTCTTTTGCACTTAGTAGATATCCTTTTGATATTTCTTTGCCGGCCTTTGTAAGAGTGTATGGGAGTCTACAAAGTTGTTTGCATTTTCCACGATTACCACTTGCATTGCAAAGATAACTACTGATATAACAGTTCCCTGAAAAACATACACATAGCGCGCCTTGTGCAAAGTATTCGAGTTCGACATCTGTGTTTTGTCTAATACGCTTGATTTCGCTTATTGGGGTTTCTCTTGCAAGAACTATTCTTTTTACTCCAAATTGTAAAAGTTTTTGCACGCCTTCAAGATTGTGTATTCCCATTTGTGTGCTTGCGTGCAATTCGACCATAGGATAACGCTCGTGTATTAGTGCTAATAAGCCTAAGTCTTGTACGATAAAAGCATCAACTCCCATATTAAAAGCATCCACTATATAGTCAAGTGCAGATTGGAGTTCGGCATCACTAAAAAGTATGTTTATGGCTAAGTGCACTTTAACATTATATAAGTGTGCAAAATCCACCGCACTTTTGAGTGTGGTGAGAGTAAATCCTTCGATGTTGTTTCGGGCGTTGAAGTCTTTTAGTCCGAGATAAACTTCGTCCGCTCCATTGTACACTGCCATTTTCAAACTTTGCATATCTCCGGCAGGGGAGAGCAATTTCATTTTGTTCATATTTCACCATAGTCATTTTATCACAAACAAAAAGTGTATTCAACACAATTTGGTTTTGTGAACACACTCTTTTGTGATATACTTGTAAAAATGATAAAAGGTGGTGCGATATGAGAGTAAAAGTAATAGCTAGCACCCATATGGGCGATAGCGTAAATGTAAACGAATTTTACGAGTTGGGAGGCAAAACCGCAGGCATCTGTTATATGGCGCACGACATCGAGCGGATAATGAGTGAAGATCCTTCTCGTACGCAAAACCGAGTAAACATTGTAAAAAACAATGGACATCATAGCGTGTTTGACCATGGCTACATAACCCTTTATTTTGAAGAATTTCCAAAAGCCTTTGCGATGCTTTTAAACAATGAAAAAATGTACAACACAAGCGAAAAGAGCGCAAGATACACAAAGATGAAGGCCGAAGGTCGAGAAAAAGAGTTGTATGATAAATGGTGCGAGATTTTCAAAAGACTAATCACCGAAAAATATGGACATGAAAAGTATTTTGATGAAAAGCGCATACAAAAACTTGCTATGGAAAATGCAAGGCTTGTCATTTCAATATTTACGCCTGCTACATCATTTGCATACACAGCAAGTTTTAGACAACTAAACTATATATATGGTTGGTTTAAAAAACTAAACAATACAAAAAGTCAATTTTTGCAAAAACTAATACCTTATGGTGAGTATTTTTGTAAAACCCTTGAAGACCTTAAATTAGTTGACGAAGCATTGGTTGCTGGTGGTGAGCATCGAACATTTAGCCTGATAGCGACCAAAAACTACAAAGAAGTTTATGAAGATGTATATTCGACTCACTATGACGCGTCGTATGCCGAACTTGCACAAGCGATTAGACACCGCACACTTAGTTATTGTATTAAAGAGTATGCGACTCCAAAGTTTTATGTCCCTACAATCCTTAATAGTGACGAAGCTCTTAAAAATGAGTGGATAGCTGATTTGACATCGATAAAGGACAATGTTCCGCAAGGGACACTTGTCAAGGTGTACGAGCGTGGCACATACGAAAACTTTTTGTTGAAAGTAAGAGAACGCGTTTGCACCTGCGCCCAACTAGAAATTGTCGACCAAACAGTAAAAACTATGAAAAAATATGCTTCCAAGACCACACAAAAAGCAATTCGAGACCAACTTACAACCTTGTCGAAATCGGCACGCTGTGCTCATGGATACAAGTGTAATAGCCCGTGCGGATTTGCTGATGGAATAAAACTAAATCGAGTAATCTAATGAAAGTAAAAAACAAAGTTATTTTTAACGGGATTATCATAATTATCATAATCAATCTGTTGCTAATATCGGATATTGTTGTGTGCTGTGTGCTAGGGTGGCAAGGCGTGTGGTTTGCCTTGTTTGTGACCCTTTTGATGTTTGCTTATCACTTTGACACTAGAGCAATTATTGGTGTAATCTTTACAAAGTTTGTAAGACCGCACATTAATGTAAATAGAAAATTGTGGTCAATCTCTGACAAGGAGTTTGCTAGATTAAATCGACTACGAGTTAAAGAATGGAAAGACAGATACATCACTATTGATAAAAGCCAGTTTGTAGTTGGATTTTGTAAAAATGACATACTTATTGAGTCGGCACTTAAATACAACATCAGCGCAGAGATTATCCACTGGACTTGCTTCTTTGTAGGTTTTCTCTCTATTCCAATCGGACTAGTTATATCAAGTAGTGAGTGGTATATTTATGTAGTGACAGCAGTTTTTGCTTCACTGTTTTGCGACTTTCTGCCTATACTTATACAAAGATACAATCGTTATAGACTAAATAGGATTTACAAAACAAAATAAAGTCCAATCGGGCTTTATTTTTTGTGCTTTTTGATTTCGACTCTTTTAATTAAAAAGAATTCAATACTTTGAAATTTTAACGCTTTTAAATGGTTTTAAATTATATACTACTCATTCTCATTTTTTATACTGAATATCTATATAATCTTTTTTCTCGTCGTATGATGCAAATAAAACATTTTTAAGCGATTTTTTATCGAGTTTACATTTTTTGAAGAGCCATTTTGAATCTCTGTTTAACTCGGTCAAGGTACTGTAAGAAATGTGTCCGTCGATTATTAAGTAGTTTGGGAGAGTGGGCTTTTGGGGATTTAGCCCCATATCTTTTATGGCAATAGGCTTTTGGTCGCCCTTTGGCATTATGCTGAGTTCGCCACTGGTTTCAAAAACTGCAAATGCCACATCGCCAATATCGAAAAATCCTTTTTCTCGGCACATGGATATAACATCGTTTAGGTCGAGTTTGCTTCTTTTAAGTGCGTCATATTCGATTTCACCGTTGTATATTATTGTTTCAGGTTTGCCTTTGAAAAAGTGTTTGAGTTTTGGGCCTTTTCGTCCCAGATACGACACCAAAACATCGAAAAGAAAAAACACTGCCATTCCGATTAGATAGTAATAAAAAGGAGTTTGGCCGACATCGGTCGCCATTTCTGCTGCGATAGAGCCGATTGATATCCCCATAACATAGTCGACAAATTCGAGTTGGGCAATTTGTTTTTTGCCCATAAGTTTGGAGATTACAAACAAGAAAACAACCGCAGTTGTGGAAAATATAAAAAGTTTTACAATATTTGACATAGTTGATTATTTACTATGGATGCTGTTTTATACACAAAATGCTAAATATGCGACCAATTTTATTTGTATTTTTTATACTTTTTGTTAAACTAATATTAATATGGGGGGTAAGTTAATGAAAAAAATTTTCCAAAAACTTATTCTTGCGGTTTTTCTTTTGGTTCCGTGCTTCGTGCTTGTGGGCTGTGGAAAATCGGCAAGTAATAAGATAAGTGTCAACCTTGTTGGTGGCAATGAAAATATATATTTTCAAAATGTGTCCAGCGGACAAACAAGCATAAACTTCGACAATGTTTCGTCAAAGGATAATTATGAAATAGCAGTGGTTTTTAATAACGGTTTTGACCACACAGCGCTTTCAGCAACTCTAAACGGCGAGTCTGTATCGGGTCGTTTTGTTTACTCAGATGGCAGTGTGATAGGAAACAGTGTCGATTATTCGCAAAGTCGTGAGTGGCACTACTCGTTTAGCGGTGTCAAAGCCGACCAAAACTTGCAAATTGATGTTAGCAAATGCCAAAAAGCAAGTTTGCAAATTGGAGTAGTTGAAGACCTTAGCGGTGTTGTGAGATATGGCGTCCGCAAAGATAGCGTAGGGACTAAATACATTTCAAAAATTTCAAACAATATGTTTAAAAACAATTCTACTTTCGATCTTCCAGCGGATGGAAAAATCGACATAACATATGGTGACACTGTGTATATGTTTGTAAAAAACACTTTCTTTGATGGTTGTGAAGACTACGCATTGAAAGTTGGCGCAGACGAGTATGTTTATAGTGCAAAACTAAATGGCGAAGAAGTAGAAGTCAATGGATACAAAGTGTTTGTAATAAAAAACATTGATAACAACATAGAAGTTTCGTACTCGAAAAAATCTCAAAACAACCAATACTATGACAGCACGGCTGAATATCCAAATGTCTTTTCAATAGAACATATCGCGTGGTCAAGTTCGATAATTTACGCGCCATATACTGATAGCGAAAACTATGACAGTGAAAACACAATCACTGTTAATGGCAAGGTTTTAAAGGCTATCACTTCGTACTTTGGAAGCGGTCTATATATGTATGTTGGCGAAAATCAAAACCCAACAGATGACCCAGTAATCGATAGCACAAATACTTGGCTAAGCAATAAAATGTATATTGTTGTGTCGATAGCGGGTGGAGAAACAATCCCAGAAGACGCAGTTCTTTATTTTATGGATAACGACCGCGGTGACAACAAAACAGCAATAGACTCAACAAAGATAATAAAAATAGATGACTATAAAGTTTGTGTTATCCTTGAAAAAGCCGATGTTGAAAGATACTTAAAAGATGTTGAAAGCAGTGGTCAGTTGTGCAAAACAGGCCATGCCTACATCGGCTTTGATTTGCCAGAGAGCAGATTGCAAGAAAAGTTTGGCGTAAAAGTTAGATATAATTCTCGTCCAGAAAATTATAAGTTGTCCGATAGTATTGTTGGATTTGCAAATTCGATGCCATATATAAAGTATGAGCAAGTTAATGGCGAAATGAGTGTAATATCTTACTGGAATATGTCACAATTGGCTATTGAAGAAAACAAAATGTATGTTATGGCGGGAAGCACTAACAATGATGTCAGAGTGAAACATTATACAGGCGCAAAAATTATGGTTTTGGATGCGACTGGTCAAATGATCGGAACACAAATTGATTATGATTTCACTTCGACCGAACTTCAAAACAACAATGCACAAATTGAAATCCCATCTTCAATATTGTCGCAAATAAATGGTGGCGATGTTGTGGAGATTTATATTGAATTGAAAGAAGCAATCTCAGACCAATCAAATCATACAATCGACTTTTCAAATATCGACCTTAGCGGTGGAAAGAAGATCTTGTTTAGTACAGATTTTAATGCAAGTATGGACAAGTGGATAGAAGTAAACGAAGACAATAAGGCACTTGTAGATGTGAAAATTGGTGCTGGAAGGCCTATATACTATATAGTATTTGATATGTCATATTCTCTAAATAGTATTAAGTTGTATTATGGAGATATAAACAATTATGTTGATGTGTCGACTTCGTCATCTTGTAGCGACGTAGAAGACCAAGGCATATTTGTTGAGATAATGAGTGAAATGTACAGTGTAAAATACTTAGCCTTAAATAAAACATTTATGGAAAACGAATGCAAGCTTAATGCATCGGCCGACTAAATTGAACGCAAAAACCGAGAGCAATCTCGGTTTTTTTTGTGTAAAAATTAAGATTAGTCAGTAAAACTTTTTTATTTGCAAGATATTTTTAAATAAGCGTATAAAAGGCAAATTGCTTGTTATTGGGAGAAATAAATATATAAAAGATGTTTTTCAAAACATTTTCGACAAAATCTTTTTGTATTTGTCAATAGAGCACAAACACAGACATTGTTTTCGGGACTTTTCCTTTTAAAATTCGACTTGTGGTGTGATATAGTCATAATGTTGTTACAACTTACAACAAACAAAGGAGAGGTGTATGGAACAAAAAAATATTATTGTACTAGATGCTAGTGCACAAATGAGAAGTGGAATGGTTGACCATTTCAAAAACAGCCCAAAGTACAAAGTAGTGGGTGAGTACGACGACCTTGAAATGGCACTTAATTATATACAAAACAATACTGTTGATCTTATAATTAGTGACCTAGTTTTCTCAAAACTTGATGGGTTGTCATTCTTGGAACGGTTGAAAGAAATCGGAAAGCAGAGCCCCAAGGTTATTATAGTGTCTTCGTTGTATGAAGATAGCATAGTAAATCAAGCGCTAAAACTTGGCGTGTCGTATTATATGTTAAAGCCAGTCGACTTTTCAACTCTTGAAAAGAGAATGGACACTTTGACCGCGCAAGATAGTATGGCCAAAGTAGGCGCAAACAAAAATCGTGCTTTGGAAGAAAAGATAACAAACATTTTCTTGACTGTGGGCATTCCTGCGCATATAAAAGGTTATCAATTTTTGCGTGAAGCAATCAAGATGGCGATAGATAATCCTGAAATTATCAACAGCATAACTAAAAAACTTTATCCATCTATTGCGGACAGATTTGACACAAGCGCAAGCAAGGTTGAGCGTGCTATAAGACACGCGATTGAGGTTGCGTGGAATAGGGGCAAGATAGAAAATATTAACACTTTATTTGGAATTAGAGTATACAATAACAATGAAAAGCCAACAAATGGTGAGTTTATCGCACTTGTTGCGGACAAAATGCTCATTGAGGGTGCTTAAAAATACTCAAAAATATTTTTGAAAAAATGTATATAAAGTTCTTTACAAGAACATAATATCTAACTATAATATAACAAGCAAAAATATTTCAGGAGATAGGAGATATTATGAAAAAGGTAGAATACATAAAATGTCCTAGATGCGAACTTAATTACATTCAAAAGAAAGACAAATATTGTGATGTTTGCAAGCAAGAAATGAAGGCTGGCGCAATAGACGATTATGACCTTGACGAGTTGGAAGAAGGAGTCGAACTTTGCCCAATATGTAAGGTCAACTATCTAAACGATGGCGAAACTATCTGTGCATATTGCCAAGAAGAAAAACAAGCCTTTGACAAAGACGACAATCAAGACGATTGGAGCAACCATATTGACAAATCGGCAGATACAAGTGACGAAGACGAAGATATGGATTTGTTGCCTGTTGAAAACGATGAGATTGACGAAGAACTTGACTCGGCATTTTCAAAAGACTTGGACGAAGACTTTGCGGACGACCTTGATGACGAGGACGAAGACGGTGAGTATTCGGACGAACTAGACGATTTTGACGATGATGGTGACATTGACGACTTCGACGAAGACGATGAAGATGACGACGAAGACAACGATGCAAATTCGGACGATGATGACGAATATTAAAAAGACCTGACCTGATCGGGTCTTTTTTTGTACAGAATATAATTGAGATTTTAAGGATATAATAGTATGTGAGGTGAATATGGAATTTAATTCTCTGACTGCTGTTAAGGACAAGGTAAACAATCTCAAAGGAAAAAGTGTGGAGTTTGAAATAAATAAAGGTAGAAATAAGATCGTGACCCTTAGTGCGGTTATTGATCAAGTATATCCGAGTATGTTCGTAATTAAGCCAAATAGCAAAGTTGACCTTGATAGATGGAGTTATAGTTATAACGATGTCTTGTGTGGTGATATAAAATTTTTATAGTTTTTAGTCATAAAACCCTATTTTTGCAAATATGATATAGCAACAAAACTTAGGGGGTTTTACAAATGGCAATTAATGCAAAATATGAAAAGGTGTTGGCGGGTTATAGAGAAAAACTAGGCAAAACACAAGTTGTTGTGGACTTCAAACTACCTATGAATGACGCTGTCGCTAAGGTGCTTTGCGTGTCTGCAAGGGTTTTCGTGGCAAACGCTGAGAGCGTCGATAAGACCGTAAACTATAACGGCTTTGTCGGCTTCCAAGTAGTGTACAAAAACCAAGATGGCGTTGTGGGCGGATCGACCTTTACAGCCGAGTTTAAGGACAAGTACGAGTCTGAAACTGACATAATGGGCACAACACCAATAATAAATGCAAATGTTGTGGACACCACAACTACGCTTGACAATGGCGAAGTAAAAGTAAGCGCAATAATCGAATTGGATATTGATGTCATTAGACAAAACGAAATTGGTGTGCTTGTAGATGTGACCGATATGCAAACAAAGAAAGAAGATTTTTCTTATAGCACATATAGCGGACTTGCGTATGACAAATGGGATGTTGTGGGTGATATCGAAATAAAAGATAGTGTCAAATCTGTGCTTGCGGTTTTGCCAAATACATACATCGAAAGCGTAACTCCAAACGACAAATTTGTTACTGTAAAAGGCGGAGTTGATGTTGAGATTTGTTATCTTACAGATGACAATATGCTTCGCACACAAAATCAAAACTTGACTTTCACTCAAGAAGTTGCTGGTGATTTTCTAAATGATTTGTCTGAGATAAACTCAGGACTAGCAAATGACATTAATGAAAATAAGATCACCACAACTATTGATACAGATATGTCTACAATCAATGTTGTTTTGCCGATGGTGTATAGAGGATATACTTTCAATCTAAACACACTTGATGTGGTTGTGGATGCATATAGTCTTACAAACTTTTCAAATTTCACTACCACAAGTATCAAAACATATAAAGCTGTTGATAGTGTGTCTTGGGAAGAAAAAATCACAAATACTCTCCAACTTGATGAAAATGCACCAGTAGTAGATGAAGTACTGGGAACTTGCTGTGATAGTATTGTTGTGGCAAACTCGGAGATTGTGGACGGCAGAATTACAGTCGAAGGTGTGGCACACACAACTCTTGCTTATCTAAACAAAGAAACAAATACTCTTCATTCGGTTGAGATAGAAATACCTTTCACCACAAGCAATACTGTTGATGTCGATGGTGATGTGTCAAACACAGCATTCGTCACCCTTATCAATGTTTGCGGAAAAGCGCGTAGGGGTAGAGATCTTGAAGTAAGTGGAACACTATTGGTGTATGTAGATATGTATGACACTATCAACGAAGGCGTCGTGACAGATGTCGTGCTTGAAGACGAGATACCTGAAAACGAATGTGCAATGAGTTTTTACTTTGCAAAAGAAGGCGATACTGTATGGGATATTGCAAAAGAAATGTCTATTACTGTAGATGATTTGTTGTTGCAAAATCCGCTTCTTGCTGACCCTGTGGAAAGGGGAACAAGAATTGTTGTTTATCGTCAAAGATTAGTTGAATATTAATGTGCCTTTTGTACCCTTAAAAACCCACTTCGGTGGGTTTTTTAAGTTTTAAAAACAAATTGTAGAAAGAGTATTTTATAAAGTATTAATATTGTTTTTTGTGTCAATAATCAATTAGAGGTGGATTATGAAAAAATACATATTAATACTTTTTTTGCCAATAATTATACTATTTTGTGGTTGTAGCAATACATTTTCTGCCAAAAACTCGTATTTGCGTATACATATAAGAGCAAATTCTAATAGTGAAGTAGATCAAAACATAAAGTATAAAATAAGAGATTTGGTTGTCACATATGTGACTCCAAAAGTCAGTGATTGTAAAAGCAAACAAGGAGTAATTGATTTACTAAACAATGAAAATTATAAGATGACATTAATTATTGATGAGTTTTTGCGTGATAATGGTTTTGATTATGGCTGTAACATAGCTATCAATAATGAGTTTTTCCCTACACGCTCTTATGATGATTTGACTCTTGAAGCCGACTACTATGACGCTTTGATTATCAATCTTGGTTCGGGCTCTGGAAACAACTGGTGGTGCGTTGTCTATCCGCCACTTTGTTTTAAAGGTGAAGGAAAAATAGTATACAAGAGTAAAATTAAGGAAATTATTGAAAAAATATGGGGGTAATATGCAAAATACTCGAAATATAATGATTTTTTTATTAATACTTATGCTGGTCAGTTTTAATGTGTTTTTTGGCTGGGAGACAAACGACAAAGCGTATGCCGACACAGCTCGCACTATGGAGATCCAACGTCGTTTAACCGAATATGGATATTATGATGGAGCTATTAATGGTTATTTTGACGACTTAACTGTTGTGGCTATAAAGAAATTTCAAGAAAACAATGGTCTTAATGTAACTGGTGCTGTTGATGGCGCTACTGCATCTGCACTTGGTGTATATATGAGTGCGCAAGAAAACTATGATCTATATATTCTTGCAAAATGTATTCACGCAGAAGCACGCGGAGAGTCATATATTGGCAAAGTAGCAGTAGGTGCTGTCATTTTGAATAGGGTTGCTGACGAAAAGTTCCCTAATACAATATATGGCGTGATTTATCAACCTTGGGCGTTTACTTGCACTGAAGACGGTCAAATTGATCTCGAACCTGATCGTGCATCATGGCAAGCGGCACAAGATGCGCTTAATGGCTGGGATCCAACATATGGTTGTATTTATTACTACAATCCAAAAACAGCAACAAGTAGTTGGATTTTCAATCGCGAGATAGTGACCACTATTGGCGACCATGTATTTTGTATTTAGGAGGGGATATGGCATACAAAACACGCAAAAAAACTAATAAAAGTGTGCTTATTTTGACCATTGTTTTGTGTTCGATAATTGTGTCACTTATGTTGCTTAGCATTGCACTTTCTATATCCACATCTAAGTATAAAATGCGTCTTGAAAATGTGTACAAGAAAAATTACTACGAATTACTAAACAATCTTGAAGATATAGAAGTCGGATTTACAAAACTGATTGCCACAAACTCACTTTCCACTCAGCAGGAGTTGTTGCAAGAAGTTTATGAAGCAAGTACAATGGCCAATGTAAATTTGACATCTCTTCCAGTAGCAAGCAATAAAATTGCACACATAACATCGTACATTAATAGTGTAAATGGATATAGTACTGCACTTTTGTCAAAGGCGTATGAAAAAGTAAAACTAAATGATGAAGCACTAGACAATATAAATTCGTTGTACAAGTACTCAAAAATAATAATGTATGACCTAAATGAATATGTAGATAGTTTGCACGGTAAAAATTCGATAATCAAACAAGTAAAATATAGCAATGCTGATTCGAGTGCGTTTGATGGCGGAATGCGGATTAATGCAAACACCGAAAAAGTGCCATCGCTAATCTATGACGGGCCATTTTCAGATAGTGTAGTCAATAAAGAGATAAAAGGACTTAGTGGAATAGAAGTCACCAAAGAACAAGCCGAGCAATATATAATAGACAATTTCACATATTTTGGCGATTATCAAGTCAAATATGATGGCGAAACAAAAGGCAAATTTGCCACCTACAATTTCATTTTGAAAAGCGTGGAAGTAAAATTGTATGTGCAAATAACTCAAAATGGCGGAATGGTTCTTTCGATAAATATGTTAGATAGCAAGGGCGGAAATAATGACCTTACTTCAAATCAATGCAATATCCTTGCTCACAATTTTGCATCAATTATGGGCTTTGAAAATATGCATAGCGTGTGGTATCAAGATACTGACGAGATAGTTTATGTCAATCTAGCGCCGATTGTCGAGCATGTTATTTACTATCCTGACCTTATAAAAGTCAAAGTTGACAAACGCCTTGGAATGGTCGTGGGGTGGGAAGCCACAAATTATGCCTACAACCATACAAATCGTGAGACACCGACATTTGATTTGTCTTTTGCCGAATGTGAAAAGAACCTAAGTACTGCGTTAAAAGTGGTCGAGCGAAACTTATGTGTTATCCCAAATAAATATGTAGGGGAGAGTGTAGCATTTGAGTATATTTGCACTTGGCAGGAGTATAAATACTATGTATATCTAGATGCAAACACGGGCGAAGAACTAAATATTTTGCGCGTAATTGATACAGATAATGGCGACTTGTTGTATTAAAAAAATATTTTTGCAAAAATTATTTGATTTTTGTAAAAAAATGTTTTACAATAACACAACATAAGGAGCAGTATATGACGAAGGACTACTACAATATAGAGTTGTTGAGAATACATGAGCTAAGAGATTTGGCAAGGAAGATGGGTGTAAAATCTCCTACACGACTTAAAAGAGAAGAATTAATCGAAAATATAAACAAGATTATCAATGGAGATGCCAAGCCATATGTCAGACCAAATTTAAAAGGTCGACCTGTGAAAAACACAAATAGTTTTGTTGAAAACGACTATTTTGTGCCCGACCTAAACACTTGTGGTCAAAACACTGACCTTACTCCATATACTAGAAACGAATCAAACTTTGATTATTGTGTAGCAATGCCATATTCTACATTTGGCACAGGCGAGGACGATCTCCAACCATGCCACGGCATTATCGATATAAACGGCAAAAACTATGGCTTGATAAGAAAGAACGACTTGGTGGCACGAAGTACAGATGTATATGTTTCGCCAATCATAGTCAAAAAATACAACCTAAAATCGGGTCAAGAGATATCGGGCAAGTGCAAATGGTTGTCCGAAGAAAAACCAAAAGTACTGGTCGATATTGACGAAGTCCCTGCAAAGTCAAAGTATGAATATGACAGCGTGGGCATAAGTCTATCAGAAGTGCGCAGAAACGGCTTTTTACACTCATATATGCTTGGTGGCAAATATCTAATCGAAATGCACGAAACAACACGCACAAAGGGTTATTTTGAGGCTGGATGCAATGCTTTCAAAGAGTCTGACACGACAGTGTATGGCCTAAAACTAAATGCTGAGCCATATAATGCTCAAAATAAAGTGGAACATATGTTGTATGTGCCATTCAACACAAGCGATGACCAAGTGGAAAAAATAACTCGCTTGTACTTCGATGTTTTGAAAAGACATGCCGAACAAGGTCAAAATGTTGTAGTAGTAGTTGATAGCCTAAGCAAGTTTGCCAAAGCGGTCAATAATATGATAAACAACGATGTTATGCACTCGACAATCACTCCAAAAGTACTTTATTCAGTAAAAGAGATATTGGCTGTCGCAAAACGCATAGCAAGCGATTCGAGCATTACCCTTTAATATGCATTTTACCGCCATTGACAATATTGAAGCAAAAAAATATGTAAAACAAAAGCTTTCAAACGTTGAAAAAATGAAGGTGGACGAACAGAAAAAAGCGGCACAGCAGGGATATGATATGGACATTCTTCCACCTGATATGAAAATGTATATCAAAGAACTTGAGGAACTGCTTGACGATTTGGAAACAAAAAACGAAAGAATGTTCATCGTTACATATTTCACGCTTGACGGCAAATGATTTTCCTGACCCCGGAACGCCGAGTACAATTCCATTTGGATTGACAAGCAGTTTTCGATTGCCCATCAGCGGATTTTTTGAGATTGCATTCAGACCGTAGTACATCGCTGCACCCTCCATAAATATCTCTTTGGTCGAAAAGGGGAGAAACACTGCGGCAGAACTTGTTGTAAGCCGTCTTTCAACTTCTATCCTATTTTCACAAAGGGGAAGAATGGAAGCAAGTCCCATATCCTGCCTGTAATCAAGCGGAATCAGTTTACAGTTAGCTTGCAAAATCTTTCTGTTAAGACGTTCATTATATTCATCAAGCTTTTTTCTGCTGTTGCTGAAATTGGTGATGAGAAATGTAACGATGAACATTCTTT
>CALEWH010000014.1 GCA_937925475.1 uncultured Clostridia bacterium
GTTCAGACGTGTGCTCTTCCGATCTGAATATGCAAAAATAGAAAAGTATTTTTAAGTGCAAAAGACTATAAGGCACTTAGCGAACTTCTTGATAAATGCATTGAAGATGTAAGTGGGATTAATCCTACTTGGGCACAACAAGAAAAAGACTACAAAGAAAAGATGTTGCCTATAATACTAATGTTTGTGGACCAAATGAACTCCCTAAATGAAAAGGCGACAAAGAAAGCCCGCAATATGTTAAGGCGTAAGGATCGTGAAAAAATAGACCTTATTACTGAGCAAGAAAAAACCAGCAAAGCACCTGAGTCCAATGCTGGCAAATCTAAGCCTAATAGACCAATTTCCGCTATAATTAAGGCAGATATTAAGAAAAAAGAATCTGCTTCAAGAGAAAAACTTGGTAAGCTAAATGACGCAATAGAGAAATATAAGACTACTAAAAACCCAGTAGTTGAAACAAATAAAAAAGAAGAACAAAAGCCACCAACACCTGCATCAACAGATACACTAGAAAAAAATAATGAATTTAGAAAGGTTACAAACGTAGGGCGCGATAATTCAGATGATAATTCTTTTATTGATGATTACTCAGATGATAATAGTAGTAATAAGTACCGATTTAAGAGTATTGAACAAAAATATACAAACGAAAAGCCAAAAATAAAAGAAAATGAAAAAGTAAAAGAAAATGAAAAAGTAAAAGAAATGGAAATATAACAACAAAACTAAAAAAGATGCACTTTATGTGCATCTTTTTTATAGATATCTACGAGATTCTGCTGGTTTACTTCTACCTTTATATTTGTATGAGATATCGGTTCTTTTCTCTCTTGGCATGCTCTTTGTTACTTTTATACAATTATCTAAAAGTTCGGTATAGTCAGCACGATTTGGGGTGTATTCTTTAGCTGTAATTCGCTTATTAAGTTTTAATAAAGATTTTTGTACATCAGGAGAAATTGGAACTTCGCAAGTCATTGCATTGTTTATTAGATTTCCAAATTCCATTGAAAATCCATGTCGGTCATCTATGATACGATCAAGTTTTATCATATCATCAGTTATGCTTTTATTTCCGTGTAGTTTGGCACTTCTAGGTTGTTTCCATAGTATTTTTGCTATTGTATCTGCAAGAAGACATCTGTCATTAAGTTGGCTAAGTGCTTTATAGAAAGGAAGTTTCTCTAATATATAATAACCTTGTTCTTCAACCATTTTTATAGACTCTTCATAAACATTTGACCAATATTCGGTTCCTTTATTTCCGTCGTGTATGCCTTCTTGTGTAAGGCGTACTTTATTCTCAGTATCATTAGTTACCTTAAATCGTGAAGACATTATCATTCCCAACATAGCACCATTTAGTAAAAATCCATCATTATTGGGATCACAAAATCTTCGTACTAGTTTATCACGTATTACAAAACGTTCCCTATTTAATGATTCTACATCTGCACCTTCCCAATTTATGAATACTAAACCAGGGACGAATGAAAATACATTAAGTGTTGAGTATATTTTTTGAAAACGCTTTTTAAGATTTAATGGTGTTTCATTATCAAGATCTTTATTATAGTAGATAGCATCATCTTGAGACATTTGATGGAATCTATCATTTTTAAAAAGTTGGATTATTGGATTATCATACTTTCTTGAATTATTTGCGTATGCTTCATATGTCGCAGGAATATAGGCATCTTCAAGATTTCTTATAGAAAGTAAATGCTCATTTCCAAAAAATGGCACCATATATGGATTGAAGTTTTGATAAATAATGTTGTTGTAATCATTATTTTCAAAAGGTTTGATTATATAACGTAAATTAAAATCTCTATCATTTGTGGTAGTGTTGAAAGCCATATGTACCTCGCAATAAATTTATTTAGTTGGTTATTTTTTTATACCATTATGATATAACAAGTGTGGGGATTTGTCAATAGGGGTATTGATTTTTTTGTCGAATATGGACACAGAAAATAATATTCTTTACAAAAAAGTATAAATACATTATAATAATTATATAAGTTTGAGGTGGGATATGTTACCTTGTGAAGTAGTTGATTTGAAAAAATACTACAACGGCAGTGTTGTGGGTGTAGAAAATGTTACATTTTCATTAAAAGAAGGGGAGATATTTGGGCTAGTAGGTCCAAATGGTGCAGGCAAGAGCACAACTTTGCGTGCAATTGTAGGGCTTATAAAACCCACATCAGGCGAAGTGGCAATTTTCAACAAAACAGCCCTAAAAGCGAGCAAAGAGCGAAGCGAACTAGGTTATGTGCCCTGCGAACCAAGTATATATCCGCGAATGACAGTAAGACAAAACTTGGAGTTTGTAGCGAGAGTTAAAGGTGTGGGGACAGACCGCGTGGACGAACTTGCTACAAGGCTCGAACTAAATCTTACACGCAAGGCGGGCGATCTTTCTAGCGGAAACAAAAAGAAGTTGGCGATAGTAATGGCGCTTTTGTCGTCGCCAAAACTAATCGTGTTGGACGAACCTACAAATGGATTGGATCCGATAATCAAAAAAGAATTTTTGAAGATACTTGAAGAAGAAAAACGCAGGGGTGCAAGTATACTTATCAGTAGCCACGACTTGACAGAAATCCAACGAATTTGTGACCGCGTAGGCGTAATAAAGGACGGCAAACTTATTGCCATAGAGCAAACAGAAGATTTGAAAACAAAACGCCTAAAAACAGTATCTTTTGACACCGAGTACTCGACACCAATAATTAGTTTGAGCGGGGTGAGCAACCTTGTACAAGAGGGACGCCACACTTCGTTTAACTATAATGGCGATATGCAAAAACTTATTAAGTTTTTGAATTCGATTGACATTACAAACATAGATATCGGAGAAGCAAGTCTAGAAAACATATTCTTGCATTTCTATGAGTAGGAGGCGATAAAATGGATAAAAAAAGATATGCAAACAAACATCTATTTGCGGTTGATTTTAAGTCAAATACACTTAGTTTAATTTTGTTTACTATTATTATTGGAGCTTTGATGTTTTTGGCTTTGGCGATATTTCCTTCGATGACTGCAATGCTTGCAAAAATGCCTGACGATCTCAAACAATATGTCGCTATGGATAATATCAGTACTTATTTTTCAACCGAAGCCTTGTCCATATGGATTATGATAGGCGGATTTTATGCGGTTTGGCTGGGCGCAAAACTTACTAGCGGGGACTTCAAAAACAATACTTATGAGACGCTTTACACACTTAATTTAAGTCGTTGTGAAATACTTCGCACAAAGGCTCTTGTGCTAATATTGAATATGGCTATTTTCAATGTCGGCGTGGGAGTTTTTGGCCTTGCTGGACTATTGATTTTTGGCGAGAAAATAAAGATTGTAAATATACTTGTATATGTTCTTGTAGCATTTGTATTGAGCCTTATTATAGCCTTTTTATCGTTTGGCTGGGGACTTGCTGGCAAGCGAAAATATAGTGTGATTATTGGTTGGATTTTGGTGGTTGTGTTCCATATTATCGCAACACTTTCTACTGCTGTAAACTGGCTTGGTTATTTCTCACCGTTTAGTGCGATAAATGGCGACATCATTTCTCAGGGTTTTGCAGGCATCGCAAACTATGGCTTGGCGCTAGTTGTGTGGGGCGCTTTCGCAATCGGAAACCTTATCATCACTGTTACTCAGTTTAAAAGCGCTGACCTTGACTAAGTTTGCAAAACAAACTATAAAAAAATTGTATATTATACTTGCAATTATGGGATAATTGTTGTAAAATATAATCAGTATTAGGATAAATAGAGTTTCGGCTCTATTTTTTCTTGAAATATATTGACTTTTAGGGTGTGATTTGATACAATTTACACGCTATAATGACACTATGTCTTGGAGGAAATTATGAGAGAGACTATTATTCTTGCTTGCACTGAATGCAAAAGAAGAAACTACAATACTGAAAAGAATAAAAAGAACAACCCTGAGAGATTGGAAGTTAAGAAGTTCTGTAAGTTTTGTAATAAAACAACAGTTCATAAAGAAACAAAATAATTTTAGTTAAGGATTTGTATAATGGCAAAAAAAATTGAGTTGAAACCTGCTGAAACAGAAGTGCAAACTGATGTTCAAGAAGTACAACAAGTACAAGAAGAAAATGTTGCACCAGCTGTTAAGGTAGACGAAAAAGTCGAAGTTAAGAAAAAAGCCAAAGCAGAAAAAGTTGAAAAGTCCAAACCCAACAAACCTAACAAGAAAAACAAAACTGAAAAGCGTACTTTGGGCAAAAAATTGAAAGAGAGTATGAGCGAACTTAAAAAAGTTTCGTGGCCTTCTTTCGGCACAACTGTAAAACAAACAGGTGTTGTTATTACTGTTGTTGCGATTTGCACATTGGTGCTATTTGGGATTGACCGCTTGTTTGGCTGGTTGTACACTTTGTTGACATAATCGGAGGAAGATATGGAAGAGAATATTCTAGAAACAAATGTTCCTCAATCTTCTGTCGAGAATGTCGCAGAAACTACCACTCCAAACCCTGAGGACGAAAGATTGAAAGAACTTAGAGAAGAAGCAAAATGGTATGTTTTGCACACTTACTCGGGTTATGAAAATGTCGCTAAGGAAAACCTTGAAATCGTAATCGACAAGTACAGTCTTCAAGAACGAATCTTTGATATTATGATTCCTATGGAAGATGTTGTTGAGGATAAAAACGGCAAAAGAAAAGTTGTTACACGCAAACTTATGCCGGGTTATATCATGGTTAAGATGATATATGGTGACGACATTTGGCACGCTATTACTCGTACTCGTGGTATTACTGGTTTTGTAGGACCTAAGGGTCGTCCACTTCCTCTTACACAAGACGAGATTAGAAAAATGCGTCTTGAAAAGAATGAAGTTGTGGATGTTGACATCAAGGTAAACGACAAAGTTGAGGTTATGGAAGGTGCTCTAAATGGTTTTGTGGGCACTGTTACATCAGTAGATGTTGTGGCTCTTAAATGTAGAGTTGTGGTTGAGATGTTTGGCCGTGAAACACCGGTTGACCTAAATCTAAACCAAGTTAGAAAAGTCGATTAGACTATATTTTGATAATAACACAAAAGTTTTTGTTTTATTATACGCATGTATTTGCGTTCCGAGCAATCGGAGTAGTGGGAGAAGCGTAAATTTTTGATGCGCTTTGTTTAGACCACAAGCCAAGTATGGCAGGAGGAAAACATAATGGCAGACCCTAAGAAGAAAATAACCAAAGTTGTAAAACTACAACTTAACGCAGGTAAGGCTACTGCTGGTCCACCAGTTGGCTCGACCCTTGGTCCTTTCGGAATCAATATTCCAGCATTCACTAAGGAGTTCAACGAGAAAACTGCTGCACAAGAAGGACTTGTAATTCCAGTTGAGATTACAATCTATGCGGACCGTTCTTTCACCTTCGTGCTTAAAACTCCACCAGCAGCTGTTTTGATTAAAAAAGCTTGCAAGATCGAGAGTGGTTCGGCAAACAGTATAAAAACTAAAGTTGCTACAATCACAAAAGCACAAGTTAAAGAAATAGCAGAAATGAAAATGCCAGACCTTAATGCTTCTAGTGTAGAAAGTGCAATGAGTATGATTGAAGGCACTTGCAGAAGTATGGGTGTTACTGTTGTTGAATAACAACATATTAGTGGGAGAGTAAAAAATCTTTAATTTACTTGTTAAAACCACAAGGAGGAATTTATGAAAAAAGGTAAAAGATATAACGCAAGTGCAAGTCTTGTAGATAAGGCTACTCTATATAGCGTAGACCAAGCTCTTGACCTTGTTCAAAAAACTGCAAATGCAAAGTTTGATGAAACAGTAGAGTTGCACGTAAAACTAGGCGTAGACGGAAGAAACGCTGACCAACAAGTTAGAGGAGTAGTTGTACTTCCTAATGGTACTGGTAAAACTGTAAAAGTATTGGTAATCACAAAAGGTGACAATGCAGATGCTGCTGAAAAAGCTGGCGCTGATTATGTAGGTGCTGAAGATATGATCGCTAAGATCCAACAAGGATGGTTGGATTTTGATGTATGTATCACAACTCCTGATATGATGCCAGTTATAAGCCGTGTTGCAAAAATCCTAGGACCAAAAGGACTTATGCCAAATCCTAAGAGTGGAACAGTTACTACTGATGTAGTAAAAGCTATCAACGATACAAAAGCTGGTAAAGTAGAGTATCGTCTTGACAAAACAAACATTATCCACGTTCGTATTGGTAAAGTTTCTTTCGGAACTGAAAAACTTAACCAAAACTTCAACGCCCTAATGGACGCACTAGTTAAGGCTAAACCAGCTGCTGCAAAAGGAACATATATCAAAACTGTTACTTTGTCTAGCACAATGGGACCTGGAATCAAAGTTGATTACAAACTAAACTAATATAAAACACCACATAAGTGGTGTTTTTTTGTGTCTTTTTGCAGTGATTAGATGTAGTTAAGCGGTTGTTTCTAAAATAATATTGACTATTAACCATAAAAAAGTTATTATAACTAAAAATCATTTTTGCTTTTTAAAAGATCCAAATGTAATGCGTGTGGTGGATATTTAATATTTGTAAGGAAATGATGTTATGAATGAAAAAGACTTGAAAAAAGAGAAAGAGTATTTAAACTATACAAAGGATTATATAAACACTTTAATTGACATTTATCAAAAAGCGATTAATGTTTACCTAAATGATTTAAATGATCAAAAAGAGTATGTTAATACAAATAGACTTGATCCTCAGGAAATTAATTTTATGTATCAACAAATGGATAGAACTTGTGATACTGCAGAAGATTATGATAAGGAAGTAAGTCAACTTAAACATGTATACAATAGGCCTTATTTTGGTAAAATTGATGTAAAATATTTGGATACAAACGAAAATGTTTCTTTTTATATTGGGCTAAAAAACATAATGCGTGATATGGATTTTTTAGTGACAGATTGGAGAGCGCCTATTAGTTCTTTGTATTATGATGGAAATATAGGTTTTAATTCTTTTCAATCGCCCGCTGGAATGATTGATGTCGAACTTGATCAAAAAAGACAATTTAGAATAATTGATGGTGAGTTAAAGTATTTTTTTGATACTAATCAGCAAATTGCCGATGATATTTTGCAAGATGTTTTAAGCGAAAATACATCAAACAGAATGCAAAACATTGTTCAAACAATTCAGAAAGAACAAAATGAAATTATAAAAAACAATCTAAATAAGAATGTTATTGTTGATGGTGTAGCAGGTAGTGGAAAGACATCTGTTGCAATGCACCGAATAGCATATATGCTTTATACTTACAAAGATCAATTGAGTAGTGATAATTTTATATTTATTTCTCCAAACAAATTATTTACAAAATATATATCAAATCTTCTTCCTGAACTAGGGGAAGATAATGTTCCAACTTTTTGTTTTTACGATATTGTTAAACAGTTAAAAATACCTTATCCAGTTGATTCAAAATCTGAAATGATAGAAGATTTGTTGAATGGAAATTTAAATAGGTTGAATAATATTGTATTTAAAAATAGTACTAGTTATTTGAATAAGCTTAACAATTATTTGAAGAACTATAATGTTGTTGAGTTGTTTAAGGATATTAAAATAGGCAACAACAGTATTCCTGTTAGTTTGCTTGTGAGAGCCTTAAACAGAGTAGATAATACAGAAAACATAAATTTAAAAATTGAGAGTATTTGCGAGAAAATAGTTCATGAATTGTATCCTAGACTTAGCGATTCTAAACAAGATGTATTGATTAATAATTTAAAAAGAAAAGCCATTAGTAATATAGATTTGAAGAAGTTGTACATAAAATTTATTAAAAACTATACTTTTCAAAAAGAAAAATATTCATTCAAATTTGAAGACATTCCAACATATGCTTATATGAAGATGATGGTTAAAGGTTATCAAGAAGACAGAAAAGTTGCTTCTGTAGTTATTGATGAGATGCAAGATTATGATCCTATTTCTTTCAAAATTTTGAAAAATTTATATCCAAATGCTAAATTCACAATGGTTGGAGATTACAATCAAAATTTACTGTTTAATAGGAATGACAAGAGTAATTATAACTATCTATTTGATGATTATGTTTTTACGGAGATGAAAAAAAGTTATAGATCTACTGACAATATTTCAAATTTTTGTTTCGATATTTTAGGTGAACATCACGAAACAAATGAAATTCGTAAAGGTGAAGATCCTTCTATTTACATGTGTAAAAAAGGTGAAATGCTTGAAAATATAGAATATTATTTACAAAATAATATCGACTCTTCACAAAAAAGCGCTATCATTTGTAAAAATGCTAATGACGCAAAAATATTATCTTCTATATTTAAAAGTGCGGACCTCGTTCTCAGTGATGATAAAGAATCAAACAACAACTTAATAATTACTACTCCATATTTTAGTAAAGGATTGGAGTTTGATAATGTTTTGTTATACGATGTGAGTGATATAAACTATAAAACAGATATTGAAAGACAACACCTTTATGTTGCATCAACTAGAGCTCTACATCGAGTAGTGGGATTTACTGAAACTGAACCATCTAAATTTATATCGAACAAATATATAAAAAATTTTGATAAAAAAAAGATTTAAATTTGAATAAAGGTGCTTTTAAATCTTCAAAAAAGGCTGATGAGAGACTATTATAAGTAATATTTAATGATTAAGACTATAAATTAGATAAAAAGTGGAAGGATAACTTGGGTTCCTTCCACTTTTTATTTGTAATATTTTTAATTATATTTGATATTTTATTGTTACAATGGTTGTCAGTTTTGATATTGTGCTTTTTGTGATGATATATTATATTAGTTGTAGTAATTGTTAAGGATATATCTAGCAAGATCGCTTGATATTATGCGATTGCTGGCATAATAATCCCTTCTATCAAATCGACGAGTAACTTCTTTTGCGATTTTATAAGGTATTTCGCGATAAAAATTCTTTTCCCGTTGCATAGGGTAGGAAAGTGTAAAATTCTTGATTAAACGCGCCAAATAAGCGTCAAAACAATAATCCAAAGCGTTTACTATCTCGGCATATTCTAGGCATTGTAAAAAGGAATTTGCGACCATTTTCTCGTCGCAGGCTTGAATATTTGGACGATTGTTTATAAACTCACACATTATCTCAAACATACTCTTTTTAGCGTGTTTGCTGGTCGAATAGTTAAAGTCTTTCAAAATGGACGCAAGCAAGTATTGATAATCAAGTTCGTCAGTAGGCTCGGACACATTGTTGACAAGTCCCATACAAATGCGGATACGAGCAAAACCACGCAAGTTTAGTACGCCGTTTTCAAACTCAGTCGCCGAGTCTTCGTTGTTAAAACGAGTGGCGGATTTTATAGCATAATTTGCGTTTTTGAAAGGTGTGTGAATGTAGTCTACAAACAATGATTTTGTGTTGTTTTTATTGAAAGAAGAAACACTGGAAAGTTCGATACACTCATTGTAGATATTGCAAATAACATCAGTTTTGCGCATAAAAAAGTCTACTTGTTCGTTTAACAAGTACCATAGACTATCTATTGCAAGTGTTTCTAATTTTTTTGTTTCCATTTTTCTTATTTTCCACTTATATTATATGTTTTGTGCTAATTGATGTCAAATATTATAGCCCTTATTTTTATTAAAAAATAGACGCAGATTTGCGTCTATTTATTTTGCTACACCATCAAATGTTTTTTGCTTTTGAGTTTCTTTTTTACTCTTTAAGTAAATTTCTTTGTCCTTTTCATTTATAGGTCGTGTATTCTCTTCACCAACAATACTGCTTATAATTCTTCTGTGTTTTTTTAAGGAGTCATATTTTTTGATGACCTTTTTGTTTGGAGTATTGTCGCCAATTTGTTTTTTGATTTGTTTTACAGGAAGCAAACTCGAAATAGCATTTATTCTAACTTGGCTGTTTTGGCAAGATGAAACAAGTCGCTCTATTTTCTCTGAATTTGATGATAGTAAAACAAGTTGTTGAGTGATGTCATTTATAAGACTTGGATTATAGTCCATTTTTCTCTCTTTTAGGACTTTCGCAATTTCTTGTGAAATAGTTTTTTTGTAGTCTTTTATTGCAATATCATAATTGTATTTTGTGGTTTTGTTTTTTGCAAGACCTTGACATACTGTAAGAGAGTGGGCTATTCTTGACAATAAAGGTATATTTTCTGACAATAACATAAGATTTTGGCTAATCTCTTTTAGTTGGGATTTTGCAAGGGTTTTTCCAGATTCTAAGTATGTATTGTATATAACTTTTTCAAGTCGAGATTTGTGATATTGTAAAATAGTCTTGTATATAGTAAGTTCTTTTCTAAGTGACTTTTCGTCAAAGTTTTTATAGTATGCGTATTGATAGTCAAAAACATATTGCTCAGCGTGTGTCAAAGACATATGTGGAGCAGTGGCTATATTTACGCATTCTTTTTTGTTTAGAATATCTTTTTCATCGGCGGTGATTATGTTTGTGTAATTTTGCATTATGAATCGTGGGTCAAATAAATCTGTAGTAGATAGAGTGTTGTCGGCTGGATTGTATTTGATCATTTTGTTTATGATGCTAAAATTTGTGTTGTTTTCATAATCTTGTTCGTAGTGATTGAAATTGATTTCTGGGTGTTTTATTATTATCATTTCCTCGTGAAACTTTGCTTGATAATATGCTACAAAGGCTCTTGAATATATCTCTAAGTTTTCTAATGGCATAACCACTTTTAGTCCTTTGATTGTGCCGTTTTCATTTAGTTTGTCGTATCTTTGGGTAAGAGCATATGCGTACAAAATTTCTGCGGGTAATGATTGGGTTGTGCTAAAACTCATTTCTCCTCCTTATTTACATACATGGGTCGTCGTTTTTGTTTGCGGTCTTGTTTTTGTTGTCAGGCGCGTCAACTATTTTACCACCTACAATAGTTTTGTCAACAAAAGTTTTCACTTTTGGTACGCAAGTATTAATTTTGCGTGGTTGGCGAGAGATGATAGAAGTTTTGCCGTTGACAAACTCCATCAATTCCCGTTCGAAACTCAACATCAAATATCCGCCAAAACCATAATATTCTTTAAATGTCTCTTTCATGTATTCGCTTTGTACTTTTGAATTTGTGTAAAATTTAAGCAGTTTGTGAATATCATTTTCGATTATGTGTTCGCCATACTCCATACAGTCTGATTTTTGAGTATATCTTTTCAAAATTTCTTTTGTGTATGAGTTTATATTTGTTTTAATTGTTTGGTTTATCTTGTCTTCCAACATCTTAGTGTCAATCTCATCTGGATTTGCATTTGCTTTTTCGGGCATAATTTTTTTAGCTATGGTGTGGATTAAAAATTTGTTGTCGCCCATATCCTTTGCGCGTAAAACCGCTAGGCGATGAATCGAGGCATCTTGTTTTTTTATAAAGTCACTAACAAGCATATTTGCTTCATATGTTTTGAAAGCACATTTTTCGGCAATGCTCATTCTAAATAAAAACTCAGTAAAAAGACCCACATTTTTTCTAATATGTGTTTTATTGTCATTTGTCAACTTTTTGTTTAAGGACAAACATCGGATAATAGAATCAGACAATTTGCGTTTTGTATCTTTAATGCCGTCATTGTAAAAATCGAGTCTTTCCTTTTCTTCGTCGGTCATTTGACTCAAATCTATTGCGTCTAGTACTGCGTTTTTAACTATCTTTTTCTCTTTTATATACATCAAAATTTACCTCGTATGCTATTATACCACAATTTTTGGAGATTGTGAATACCCCTTTTGAATATAAATGTATGATTTCGACATAATTAATTATGTATATATATAGTATAAATGTGTAGTTTGTGTGACTAAAATAATTTTTCTTATCAAAATAGTGTCAAATGTATTGACAAGGGTAGTGTTTGGGGTTATAATAGACGCGTAAATTGAATATTTCTTATTCGCCAAAGACAGCAAGTACAAAGGTAAATCTTGCCGAGGTAAGTAATGTGGATAGATTCTCCATGCTTATTTGGCGTGGGGATTTTCTTTTTATAAACACATTAAAAAGGAGAAATAAAGTGAGCGCAAATCAAGAGTTAAAAAAGAAAGTTGTAGCCGAACTTAAAGAAGAGTTTGCAAACGCAAAATCAATCATATTTGTAGACTATCGTGGCATTAATGTGAGCGAAGACACTGCACTTAGACGCGATTTCCGTAATGCAAATGTTACTTATAAAGTTTGCAAAAACAACTTGCTAAAACTTGCTCTACAAGAACTTGGCGTTACTGGTATCGAACCTACAATGTTTGATGGCACAACTGCTGTTGCTTTTTCGCAAGACGAAGTAGCACCTGCAAGAGTGTTCTGCAAGGCTAGTAAAGACCTAAACAAAATGGGTGTTAAGTTTGGAATTGTAGACGGCAAATTAATGAACAAAGCCGAAGTTGAAGCACTTGCTAAGATACCTTCGAAAGAAGTACTTATTGCTATGTTGCTTGGTCAACTTCAAGCCCCTATTTCTGCTTTTGCAAGGGCTTTAAACCAAATTGCAGAAAAACAAAATTAATCATATAAGGAGAAAATAAAATGGCAGATCTTAAAAAATTTGTAGAAGAAATCAAAGGTCTTACTGTACTTGAAGTAAGCGAATTAGTAAAAATGTTGGAAGAGGAGTTTGGTGTAAGCGCTGCTGCCCCTGTTGCAGTTGCTGGTGTTGCTGCTGACGCTCCTGCTGCCGCTGAAGAGAAGAGCGAATTCAACGTTGTTCTTAAAGAAGTTGGCGCAAACAAAATAGCTGTTATTAAAGCAGTTAAAGAAATCACAGGTCTTGGACTAGGCGAAGCAAAAGCTATCGTTGACGCTGCTCCAAAGGCTGTAAAAGAAAATGTTCCTGCTGAAGAAGCAAAAGCTATGGAAGCTAAACTTAAAGAAGCTGGCGCTGTAGTAGAACTTAAATAATTATTTTTAATGTGTTAAAAAAAAGACCTAGTTTTAGGTCTTTTTTGTTTTTTAGTCGTTTTTTATTTTTTGACTGACTTGTGTTTTTAGTCGACCTTTATTTTTATCTGACCTTTTAGGACTCTCTTTTTCGACTTTAAAAAATACAAAAAAGCCAGAAAGGAAGCGGGGAAATGCAAAAATGTATGGCGTGGTGACTTTTACAAATGTGGATAAGTCCAACTCAAAACTTGAAAAATCCAAACAGAAAAAACGGGAAATCTATACAAAAATGTGCAAAATATTTGACCGATCGGGGGGGGGGGGATGATATACTTTTTCAGAAGTCAAGAAATGTGTATAACTTGGCTGTGAATATCCACATAAAAAATATTTTTACAAAAAATGTGGATACTATAAAAAGGAGCATAATGTAAGATAAAAATGGAAAATACAAAAACTAAAAAACACAGTATGAGAAAAATGCTGATATGTATGTCGCTAATACTGATAGCGTGCATAGGTATCACTTTCGGTATCACACTTGCGTATTTTGGCGATGTGAAAACAGGAAGTGCGTCAATCACTTTGGGAGCGTCAATATACTTTGACGAAACAAATGGTGTAGCGGTGTCGGCGAGTGGTTCGACCGTTGTTGTGCCAAGCCAATCGATTGATGTATCGACAAACTTAAAAATTATTGCAGGAAATGGCACTGTTACGAAGGGTGTATTAAAAGTTATGCCAGACTTCCAAGCGGGCGACACTGGCGCAACATGTACATTTACTGCTGGCAGTACATATGATGTAAGCATTGGTGGCACAAAATCCACTGATGCAGTTATGGTGGTGTATCAAAACGAGTTGTTTTTGGTAAAGAAATCGGACACAACCAAGTTGTATGAGATTACACCTTCGACTAGCGGTCTGCAAGTTTCGTTTTCAGTACCAGTTACTGTCCCTGAGACCGTAGCAAACGAGGCGAGTGGCAAAACTTGTACTATAAAGATGACAGCAGTGGTTTTGCAAAGTACAATCTATACAAACGCGACAGCGACTGTTCCGCTTACAATAACCGACTTTTTACCATACTTTACTCAAACCGTAGCCGACACAATGCCGACCGAAAACCTTGCAGCAACAGCAAGTTCGGACGGAAAAAGTGCTGTATTGACAGGGGCTGGCACAACATTTAGCGGTGGAAGATTGGTCGTTCCTTCGACACTTACAGTCGACGGAAAAGAACTTCCTGTGACAGAAATAGGTAATAGCGCTTTTAAAGGCAATACAACAATAACAGAAGTGGTTTTGCCTAAAAGTGTAAAAACTATAAGTAAATTTTCATTTATGCAATGTAGCAATCTACAACATATAAATCTTGACAATGTAACATCAATAGATGGTGAAACATTTGTATTTTGTTCTTCGTTGGAATATGTTAATATGCCACTTGTTGAAAGTATAGGGCAATTTACATTTTATGAGTGTTCTTCTTTGGCGTATGTCAATTTGCCTAATGTTAAGAGTATAGGCAAAAGTGCATTTTGGGGTTGTAAGCCGTTAAAGAATATCGAATTACCACTTGTAACAAATCTAACAAGAAGTGCTTTTAATGAATGTATTTCATTGGAATATGTTGATTTACCACTTCTAGAAAAACTAGAAGAATTTGTATTTAATGGATGTACTTCTTTAAAGAAAATAAATATGCCTAATGTAAAATATGTTGAATGTTCTGCGACACAAAATTGTGCTAGTCTAGAAGTTGATTTACATGAAGGACTGCTTTGGATAGGTGATGTTAATTTTACTCATGCTCCTAATTTGACTCAAACATCAATCACTATTCCTTCTACACTAAAACAATTGGGTGGTACAGAATATAAAGGTGATAATAATACTAATACAGTAGTAGGGTCACATATATTTTATGATTCTTCTCCTTCGACATTAAAAGAGTACAAAGTGGCTAGTGGAAATACAAATTTTGTAGTGCAAGATGGAGTATTGTACACAAAAGACTACAAATATCTTGTGGCTTATCCGCCAGCAAAATCATCGGTGTCTTACACTATGCCTGAAGGCTGTGTAGATATGTTTGAACTGGCATTTTCAAGACCATATAATTTGATAAATCTTACTATCCCAAATTCTTTTGAAGTAGTAAGTTCGAAAAACATACACCAAAATTTTATTAACAATAGTAATCCATATAAATCAAATGGATTGAATTCTGGTTTGTACGAATATGCTTCTGTCCAAAATTTTTTAGTAAAAAGTGACAACACTAAGTATCAATCAATAGACGGAGTATTGTACAATAAATCGGGCACCGAATTAATTGCAAAAGCGCCTGCTAAGTACGATAAGGCTACTTGGACTATTGCTGATAGTTGTACTACAATCACGTCTATTCCATTTATGCATGGCTCAATACATGGTGCATATGCGACTGTGGGTGGCGTACAAGTAGGTGGTATGCCTTCAAAAATTGTTATTGGCAAAAATCTTACTAATATAGATGACGATGTTATATTTGATATCAACAATGAGTCGTGGACTATCGAAGTCGACTCGGCAAATACAGTCTATACTGTTACAAATGGGAAATTGGCAAAGAAATAACAAAAAAGACCTAGTTTTAGGTCTTTTTTGTGTTGTGCTCGTATGTTGTATTGGAAAAGTGGGGTTATTCTTTGATGCGAGTTATGCACTCGGCGGTGTTGTTTTCATACTGAAAAGTTACGCCGTTGCTACAACAGCATTGTTCCTTATTGAAAAGACATTCGGTGCAGTTGCATTTGATATCCACTTTTTTCTTGTGGCGATATGGGTGCACATCGGGTGCTGTTTCAAACATATCACGACTCACATCTTGTTGTTGTTTGTCGGGTAGTTTTTCGTACTCGTCAAATGAGTCGCATTTGCCATTGCGTGTGACACATATCCCTTTGCGGGTACAACAATAACAATCGTTGTGTTTGCAGTTTAGTTGGCGACATTTTAAATCCATAATTGTTTCTCCTTGATTATATTATTGACTTTTTAAGTTTAATTTATTACAATAAAATCGTAACGGAGGTATTATGAAAGTAGTTTTGTTAAAAGACCTTAAAGGAAAGGGAAAGAAGGGCGACATAATCGAAGTTAATGGGGGATATGCTCAAAACTATCTTATCCCAAACGGATATTGTGTAGCGGGCACTGCAAGCAATCTAAACGAAGCCAAACAAGCCAAGGCATCAAATGCATATCACGAAGAGCAAAATCAAATCAAAGCACGCAAACTTGCTAGTGAACTTAAAGGCAAGGAAGTAAAACTAGTAGTGAAGAGTGGCGCAAACGGAAAGATATTTGGCAGTGTAACAAACAAGGAAGTGAGTGTTGCGCTTGAAAAAATGGGTTTTGATATAGACAAAAAGAAAATCGAGATGCCACTTATTAAAAACACTGGTTCTTACACGGCCAAAGTAAAACTTTATGCAAATATTTCGACTGATATTGTCGTGGTTGTGGACGGCGAATAGTATCTGTAAGTCTATAATTGTATGCGATATACTATTAGAGTGTACTTACAATGGTGTGTACTGGATTGAAATATTTATTTGATTGATGCATAATATTTGATCTATATTACGATATAGAAAAAGAAAACACGCATTTGCGTGTTTTTTCTTTTTATCCTTTTTTCTTTTATCTTATTTGTTTTACTTATCTTTACTTTATCGTTGTTTTAATTTTTAGTGCTTTTTTTTATTGCGATTATGACCTTTTAAAGCCTTGTGTGAGTTATCTTTTACGGCGGTCAGACTTTGTAGCAAGAACAAATCTCAATAGGTTTAGGATACTAATCAACAATGCTGCTACATAAGTAAGTGCTGCTGCGTTTAACATTTTGCGGGCTTCGACTGTTTCTTCTTGGGTGAGTATTCCGCTTGTGCTAAGGATCTTTAATGCGCGTTTGCTTGCGTCAAATTCGACTGGAAGTGTCACAAGGTTTACGATTACTGCAAGCCCAAACACTATTATCCCTGCCCACATAAAGTAGTCACCAAGAGTGGCGCTTGTAGAGCCAAATCCAAATATAAATCCTAGCAAAACAAGTGGCCATAATAGTTGGGATGATATATTGCTAAACACGATTGCAAAAGAGCGGAGTTTTATAGGGAAATAGTGCGCTTTATATTGAAGTGCGTGACCTATTTCGTGAGTTGCGACTCCAATCGCGCCTACGGTCGAGTTTTGTGCTGAGTTTGGCGACAAGGACACGACTTTGTGGCGATGGTCGTAGTAGTCGGATAGGTCACCGCCTTGTGTGTGAATGTCAATATCTTGAAGTCCGGCTGTATCTAGTAGCAGTCTTGCGACTTCTTTTCCGGTTTTGCCCGATTGCGCTTGGATAGTGTTACAGCGATTGTATGTGCGGGTAAGTTTGACTTGGGCATATAGCGCAAGCAGTATTCCGGGCACTAATACAATCCCCAGTAAGTAATAGTTTATATAAGAAAACAACATCAAATTTAACATAATTCTACCTCGTTTTATCTAAATGCATTTTGTATTTTTTGTGCGGTCAGTATAAAGTCGTCAAATAGTCCGACAATATAGGTTTGTGCAGCGACGCCTAGCAGGTGTTTGACTTTTCCGACTTCTTGTTTGGATATCAAGTTGTTTTGCGTCAAAAACTTTAATGCGCGTCTACTAGCGCCATACTCGATCGGGATTGTGAGTAGTTTGAAAAATGCGTGCATTCCAAATAGTATGATGCTCACTAGTACTAGTTTGTCACCGATCTTTTCGTTTGGCCAGTGCAATATCTTAAACAATAGTCCAAATATAAGTAGCGGAACTATAAAGCGATTTGTAAAGTGGGTTAGGACATTAAGTACATAGTTTAGTCGAAAGAAAAAGTTTTTCTCTTTGTCTTGCATTGCGTGACCAAGTTCGTGCGAAACAATCGCAACACTTGCTAGTGAGTTTGTCTCTTTGACCGCTTCGCTCATGTAAAGCGTTTTGCTCTTGTGGCTGTACGCGTCTGTTAGGTCGCCTTTTACTAGTGCAAACTTGATATTTAGATTTAGTCGTTGTACGGCAATGGCGGCAATGTTTTCGCCATTATAGCCCTTGTCACTAGGCACTCTCAAATACTTTTTGTAGACTCTTATTATGCGCTTTCGTGCACTAAATAGCCATATTAAAAATACAAGTATTATAACCCCTAGTATGATATAAAATCTAGTGTCCAAAACCCTTCCTCCATTATTTATTATATAATATTTACGAGGGTTTTACAAACATTTAGATTATATTTGTTCGATGTCTTTTATTTTGTCGTTTGCTAGTTCGAATCTATAACATTTTGTGTTGCCACTTGATACAATGCCATATATTGTTTCCTTCGAATAAGGGTCGAAAAAGATGTCGTCAAAGTCACCAAAATAACTTGATAAATGCTCGTTTGTGACAAATGTGTCTAGTAAATAACTCCTTGCCAAATTATAATCTTTCAATTTTATGCTCTCTAAAAATGCATATGGCACAATTTCTTTTATGTTAGTTCGGTGTGGATTGTTGTCAATATATACTGCATAATTGTCAATATCCTTAGACTTTGTGTCATATTCGTACACTATCCCGTGTCTGGCAAGATTGTTTGTATTTTTCATAAATTTGATTTTGTCTTTTTCTTTTTCGACTATTTCGACTTCGTTTTCAAAAATGATTTTGTTTTTGGACAAGTCAAATATCATTACATATGTATTGCCTTCTTGCAATGTGCCAAGTATGACTAGGTTTTCGTTATAGTCGCATTTGCAGTTTTGGAAAGGTGTCAGTTTGCGGGTGAGTGAAAAGTCGCCATTTGTTATGTTTAGATATGTATAGTCGCTTGTCGATATCTTTACATAATGCGAGCCATATTTTTTCTCGACTAAGACTGTTTCGGGTTTGTTTTGTGGCATAAAAGTCGGCGTAAAATACAACTCTGTGTGGTTTGGAAAATCCACCTTTAAAATGTTGTCGTTTTGCTTTATGTCAGCAAGAGAAAATGTGTATGGTAAAAATTCGGAGTGCTCGGGATATATGCTTACATAAGAGTTCCTTTTTGCATACAAGTCAAGCGGTTTTTCTTTCGATATGTGATATGCTTTGGTGCCATTGAGCGACACGATGCATTTTGTTTTGCTTTTTATGTGAATATATTTTTCCATATTTACCTCTCTTGTATTGTATGAGTATATGTGTTTTTTTATGATGTATGTTATGCGGATTTTGGGTAAATAATCTACTATGAAAGATACAGATAATAGCAGTGTAGTTTGTGGAAAAATCATTCGTTTTCCTTACAGTAAATCAGTTAGTGATGATGACATCAATTCGTTGTTTTTGGGGCTTGTAAAACTTGTGAAAAAAAACGCCTTATCTCAAATTGAAAAGTTTTATGTGGATAGTATCAGAGCATTGAAACAGGAGATAGCTGTTTTGCGACTTGAAAACACGCTACTCAAAGATACGCTAAAAGAAAGTGTCAAAAAAGAAGGCTGATTTTTTCTTGTAACATACTTACATTTTATGTTAAAATGTAAGTATGTTAAATATTATATATTCTTATACAAATAAAGACAGCGCTGATTATGCGTTAAAAAAACTTAAATGTCGAGATAAAAATCTTAGACATATTATTTTCACTCCCGACAGGGCAAACCTTATCTATCAAACAGAGATTTTTGATTTGCTCGACGAAGAGTGTCTTTTTGATGTCGACATAACAACAATCAGTCGTTTTGCTTCAAGATTTTGCAATGAGAGCAAGGTTCTTACAAAGCAAGGTGGCATTGCGATTGTTAAGAAAATCCTTATTGAAAACCGCAAACAATTAAAGATTTTTTCAAAGAGTGTTGACTACAATGGTTTTGCTTTGAGTCTTTTTGAGAGCATTTGTATGTTTAAGTCGTGTAAAATAACTCCCGACAAAATCAATTTGGAGACTAAAAGTGGTGTTTTGAATGACAAACTAAAAGACTTAAAGTTTGTGTATGAAAAATACGAAGAGTATTTGCAAGGTGAGTACACAGACTCGTTTAGCGTGCTAAATTTGTGTGCGAGTTTGATCAATCGTGAGGATTATAAAGACACTGTTTTTTACTTTGTGGGCTTTGACGACTTTACAAAACAAGGTTTGTATCTTATAGAAAAGATGTGCAAGTGCGCCAAAGATGTTTTTGTTTCGATCTCTTTCAGCAATAAAAGTATGTCCAACAACTATGCACTCTACGATGGCGGACTTATGTCGGCACTGATTGATTTGTGCAAAGTAAGCGGAATCAAATACGACCTTATAAAAGCGGATGCAAGTGGTGACCAAGTCCACAAGATTTTGAAAAAAAATCTATTTGGCTTCAACTTGACCAAAATGTGTGACACTAAAAATGTGGGAATCTGCGAATATAAAGATGCAAATCAAGAAGTGGAAAACACTGTAAAATACATAAGATTTTTGTTGCAAAAAGAAAGCTTAAGATATGGTGATTTTAGTATTGTTGTGCCCGATATGATCAAATACAAACCTATTATCGAAGAGCATATGAAAGAATACAATATTGCATACTATCTAGATGAAACAGGGCTTTTTGCAGACAATATTATTTGCAGATTTGTTAAAGCCCTTGTCGGTGTTGTGGATGACCCCGAAGAGATTTTTGTTTTGTTAAATATGCCTTTTGTAGACATCGATATAAAGGCTAAAAACGACTTTTTGAATTATGTACAAAAGTACGGGTTGATGGGAAAAGCTCTACTAAATTCTGATATTTTATCTTGCGAATATATGGAAAAACTTAACCGATACATTGAAGACAGTAAGACTGAAAATAGTGTGTCTGGTTATTTGCGTGTTTTGCGTGACGCACTAGACGGCTTTGCATTTGTAGGGCTTGAAAACTGTGCGGAAAAATACTATGAAAGTGGACTAGTGCTCGAATATAAAAAGTTGAGCCAAGCAGTTTCGGTATTGTCACGCGTGCTTGACGAACTTGGCGAAGTCTTGGGTGATTACGCTTGTTCGCATAAGGTTTTTGCGGATTTGTTTGGTAGTTTTGTTGAAAATATAAACTTGACGCTTCCACCAATTGTAGTTGATAGCATATTTGTAGGCGATATGGAAACATCATTTTTACAAAAAACAAAATACACATTTGTTTTGGGTTGTAACGAAGGGAATGTGCCAAATTATAGCGCCGAACTTGGACTATTTAGTGACAAGGAAATTGGGCTGATGCCCCAAAACGCAAGGTTGAATCCTACAATCGCACAAATAAACAAGCGTAAAAAATCTAAGGTTTTTGAAAACATTGTTGGATTTGGTGACTACTTGCTTGTATCTTTTGTTGATACAAATGGCAAATCAAAAATGTATCCTTCGGCGTTTATTGATGACATAAAAACTTTGTTTGGGCTTGATGTACATAGTATGTCGTGGGTTGATACACCATATGTGTTTGACTCGCTTAATCCGCGCTCGGCGGTCTTCAACAACTTGTCGCAAGGTGTGATAGATAAAAACTACTCGACTTTGCTTCGTCAATATGATTTTATGTGTGACAGTGCGGGTTTTATGGAATACTTGTCTACACTAAACCATCTTGCAAGCAATACAGTTTTGGACTCATACAATTTTGAAAATAGATGTGAACCAATAAGCGAGAAATTGTTTTTGAAAAACGGCAAGGTCGGAGTAAGTGAAATAGAATGTTTTAATATGTGCCCTTACAAACACTTTGTGGAATATGGACTAAAAATTCGTGATAAGAAAGGCGAAACCTTTGATGCAATAGACAATGGTCAAATAATCCACGAGTTTTTAAAAGTGTGTGTGCCGATTTTGGAAAAACGTCAATATTCTAAGAAGGAAATAATCGAACTTGTTGAAAAATACATTGAGCCAATACTAAGTAAAGACGAATATTCACATCTTATAAAAAACCCTTACAATAAAGCAAATATCAAAGCGTTAAAAAACGAATGTGTGCGACTTATTAGCGGTATTGTATATCAACTTAACAATAGTAGTTTTGCGCCATTTAAGTTTGAACAACCTTTCTCATTTGAAGTGGGAAAGATTGGTATAAACAATGAAAAAGTGGTTTTGGTGGGTGTGATTGACCGCATAGACAAATTTGAAGATTATTATTTGATTGTCGATTACAAAACCGGAAATACAACAATGGATGACTTTAAAGATGTCAAGAGCGGAAAGAAATGGCAGTTGATAGTATACTCATATGTGGAAGCGAAAAACGGGCTTATTCCCGCTGGTTGTTTTTATCTTCCAATCAAGAATGACTTTTCATCAAAGGATGCTTTTCCATATCAAATGCAAGGTGTGCTAAATAGTGACATAAAAGTAATAGATGCAATAGACAATGGACTAAACAATCCAAACCATAAAAGCAAAATTGTGCCACTAGAAACATCAAAAAATGGCTTGAAAGAAAACGCATATTTTAAAAATATGTGCCTAAATGCGGATGAAATAGCCAAACTTAATGAGTATGTTTTTGAAAAAGTCAAGGAGAGACTTGACTGCATTATGTCGGGGAAAATTAGCCCAGAACCATTGGAAGATGGCAAAAATCTTACTTGCAATATGTGTAAATATTTGGGGCTATGCAACTTTAATACTTTGTATCAAAATAAAACAAATAAAGTTGAACCTGCCAAGAATATATCGCAGTTGTTAATGGAGGTGGCAGATGAGTAGTTTTGTTCCAAATTCTAGTCAGGCAGAATTTATATCCGAACTTGGCAAAAACATACTTGTTTCAGCGAGTGCGGGCAGTGGCAAAACATCTTCAATGGTCGAAAAGATAGTTTCGATAATTGATAGAGGAGTGTCACTTGACAATATGCTAATAGTGACATATACAGTCGCATCAGCAAATGAAATGCGTCAAAAATTGTATAGGTCACTTATGGAAAAAATGCGTGATTGCGATGAAACAAAACGAACATTTTTCCAAGCACAATTAGAAACGCTTAATAATTGTGATATTGGCACAATTCACTCCTTTTGTAAAAAAGTCATAACAAAGTATTTCTATGTTGTTAATCAAGACTTAAACTATGGGATACTAGAAAAAAGTGATTATCTTTTTGATAAGGCGGTCAATGCAGTATTTAGAAAATACATATCTAGTGATGACGAAAACTTTTTCACTTTGTACGATAGTTATAATAAAAAACGAAATGAGAAAATTTTACTTGGCGTAGTAAGAACATTGCATGGATTTTTTGCTAGTAAAGTCGATTCGACAGAGTGGAAAAAATATGTAATTGACAATAGTTATAACGAAGATATAAGCAAAAATATATGTGCAAATTATATTTTGAATTGTTTTAAAAATCGTGGACTTATCATTAAAGACAATCTTGAAAAATTGAAAAATATATATGTTTCTGACAAAATTGGCATATGTATTGACAATAGAATAGCATTTGTTGACAATATTTTAAACTGTAATGATTATAATGCGATGTTGAAATGTGTCGACTATGAGATAGTGAGAAAAGAGCCTACCACTAAACTTGGAGCAGAGTATGCTGAGTGGGTGGAAGAATATGAGATTGTGATTGAGTTATTTAAAAAGTATCGTGAAGATATACAAAAACTAAATGCTTTTACATCGGACAAAAATGAAATTCGTACAATAAAAAATCTGCTTGTGACATTATTTGAAGTAGTGGATAGTGTGGATGAAAAATACAACGAATATAAGAAAGAAAAGAATCTTTTGGACTTTTCGGACTTGGAACACAAGTGTTTTGATATCCTTAATAGTAGCAGTGAGATTTGTGACGAACTTAGACAAAATTATAAATATATATTTGTTGATGAATATCAAGACATAAACGAACTTCAAGAAAGTATAATTAATAAAATAAAAGATAAGACAAATCTTAATCTTATTGGTGATGTAAAGCAAAGTATATTTGCGTTTAGGCTTGCGACACCAAAACTATTTGTTGAAAAATACAATAATTATCCGAGTGACCCAAATAGTAGAGTGATAAATTTTAATGAAAACTGGCGTAGTGAAAACTCGATTTTGATGTTTGTAAATGAAATTTGCAATGCTGTTATCACAAAAAACACAATAGGTGTGGATTATAAAAAGGACGCTAATTTAAAATATCCTGACAAAAAAGAAAAAGGCGAACCTTGTGTAGAAATAAATCTCATTGATAAGGCTAAGCCTGATGAAGATGATGATCAGTCATATGTAAGAAAAGAAGCATTGCTGGTTGCGAAAAAAATAGTCGATTTGACACACAAAACTTATAATGTCGATGGAAAACAAGTTTCGTATACTTTTGGCGATATTGCAATATTGCTACGAAAGAAAGGCGAACTGATGGAAGAGATTGTGAGAGTGTTGAAAGAATACAACATTCCTTGCAATGTGTCTTACAAACTTGATATTTTTGCATTTCATCCAGTTCAAGTATTGTATGCAGTGCTAAAACTTATGAACAATAATGATGATGATTTGTCGTGTGCTATTGTACTTAAAAATTTGTTTGGGCTAAATGAAAATGATTTGGCAAAAATTAAAAACATTAGCAATGATAGTCTTAATATTTGTTGTGATAGTTATTGCTCCAAAGATGATATATATGAAAAATTAGCTAAATACAAAATGTTTTTGTCTGATTTGAAATTTCAAATGTCATATATGACACTTAGCGAAATAATAAAATCTGTGGCTGATAAATATTTGTTGATTGAATGTATGCGAAAAGATGGTGAAGAAAATAAAGCGTATATTGACAATTTTATAGGACTTATTGACAATAACCTATATAAATATGACATAAAATCGTGCATTGACTACTTGTCTAGTATTGAAGGTAGTGGGATTGATGTAGGTTTTGATAATGGAAATGGAGTTCAAATAACTACAATACATAGTAGCAAGGGGCTTGAATATAAAGCGGTTATTTTTGCGGGTCTTGGACAAAGATTAAGCATTAATCTAAACACAAATGATATTGTTATATCCGACAATTTTGGTGTGGGACTACAATATCTTGATGTAGAAAATCGAATTAAAAAAGATAGTGTAATCAAAAAGGCTTGTTTACTTGATAAAGAAAGAGAAGAAGTAAACGAAGAATTGAGATTGCTATATGTAGCACTTACTCGTGGCATGAGATATCTTATCCTTACAGGAGCATATCCTATCAAAGATGTGTACTCAAAATCTAAAAAAGATATTTATTCGTGTCGTAGATTTTTTGATTGGATTTTTATGTCGCTTTCTACTCTTGATCGAAAAAAGTTTGAAAGTGACAATAAAGCGTTTACTATTTTTGATGGAAAAGAAAGTGTCGCAAAAGTAACTATTGACGAATTTGCTTTTATGGAAACCGACAGAAAAGATGTCAGGTTTGCAAAACCACAAAGTGATGTCGTGAATGAAATCAGGAAAAACATTTCGTGGAAGTATGGTTTTGGTGGTAGCACAAAAATATCATTAAAAAACAGTGTTAGTGGTCTACTTAAAGACAGTCTTGACTACGAGCATAGCGTGGATAGTTTTAAAGAACTTACGCTTACAGAAAAACTTACTCCTAGTGAGAGCATAGAAAAAGGAAATGCATATCACCTTGTTATGCAAAACATAGATTTTGACAAAAATCAAAATTTTGCCGACCTAATTGACTCGCTCAAGGTGAGCAAACTTGTTTCGGTCGACAAGATACAAAAATGCGTAGATACAATAAAGTGTTTTGCAACAAATGCAAAAGTGCATAAAGAAGCGCAATTTTTGATGAAAGTGCGACATTGTGATATAGTCGAAGGCGGAAGCAAACAAAAAATACTAGTACAAGGTACAATAGACTTGTATATCGAAGATGGCGATGAAATTACGCTAATAGACTACAAGACAAACAGAGTAGGGGATCTTGTGACACTTGCCAAAATGTATTCGACTCAAATGCGCCTTTATGCGTTGGCTTTGGAAAAATATGCTAAAAAGCCAGTCAAAAATGTGTATTTGTACAGTTTTGATAGAGACAAACTAGTCGATATGGCGCCTTACATAAAAATGAAAAATTAACACAAATTATTAGTACAATTTTTTCTCTTGTGTTATACTACAGTATATATATGTGTATTTTATATTTAGGAGAATGTTATGTTTAATCTTTTAGGTGAAGCACCTACAAAAATCTTTAACTCTCTTTTAAGTTATCTTGAAGAGATAGGTAAAGTATTAGAATGGGAATATATTTTGTACATAGGGCTTGGACTAATCATTATTGTGTCGGGTCTATGTTTGTTGCGTTCGGCATTTACATACGAACTTAAAATGCTTAGGACTCTTCATAGACTAAACTCGTATTTCCGCCAAAACCCTTATATCAATGATGACAATTTGGTGTATGTAAACGATATGTTTAAGAAAGTGCCAAAAAATCTTAGATACGCTTGGCAACAATATATGCTTAATCGTGACCAACTTCCAAATTATTATATGAACACCATTACTTGTCTTGACCAACCTTTAAAGGCAAGTTCGCACTCAAATACTTCTAAAATTCTTAATTTGTCGACTTACATAATTGCTATTTTGACATTTATGTTGGGCTTTACAATTTATGGATTCCAAGAAGGAATGGAAAGTCGTCCTATCACTGTATTTATGTATTCGATGATAATCCCTGCATTAGTGCTTATTTTGGGACTAATATTTGTTTCGATTTTGAAAGCAAGATATGTTGCGATTGTTGCTGATGACTACACTGAGTTCCACGAATTTGAGTCTTACATCAACAAGGCTTGTACTACTCTAAACTCATTTATCGACTACGAAGTTTTGTTTACTAAGAAAGAAATTAAAGAAGGCATTCCTGTATTGCAAGAATACCTTGAAAAACGCGCTTTGCAAGAGCAAAAAGAACGCGAAGAAAAGGAAATGATGGCGGGCTCGTTTGAGTCGTACAACTTTGACGAGTTGGGAGTCGAAAACTCGCTTCTTATAGAGCGTGCAATGGTGGAGAGTGAAAAGTACTTTACTATCAAAACCACACTTGGCGAGCGTATAAGTGGCAAAGAACAAGAGATGTACAACTATCAAAAGAACTTTGATGAAGTTACAAAAGAGTTTGAGAGAAAGGCGCAAGCGATAAGGGAAAACCTAAAACAACTTAACGAACAACTTAACAACACAAGCGTTAATATTGAAGCAAACTATATAAGAAAGCGTTATAAAGAAGACCAACAAAAGTTGCAACAACTTGAAAAAGACTACGAAGTAGCGTCAATCAGATTTAACAAACAACAAAACGAGTTGCAAGCAGAGATAGACTCATACAAGAAAGAGATAGCGGACAAAAAACTTGTTTTGGAAAAGGCAATGACCGAAGAGGGCAAGACCTATGCAAACAAAGTGTTTGGTCTAATCAATGACAAAGTGACTGAGCAAAACAAACCTATTATCGAACAACAAAAAATTGATATGGAGAGTCTAAAATCACAAATTGAGGACCTTGATGTCAAAGTCAGAGAGAAAGAAAACTTGATTGCCGACCTTGATGAGAAAAACAGAGAAATGGTCGGAGAATTGGATGCCAAGAAGGCCGAACTTGAAGGCATCAAAAATCTAAAAGAGTACCTAAACAGTGCCGAATTTAGACAAAGAGTAGTAGACAAGAAAAAGCGCAGACCAGATGACGGGGAAGTGTTTGACGACATGGAACTTGAATCGCTAAAATCTCGTGCCGAACTTGCCGAAGAACAATTAAAACAAAGCGAAGAGCAAAGAAAACAACTTCAAATTCAAGAAAGTTCGCTAGTGACAAAACTTCGTTCGCTTGAAGAAAACGAGCAAAGATTGCGCAGTGAAAACGAGAAGTTGCAAGCCGACATTTCGCAAGCACAAAACGACAAGATTTCGCAAGTCCAAAACGAACTTGAACAACTTAATCGTCGAATTGGTGCTGAAAATGAAAATATGGCTCAAAAACAAGCAGAGCTTAATTCGAAAATTCAAAAAACCCTTGACACAGTAGAAACTAAAATGTCGACTAAAAAGCGTGCCGACTTCAATTCGCTAATTCAAAAAGCTGAAAAGGTTTCGACTACAAAAAGGTCAACTAAAAAGACTACAAAATAACAAAAAAAATGCCTTATTTAAGGCATTTTTTTATTTGCTAATATGTAAGTAAACTTGTATTTTTGTATTGCTATTTGCTATGAAGAGTGAGTTCTTTAAGTTTGCCACTATACTTTATTTTGTTTAAGGTTTTTGTAGTGATTGTGGTGTTTGCTTTTATAAGTATCTCACCATTAATCCCTGTGATGTCTTGCGTGGCCTTTCTTCCTATCAACATGTTGTTTCCGACCACTTCTCTCAGTGGCGCTACATCAACTATTTGCACAAGTCGTTCTGGGGTCTTGGTGCTCGGTCTGCGCAGTGCAAAACTGGATATTTTTTCGTTTTCCCGACTTTTTAGCATTGTTATGTCCTTGCTAAAATACAAAAGTTGTTTTGGGTCTATTTCTTGGTCGCAAATTATGTTTGTGATTTTTTTGCCACACAACTTAACATCTTTGACTACACCATAGGTTTGTCCAAGAGTGTTTATTACTGTTGTGTTGAGCGGATTTGTTATGTCTTCCAGCGCCTTTTCTTCGTTTTGCATAAGGGTGATTGATGAGTTGTTTTTTATTGTCACTGCATTGTCGGATTGACCATATATGTTTTGCGGACTTAATAAGTAGTGCAGGTCATCATCTTCGTTGTATATTACAAAGAACTTTATCTCCCTTGCACTCAGTAGCGCGTTTTCTATGTGTCCTACTATCTTTCTGTCGTTTATGCTGTATACTGGCAGGGAAATAATTTCTGAAATTTTGGACATTTCGACCTCCTAGTTTTACTACTATTGTATTTTTATTATGTGGCTTGTATTCATTATTTTTATGTTATTTTTTTGTATATTTTAGATTGTTGTGTTATAATACGAAAAAGGTGTGCTATGGGGTTTTTATCAAAACTGAAAAACATATTTGCTAAAAACATTGATTGTAGTAAGGCACTTGACGATGTCTTTTTTCATCTTATGCCTTGGGTTAAGGTCACTGTCGATAGCAATTTGATTGTGAAAGATGGCTTTACTGCGTTGTTTGTGTGCAAAAACAAGGTCACCGACATACTTCCTAGTGGCAAGCACAAACTAAACAACAATACTATCCCATATACATTTAAAAGATTGAAACTTTACAAAATTGACAAGCACGGAAATATGCCCAAAAAGTTTAGATGTGACATATATTTTGTGAGTAGTGCTGTCGTGTCAAATTTTGAGTTTGTGTCCAACAATCCGTACATCAAAAAGAGCAACCGCTTTGGCAGGGTTATTGCATACAGCGAAGGCGAGTGCGATATGTGCATTGAAAATCCACAAAAACTTATAGAGTACATATTGTTGGAGCGGGCGTATATCAAAGATAAGGTTGCAATCAAGGACATATCGGCGATAATAGGCAATGGCGTCAATGAAATAATGGAAAAGAGCGGTGAGAGTTTTGGAAACCTTATAGCAAATGTTCAAAACACAAATATGCTCATAAATGCAAACATCAATAATGTGCTGGCTTTTTGCGGATTAAGATGTCAAAATTTACACCTGAAACTAATGCGCGTAAATTCGCGACTTCAAGAAAGGATAGACGAATATATTAAGACCCAACGCGAATACAACGAACAGTTTGCCAGCGACAACAATGCCCAAATCAACCAATCGTTAAACACAACAATGGTGGAAAATAGTGTTTTGTCAGGGCAGGAGAGTTTTTCGGCGTTTGGTGAAAATCAGTCGACTTCGCCTGCGATAGACTTCACTCGACTTAATAAAAAACAATGTCACTATTGTGGCAAATATATCAATGAAAAGGCTAAATATTGCGAATATTGCGGATTTGACCAAGACTCTGTCGACAAATAATACCCGAAAGGGTATTGTTTTTTTGTGCGAGTCATCGTATAATATGTGTGGGGAGATAGAGTGATGGGGATATTAAAAGCATATAAAGATTATAGAAATCGTAAACAAGTTTTGGAGACTTTAAACAGTCCTTACTTCATGTACACCACAAAAGCAGTCCTTGACCTTGACTTTGTTTTTGATGTGGCAAAGATATATTCGGCATGGTACAACGACCATTATTTTTCAGTGATGTCGGATGATCCAAAGGCGGAAGAAAAACAAGAAAAATATATGAATTGGATGCTTAATTTTACAAACAACTTTAACGAAGCGAAGGAGAGATTGGCAGACGACCTTGATACACATATTGAAAATATAAAAAATCTGTTTAATAAGACCTTCAACTTTGATTTGGACAAAGAGCTGTTTGAAGACAACTTTGGGCTTGTGTACTCATACATTATGGGGAAGGATGACCCGATGGAACCATATAAAGACAATCGTGTTACTATTACGGACTACATCAGTCTGATTGAAGAGCGAGAGATGTTGGAAGACTCATACAACTTGCTTCGCGCGTTTTCGCAAGCGATGGTGGCGGGAAAAATTAGATACGATGCGGAACCATTTACAGATGGTCATGTGTGCATGATAGACCTTGAAACATTTGAAGATTACTACAAAGAAATCGAAACGCTAGTAAAAGAAACAAAACTAGGTGATAAGGTTTCGGACATAAAACTTAACGATGCAAAAGCAAGTATCGAAGTGTTTTTTGGATTGCCCATAACCATTGATAGAGCGAAGAAATTGGAGATGATTCAAGATGTTACTGGGGCTACTCAAAAGGAATTGGAAAAACTTTTAGTCGACACTTTGCACGAAAACTATGCTGAGTACTTGAGTTGTCTTGATTATTTGAAAGAATACAAATCAATAACAATGTACGACAAAATCCTTATGCGAAACTGTGATTTTTGTGGATTGATATTAATGCCAGCATTGCTATATGCACCACAAGAAGTTTCAGAAGCATTTGCCTTGCTTGATTCGGGACGCAGTGTGGCAACCATCAATTCCAAATACTATGGCGACTATATGCGTTTGTTTTATGGACTGGGTGTAAACGAACAAGAAATCCAAGACCATATCCAAATAATCGACGATAAAGGCAATAAGTCAGTTCCTGCATACAAGGATATTCCGAAAGAACAAAGGGACAAAATTAAAAAAGCGTCAAACATCAGCAATATGAGTTTTGGTGGAGAACAACCTGAAAAACATGGTTATAGCAAAAGATAATCGCTACAAAACAGCATTTTACTTAGTTAAAATGTTGTTTTTTTTATTAGTTTTATATATAATAAAACAAATAGGAGAATATTATGAAAATAGGTTTTGTAGTTCCTGTGCTAAATGAGTGCGATATCCAACAACGATACAGTGCGATAGAAGAAGCGTGCAAAGGATTTGACTGCGATTTTGAGGTGATATTTGCGTTTAATAGCAAACTTAACGCCCAATTTTCGCGAGTAAGAACTTTGTATATCGACAATAAGCGTGTGTGTGCGTTTAAGGTCAGTACACCTGTAAACGAGCACAAACTTATCGCGATTGCATTAAAGTACTGCGAAGACTATGACGCAACAATAATTTACTCGGCGAAAGAAACAATCAATGTCGAAGTGATTAAAACCTTTTTGTACTCGTGGAAAGCGGGAAACAAAATTGTATATTTGAAAAAGGTTTTTGCGCATCCTAAAAAATTGTGGGTTAAGTTTAAACACTGGATTTACAAAATAGGAATGAAGATGCTAGGTCTGTTTAAAGACTTTGGCGCCGAAACTGATATCCAACTGCTTGACTGCGATGTCGTCAAAACAATCAATCAAGTTCCGGCAAAATCACGACAACTTCGTGTGCTTGACTCTTTTATAGGTTATAATTATGACATTATAAAAATGGAAGTTGATAGCAAGACCAAAGACAGCAAGATGTATGTCGAACGCACTAAGAGCGTAAAGCGTAGTGCATTAGGTATGGGCATATGTACATTCTTGTTTGTTGCATTTGTGACCCTTGGCGTGCTTACAGCGACAAAAGTGCTTAGACTTGGAGTTGTTTGGCACATAACATGGTGGTTTGCTTCTGTGTGCTCGGCAGTTTTGTGGCTTATATACTACACAAGACATTCGTTGGGTCTAAGAGTAGGCGACAATATTGACGAAAAAGAACTTAGAACTTTGGAAAATAGCATAGAAAAATATAATTTTTAAAGGTGTTTTCGGACACCTTTTTGTCAATACTTAGTTGGAGGGTATTATGGATATAAGAGATAACGAACTTGCACAAAAGATAGTAAATTATTCATGCGATGTTAAAAAGGGTGAAAAAGTCCTTATAGAGTGTTGTGGCACAAGCGAATATTTTATCGCTTGCCTTATTAAAGAAATTTACAAAGCAGGCGGAATGCCTTTTGTAAAAAGTTATAACAAACGCGTCAAAAAAGAAATTTTGCGTGGCTCTGATAAAAAGTTTTTGGAAGAGTGGGCGTCTTGGGACGAAAAGTTTATGGACGATATGGACGCTGTAATTTTGGTTTCGGGCGACGACAACATTTTTGAGTATAGCGATATTCCGGCAGACAAGATGGATTTGTATTCGAGTATATATGTCAAACGAGTGCACCTTGATGTGCGTGTTAAGAAAAAATGGGTTTTGCTAAGATATCCGACACCGTCTTTTGCACAAAGTAGCAAAATGAGCACCGAAGACTTTAACGACTTTTTCTATAAGGTCTGCAATCTTGACTATGCACATATGTGCAAATGTATGGATCCGCTTAAAGCTCTTATGGAAAAAACCGACCAAGTAAAAATTGTGGCTAAAAACACAAACCTTACTTTCTCAATCAAAAACATTCCTGCGGTCAAGTGTTGTGGCGAGTGCAATATCCCAGACGGCGAGTTGTATACAGCGCCTGTCAAAGATAGCATAAATGGCTATATCACATTCAATATTCCGACCATATATAACGGCATAGAGCATAGGGATATCAAACTTACTTTCAAAAACGGCAAAATCGTGGAAGCAAGTAGCAACAATAGCGACAAACTTTTAGATGTCCTAAACACAGACGAAGGTTCGAGATATATTGGCGAGTTTTCATTTGGTCTAAATCCTTATATAAACAAACCTATCCTTGACATTTTGTTTGATGAGAAAATGGGCGAGAGTATTCATATGGCAGTTGGTGGTTGTTATGACGACGCATACAATGGAAACAAAAGTGCAATACACTGGGATTTGATCCAGTCCCACGCCGAAGAATATGGCGGTGGCGAAATTTACTTTGACGGCGTGTTAATTAGGAAAAATGGTCGATTTATCCCAAATGAATTAGTTGCGTTAAACAAAGAAAATTTGATATAATCAATAAAAAAATAGGAGAAAAATATGAAAGTAGCAAAAGTAGGAATAAATGGTTTTGGTCGTATCGGACGCCAACTTGTTCGTATTGCATCAAAACTTGACGATGTTGATGTTGTGGCAGTAAATGATCCATTCATCACACTTGATTACGCAAAATATCTTTTGGAGCGTGACACTGTGCACGGCACATTTGATGGCAAAGTAGAAGTGAAAGGCGAATATTTGGTGGTTAATGGCAAGAAAATTAAGTTTTTCGCTTGCATGAACCCTGAAGAAATCGACTGGAAAGGTGCTGGTGCTGAGTATATTTGCGAAGCAACTGGTAAGTTTACAAAAGCCGAAGATGCTCAAAGACACTTGAAAGGCGGTGCTAAAAAAGTTATTATCACTGCACCGGGCAAAAATTGTCCAATGTTTGTATACGGCGTAAACCACGACACTTATACAAAAGATATGACTATCGTGAGCAATGCAAGTTGTACTACAAACTGCCTTGCACCACTTGCAAAAGTTGTTAATGACAACTGGGGGATTGAAGAAGGTCTTATGACTACTGTTCACTCAGTTACAGCGACCCAACTTACTGTTGATGGCCCAAGCAAAAAAGATTGGAGAGGTGGCCGTGCTGCTTGCGGAAATATTATCCCTTCATCAACTGGCGCTGCAAAAGCGGTTGGAGTAGTTATCCCCGAACTTAACGGCAAACTTACAGGTATGAGTTTTAGAGTTCCTACACTAGATGTGTCGGTAGTTGACCTTACTGTTAGACTTAAAAAACCTACAACATATGACGAAATAAAAGCGGTTATGAAAAAATGCGCTGACAAAACAATGAAAGACATTATCGGTTATACCGAAGAAGCGCTTGTATCTAGCGACTTTATCGGTGACGAACGCGCTAGTATTTTCGATGCTTCTGCTGGAATTATGATAAGCCCTACATTTGTAAAACTTGTTGCGTGGTACGACAATGAATGGGGTTATTCGGTTCAATGTATGCGTCTAATTAGACATATGCACAAAGTTGACACTGCAAAATAATAAGTTGGCAAAAACACAATAAGTAAAAGAAAAAGATAAAGGATTTCCTTTATCTTTTTTTAAACTCTTTTCCAGTGATGAGATAGTCTATCGAAACATTAAAATACTTGGACATTTGTACAAGTAAGGCAAGGGAAGGCTCGCGTTTTCCGTTTTCATAATGCGACAACGCTTCTCGCGATATGTGCAAGTCGAGAGCCACTTTCAATTGATTGAGTTGTTTTTGTTTTCTAATTTCTTTAAGACCTAACATTTTTCACTCTTATTATTGACAATATTGTAACATTTTGTTACAATGTAAATGTTACATTTTGTAACATTGGGGGATTTTATGAAAGAAAGCACTTATGGAATAACAAAAGCCATTTTATCCATAGGGTTAATGCTGGTTTGTGTGTTGGATTTTGTTTATGTAATTCAATCTTATTTAGACAATAGAAAAGAAACGAAAGTTCCATTTCTTTATTTTTTAATTATGATATTATTGCTAGCAATTTTTATAATCTCAATAATTAATATGTTTAATAATGAAGTAGAAACATTGTCAAACGATAATATGAGTAGTAATAAGACATTATCAAACAATCTTTTGTGGATTTCTGCTTCTATTATCATAATTACAATGACTATATTTTTTTCAATCCGCATAGGATTAAGGGAATTGGCTTCGAAGTCGAATGGTGGATCTACTATTGAAGATATTGCAAATAGTATCGATAATTTGACTTATGCTGTTGAAGCGTCGCTTTTAAGTCAGTATTTGAAAGAAATTTTTTCGATTTCTATTGTGAGTTTTCTAAACTGTTTAATTGATGTTAATCATAAATAAATATTATTAACAATATTAGAGGTCATTGACCTCTTTTTTCTTTGTGCAGAATGATTATTCTTGATTAATGGAACGATTGTTGGTATACTATCAAAGGAGAAATGTTATGAGATGTCCTATTTGTAATTGCAGAATGAAAAACAAAACTGTGTGTCCATATTGCAAAATTACTGGTACACAAGTTAAAGGCGCTAGCAACCAACTTGCTAAAATTGCGCTAAAAAACGGAAAACGCAAAGAAGTTTTTAATAGCACAACTATTCCATTTGATGTAAACTACACAAGATTGTTGTTGATTGCCATATTTACAGGTTTTGTGGGTGGCCACGACTATTATGTAGGCAAGTATGCAAAGGGGATATTTTGCAGTGCAAGTGTTGTTTGGGCGTCCTTGATGATTATCATTGGTGAGGTTTTTGGCGCGGCAAAGTATTTTGTATTTGGTTTGTTTTATGAGATCTCTGTGCTTTGCGCAAGTATAACTGTATTGTTTTGGATTTGTGACATATTCGGAATCGCTGTGCACAATTTTAGTATGCCAGTGGTATTGTTGGATGAGTTGCAAGCGGATGCAAACATTAAAATGAAAGAAGAACAAAAAAAGAAGGCGAACAATGACTAAAAGAGTTGTGGTCGGAATGAGCGGTGGAGTGGACTCGTCAGTTGCGGCGGCTCTACTTAAAGAACAAGGCTATGAAGTAATCGGTTTGTATATGCTAAATTGGGAAGAAGAAGATGAAAATGGCGTGTGTTCGGCCGTAAACGATTATGAAGATGTAAAAAGAGTGTGCAATAACATAGGTATTCCTTATTACACCATAAACTTTGCAAAAGAATACTTGGATAGAGTGTTTAGCGAGTTTTTGAGAGAGTACAAACTGGGTCGAACTCCAAATCCCGATGTGCTTTGCAATCGTGAAATAAAGTTTGGACCTTTTTTGGAATATGCAAAAAAACTGGGCGCTGACTATATTGCGACTGGACATTATGCAAAAATAATACATGATGGTGACACATCATATCTTTTAAAAGCGAAAGATACAAATAAAGATCAAACATACTTTTTAAATCAACTTTCACAAGAACAATTAAAAGATGTTTTATTTCCATTAGGAGATATAGAAAAGCCGGAAGTAAGACGGATTGCTAAAAAGTACAATTTGTCGACTGCTGAGAAAAAAGATAGCACAGGCATTTGTTTTATTGGCGAAAAAAGGTTTAGAGAATTTTTGCAAAACTATATCCCTGCAAAAAGGGGAAATATCTGCACCGAAGATGGTGAGATTGTAGGCACTCATGATGGAGTAATGTTTTACACATTGGGTCAAAGACGCGGTCTAAACATTGGTGGCAAACATGGTGGAAATGGCAAGAGATGGTTTGTGTATGACAAGAATGTCAAAGACAATATCTTGTATGTTTCTCAAGGTGAAGATGACCGCTTGTATTCAAAGAGTCTTGTGACATATAAGGTTAATTGGATTCCGAACACTCCTAAGGAAAAAGAATTTGAGTGTTTTGCAAAGTTTAGATATCGCCAACCTGATCAAAAGGTCAAGGTTAATATTGAAAAGGATCGCGTGTTGGTGACTTTTGCTGAGCCACAAAGGGCGGTTACTCCGGGTCAATATGTGGTGTTTTACACTGAAACAAATTGCCTTGGCGGTGGGATTATTGAAGAGGTAAATTACTAATGAAAAAAGGATTCGAACAAGTCTTTAAAAATTCGTTAAACAACATTTTGCTACAATGGGATAAAAAGATGGATCGTGATGTTGCATCAAAATTGCCCGACAACATTTCTATCAATGATGCAAAAATAATGTATCATATTTACAATTCAGACGAGCCTATTAATGCAAGTGTGCTGATGAAATTATTGAATGTAACAAAGGGAACACTGTCAGTAAATATAGAGAAATTGTCACAAAAGGGGTACTTATTGAAAGAAAGTGACACTAGTGATGCAAGAGTATCGTATTTAGTGCTTACAGAAAGTGGAATAAAAATTGCAAAACTATATGATGAAAATATCAATGCGATAGTAAAACGAATTGATAGTGATCTTAATACTTATGAAAAGAGTTTGTTATTAATTTCTTTATCAAAGGTCGAAGATATTTTGTACGAATAATACGCAAAACCTATTGCGTATTTTTCTTTTAAAATTTATCTTAATTTGATATAATATAAATATGGAAATACTTGATTGTGAAAATGTAATTTATGAAATTAATAAAAGTAAGTTTGTGGGTTTTGCATATAATGTAGATTCGATAGATGACATAAACGACAAATTGGACACGGTTGGAAAATTACATAGCAAAGCGACACACATTTGTTATGCATATATACTGAGATCTCCAAATCTTGAAAAGTGTAGCGATGATGGCGAACCAGAAGGTACTGCTGGCAGGCCAATGCTTGATTTATTAAAACGAAACAATTTATCTAATACACTACTAGTGGTCGTGAGATATTTTGGTGGAATCAAACTTGGCGTTGGGGGACTTTTGCGGGCATATTCGACTTGTGCTAAAAACACTTTGGATATGTGTGATCAAGTAGAGTATGAAAATGTTGTGCGATATGAAATTAGTAGTACTATATCCGACAAGTCACGCTTGAATATGATCATAAAAAACTATAATGCGACCTTAATTTGCCAAAATTATAGTGATAAATATCAGCTTTGTGGTGATATCGAGTTGTCAAATAGTGAAAAATTTGAAAATGAAATCAAAAAAAGTGGCTTTAACATACTAAAATCTGAGATTGTAAAAAAGAGAAAATGATGGGAAAAATAACAAAAATCGAAGTTCAGAAAAAAGATAAAAATCGTGTAAATTTGTATGTAGACGATGAATTTTTGTGTGGTATTGCAATGGATACGCTTGTCAAATATGGCCTTAAAGTAGGCGAAGAGATAGACGAAGCAAAATTTAATAGTGTCGTAATAGAGAGTGAGCGAATATTTTTATTTAATAAATGTCTTGATTATATTGGTTCTTCGTACAAGACTGCTAAGCAAGTAAGAGATTATTTAAAGAGAAAAGGTTATGACGAAACACTAATTAAAGATACCATTGAAAAATTGAAAGAGTACAAAGTTCTTGATGATGAAAACTTTGCACAAATGTACATAAGTACATACAAGACTAAGTATGGTGATATGATGCTTAGAAAAAAACTTTTTGAAAAAGGTGTAAGCAAAAGCATTGTTGATGATTTGCTTACTGATTTTGAAAGTGATGAAGATATTGTGTACAATCTTGCCATTAAAAAACTTGGTCAAAGACCAGCTACTTATGAGAATATGACAAAAATCATGAGGTTTTTGGCAGGAAGAGGGTGGGATTATGACACAAACAATGCTGTTATTAAAAGAATAATGAAAGAAAAAGGTGAAAATTAATATTTTGGAAGGCATCAATATTTGGTGTCTTTTTTGTTTTTGTAGTGCGAATAGTGTATTAAAGTTTTGCACAAGATAAAATCACAAATGGGTGGTTTTTATAATGGAAGACAAAAAGCGTAAAAGTAGCAAAGCTATAAATATTGATAAGGATAACAATTTTGATATGATTGAGTATGAGTGCGATGACTATTTTGAGCATTATAGTATAGAACTTGAAAAAATGAACAATAATCATATGACGCACAAAAGACAACCTTCTATTCATACAATGTTTAAAACAGAGTATATGTCAATGTATGCAGATACTTTGTTTTGTGACATGAGTCTAGACATTGCAAATGATTTTATGGGAGAGGGGGACTATAAAATGTACGAAGAGTGGTTGTCTAATGGAAAATATAAAAAGAGGAGAAATATATTTCGCTGACCTTAGCCCTGTGGTAGGTAGCGAACAAGGCGGACTTAGACCTGTCTTGATTGTTCAAAACAATGTGGGAAACAAGTATTCGCCCACAGTTATTGTTGCGGCAATCACTAGCCAAATCAACAAAGCAAAAATTCCTACCCACATCGAACTATCCACTTTTTATGGTCTTTCAAAAGATTCGGTCGCTCTTCTCGAACAACTTCGCACTATCGACAAACGCCGTCTTCGTGACCGCATAGGTTTTGTGGATGGAGCAAAAATGCGCGCCGTTGACAATGCCTTGGAAATCAGTCTTGGTTTTGGCACTACATAACTTATGTGATGTTTTTGTCAAATTTTGTATGTTTTAATATCTATTTAAAATTTTTTAATTACTTTTTAAGTAATTAATTTTTTTGTTTTTGTGTAAAAAATTTTGCAATATTGGGTATTGACAAGATGTGTCAAACATAGTATACTATGTATGTTGAAAAAACCTTATTGGAGGGAATGAATTATGGCAAATGAAGGTATGATTAAGGATAAAAATGTTAACGCAATGGCGAAAACTATTAATCGTTTGCAAAATAAGTACAAAAAAGTTTTATTAGATGATTTAGTCAATAGTTTGATAGTAGAATGCAAGTCTGATGACAACGATTATTTGTCTAAATACAGTAAAGTATGTTTAGGTTTAGATTTATTTAACAATGATAAAAAAGAGTTTTCTGAAATACTTAAATTTTATTTGTTTGGTTCTATTCCTAGGGAAGACTATAAGACGCTTATAAATGAATTTGATAATGAAGAATGTTTATACAAATATCTAAAATCAACTAAACATTTGAAACCTAACAGTTTTTGCGGAATGAGAGATTTTCTTGTAAAAAAATGCGGTAATGGTAATATAGATAATTTTAATGTAATAGCTAATAGCAATGGTAAATTTCTTCTTGAGGCAGACTTTGATGAAAAAAGTTTTACTAATAAAAAAATAAAGGAATTGTTAAATACAGATATTTATTGTAAAGTGGTAAATGAAACACTAAACAAATTCTTTAATGAGAAAAAATTCACAAATACTGAAGAAAAATTTTGTTCAAATTATACTTTTTTTGCTAATGAAATCATAAGAAAATACAATTTAGAAGTTAGAAAAAAAGGTGACAAATCATTAGAAAAAATTAATACAAATAAAGATAAAAACGAAAATCTTTCTCATATTCAAACAATGATTGGTGCTGATGTACTTTCATATATTATGAAGGCACACTATAGACTTAAACAAGAATATAGTGCTGTTCTTAATAATGAAATTAAAAAAAGTGAAGAAAGAAAAGTAATTAAAAAAGAAAATAAAGAAGAGTGCAAAGTTGTTGAAGAAACAACAACTACAACTAAAAACGAGGTAGTTGTATCTTCGGCTGCATTGATTTCATGTGCATTGATTGATTCTGAAGGTTATTTTATTGAGACAATCAAAGGCAAAACTATTGAGCAAATTAAAGCAAATTATGCTTCTTCGCTTAAACTAGCTACTAGGGTTATATTTATGGGCGTAACTGATTCGACTGGTACAAAAGTTGCTCCTTTGACAGCACAAATGGTTGACTTGTGTCCAAATGCAAATGTTATTGAAATTTGCAAGAATGTAAGCAAAATTGCAGACTATGCCTTTGTTAGACAAAATATTAATATTGTTGCGTTGCGCGGATTTAATAATTTCGACAAAAAGACTGGCGAATTCAATTGGGAATTGAATCCAAACACACTAAAAAGTAACAATCCTTCATTCAAAATTGTTGCAGGTGGAATAGTTGGGGATCGAGAAAGATATGTGGCTTTTGACTATAACAAATTTATGTACGATTACTACAATGGTGCGTTGGAAAAGGATCTTAATGCACAAATATTTACTCAAACACCTGATTCAAAATTGCCAAAAGTGGGTGATGGCAATAATAACCAAGATAACAAAACATCAAAAAAGATAGTTGTAGGTTCGGAGCCAGTAGATAAATCTAATCCACAACCAAGACCAGCATCTGTTTTAAATACACTTAAAGTTAAGAAAAACTACATGTACCCTTATCAACTTGATGTGCACCGACACCTAAACTTTGGTCCAGGTTCGTTGCTTCGTTGGAGTGTCAAACGTCCAGTTTGGTCTACAATAGCAGTTACTGGTGCGCTTTTGGGTATCGCTGGAATATTTAGCGGAGTTGTACCTGCATTTGGTGCGATGTTTGCATCTATCAAAATAGCAGCCGCTTCTATATTTGTAGGTGGACTACTAATAGCTGGTGCTATTCAAATTGGTAAACAAATTTTGAAGAGAGTTAATAAAAGATATCGTAGTTTGTTTATGAAAGATAAAGCAAACAAACTAAACAAAAAGATTGCAGAGAAATTGAGACAAGTTCAAAACAATATAACTCGTTCGAAATCATTGATGGAAACAGAAGTAGGGATTTTGGAAGGAAATGCTACAAAACTAAACAATCCTTCATTGTCAGCACAAAATACACATGATATAAATGCTGCACACAAAGAATATCTACAACTTATTGCTAAAAACAAAAAGTTGATGAAACAGGTAAGCTCGTTGCAAAAAGAGATGAAAAATAAAATGATGACAGCAACTACTCTTGAACAACAAATTGGTGGAGAAGGCACCAAAAAATGTCAAGATAGAGAAACTCGACTAAATGAAGCAAATGCTATAATTGAATACTACAAAAAAGCAAGCAAGAACATGGGAAGATTGTATAAACCAGATTCTACTAATGGTAGGGGCGATGGTGAGTCGACAAAAAATATAATTGGACTATATGAGGATATGAAGGGACGAGGAAGTGCAAACGTTGGCACACATCTAGATTCGACTCAAGCAAGCGATATTTCCACAACAGTAAAACAAAGAATTGATCAAGCAATTTCTCAAGAAACTAACACAGAAGTTGTTGAGAGTGTAAACTTTGAAGGAAAAGAAGAT
>CALEWH010000015.1 GCA_937925475.1 uncultured Clostridia bacterium
ACGAGATGTGCGGACGTGACTGGAGTTCAGACGTGTGCTCTTCCGATCTATATACCAATAAGCACAACTACAACGCTAGAAACTATAATAATAATAATTTTTGCAGAAGAGTTTAAAGGAGTGGTCTTTATAACTTTATATGAAGAAACAAGTTTGCCTTCTTTGTTGTAAAGTCCAACTGTGTATACGCCAGTGGCATTAAAGTTGATTTCTTTAACAACATTTTCGCTTTCCGAATTTATCTCGATAGTGTTTACGGCCGAACCTTTTTCGTTTGTGATAAGGATATAACCTTCACCAATTTGCGAGTAAATAATTGCGCTGTTGAATTGAATAGTAATAACTTTGCTTGTTTTAGTGCCATAAGTGTAGTTTTTAGGCAAGATTGTAGGGGTTTCTTCATTGATCCATACTTTGAAAGAAAAGTCAAAAGCAATTTTTAGACTAGGGTCAAAGTATGAAGCATTGATAGTAAATACGCCAGCTCCAAAAGTTGTGTCACCAGCAGACAACCATAAAGTCGAAGGATTTTCGATAAGGTCGGACATGTTGGCTTGGTTTTTGTAGATTGACTTGATAGTAAATCCATAACTTGTAGGGATATTAAATGCTATCATAGCCACATTTTGATTTATGATAGTAAAACTAAATGTTTTTGTAAGAGAAATTGTTTCGCTTACTTGTCCAGTCAAAGTGACAGTGTAATAACCAGGAGTCGCAAATACATAGTATCCGTCAGCATCAACACTCACGCCTTCTAGCGCTTTGCCGTTGTACATAACTGCGATGCTTGCTTCGTATATCTTTTCGCTTCCAAGAGTGTCGACAATTTTAAGTTTTACTTCGTCATTGTAGAAACAGTTGTCGATAGGAAGATTGTCGTTGATGGTGTATATAATCGAATTTACAACATACAATTCGAGATAGTCTTTGTCATTAAACTCTTGGACATTTCCGCATAGATCTCTTATTTCAAATCTGTGTAGACCTGCTCGCATTATATAAAGAGTCATTTGTTCAGATTTGATGTCGCTGTAAATTGTTTCTATTAATGTACCATTTAGATAGTGAAGTAGGTAAGTGGTGTTTCCGCTATATACATCTGGATTTCCATCGTTGCCCGAATAATTGATTGCATTATAACTTAGTGTAAGTAGTTGGGCATTAGTCATTTCAGAGTTTAGTGGGCGATTCACACTCTTGCCATCTTTGTCGATTTTCTCAGTAACGCTCCACTCTGCAAAATCAGAACTCATATTTACAAATACAACTCTTATTATACAAATTGTAAATTGTTCTTCTGTGCCATTTATCTTACTTGACGATGAGATAGTGTACTCATTGTATTGGTTGTTTCCGGTGTGTCCTTCATCATCAAATGCCCATTCATTTTGCTCATATGTTATGCCTTTTGATGAGTCTGGCAAAACCTTGATTACTGGTCTGACTTGCGAGTTTTCATCATAAGAAACATAATAATATAGTATTGTGTTGCTATCGTCTGATTGAGAAGAATAATCGGATACTTTTAGTGGTCTGTCATCTGCTGACACTGTAAAGTATGAATAAGAAGAAGCAATTTTTTCAAATACTCTTGTTATGCTGTTTCCGATAGCGTCCGCAAGTGTAATCTTGTATGTGCCATCTTTGTCTACATAAAAGTCGTTGATGTCTTTTGTAATAGTTGTTGTTGTGACAGTGCCATTTGCGTTTGTAAACTCTACTGTGCCTGTTACATCGTAGTCACTGACCCAAGTAATTGTGATGTTTTCGGAGTATGAGTCGTTGCTAAGTTCTCTTTGGGTTCCGCTATCAAACAACGCATAAACCTTAGGTAGTGTGTCGTCTATGCAGAATGCGTACGAATACACTTCTGGGTTTGTGTCGCTTATAGACCAACTTATCTCGACATAATAATAACCTGTTTCAGTAAATGTATATGTGTATTTGCCTTTACTGTCAGCGCGTCTGCTTTCAGTAACATTTGTGGCTCTTTCAGGTTTGTTGTGGTTTTCTTTAAGGGTTTTTAGGTCTTTGCCATAATAGAATGCAATATTCCACAACTCTTTGTTTATGTTTAGAGTTACATTTTTATTTGTGTAGGTGATGTCACCATAATCACTGTCATTTTTAGTAATGTTTGGCTCGCCAAAACTGAATGTATATTTCTCATCAGTCACGCCACCAAAGTATTTGTATATAGTCGAACTTCTGCCATAGTTGTCGACTATTGTAAAGTTGTAAGCGCCATCTCCAAAACGATATTTTGCGTTTGTAAGGCCGGTATCGGACAATTTGTTGATTGCGACACCTTGGCTATCTTGTGCAAGTTCGGACACAACATTTCCATTTCCGCGTTTTGGGATAAATTGAGTCAAGTACACATTTCCGCTTTGTCCAGGAACTTCGACTTCGAAGTATCCGTTGCGGTCGGTGATAGTAAGCTCTAATTGGCTTCCAGGGAGCAACAACTTAATCGAGTAGTTTTCACCAAAACGATTTAGCACTTCAATGGAGTAGGTGAAGGCCTTGTTTTCGGCTTGGATTGCGTCAAACTCATCAACCACACGAGCAAAGAACTCGTTAAGGGATTCGCTAAATGGATCGCAAACGATAGTTTTTACAGTGTTTCCTGCTTCGTCTTTGATGTAAACATTGATAAATTTGTCAAAGTAGTAATAATATTTTACATTATTCTCTTCATCTTCCAACACATAATAATCGCTTTGACTTGTAGCATAGTTGTCTTTATCTATCATAATGATTTCGCCGTCGATATAGATAAAGTTTTCAATAGAGCGTAGTTTTGCGACTTCTTGGCTAAGTGTCGAATTGTATTTGTTTATATCAAAATCTGTGTAGTCAAACAATTTGTGTGTGTCTGGCTCTGTTTGATTACAACTTCTATCAAATTCGATGTTTACAAAACCTGTGCTATTGTCACTGATGTATACAAAATATCGAGTGATGTTTTGTGCAAGGTCAAGTTCGATCAACTCATAATAACCATTTTCAACGCCTGAAAAGTCAATATCGTATGGTTCGTATGGGTTGTAGCTATACAAAGTGTATTTGCTTACATCTACTGAGATAGGGTTAAACGATGGAGCAGATGTGCTAAGACTTCCGTAGTTTTCGTCCCCAGGAAGTAGCGAAGGAACAAACGCTGACAACGAATCAAACTTTCTTAGATAAATCTCATTTGTTTCGTCAAAGTCAGGTCTTATGATTGGAGAATCAGCATTTTTGTCTATTGCAAAGAAATAATTTTTCTCGTCAACATCACCAGCATATGGTCTTGCAATTTCTTTCAAACGATTAAGGTTTTGAGAAGGTGCAATGATGTCTTGGTGAATAGAGTAGGTGGCAAAGTAGAAGTTATCGTTGTCTATTTCATAAAAACTGCTTTCGCCTTTATAATAGATTGTTACTCTGTAAAAATAATCTTTATCTCTCTCACTGATAAGTGGGTGATTAGCATCATAGTCATTAAATATATGAATAGTGTATCTGTATAGTTTGTCTTCTTCTTTTGTAGCCGAATTGATTTGTTGGATGTCGAAAACATATTGACTGATATATTGCTCTTTGCTAAGCCCTTGTAGTGTTGCGCTGTCCCAGTTTGGCGAAACTGTGTATACGCCATTTTCGCGCTTTAATATGGTCTCGTATGAGCCAGTTTTGCTGGTGCTACGCGATACTTCAAAGTGGTTTTCGTCTATTCTTGCGTGATATTTGTTGTCGTAGTCCTCAAACTCAAACGACAATGCATCTTTGTTGACGCTCTTGTACTCATTGCTGACTTGAACTGAAAGGTCATATTTTGTATTTGATGCGTCGTTGTAATATGATACATATTTTCCGCTTGGAGGCTTGTGGCTAATTTGATATATAAGCGAAGTTTTGTTTGCATATTGAGCTTGGCCATTGTTGTCAAGTTTTTTGTCGCTTATTTCAAGGGTGTATTTTCCATTTTGAACAAGGCTCAAAAGTGTGTTTAGACTAATTTCCCCGTCTTTTATTTGCTCAAAACTTTGCGAACGGGCAATAACAATCTTTCCAGCATCTGTCAAATTGTTGTTGTGTACAAGATAGTTTGGCTTTGAGTCAACACTATCGCGATATAGCGAAACATATAGTCCAAACAAGGTTTTGTTTTTGTCTATCGCTTTCTCAATTCCTGACTTATTTTCACCCCAATCGGTGTCTTTATTGTAGACTGTGATGTCTTCGTCAAGTAGTTTTTGTGGTGTAGCATATTTGTCCACAGGAACATATGTCGATACTTTCACACGATTTGTAGTAAAGATAGGTTGGGCTTCGCCTGAGCTGTTTTTAAGAATGTTTAGAGTGCCTGCATCAAGAAGCAAACTGTCGTTTGTGCCATTTCCAAGAGTAAATGTAATCAAATCACCAATACTTTCAGCCATTGACACATTTCCAGTGTTGTCGGTGCTAAGACTGATGATGTCTTGTCTGTCCACAACAATATACATATATAGTATTGCTTCGTCGTTTTCGGACAACTCTTTTACTTCGGCATCAGTAAGTTGTTCGCCAGTAAGGTTGTTTTTGTAGACACGCTTTAATATGTAAAGACCTTCTTGCGAATACTCTTTTCCATTACTCATATAAGTGTTTAGAGAAATTCCGCTAGTCACATTTGCATCAGTAATAAATGGTGACTTGCTAAATGGATATAGTGGACTGATAGTTTTGTCGTTTATAGTCTTTATAGTCTCACTGCTAAATACTTTTTCGCTGGTCTTTGTATGATTGTCTGAGATGTACTCTGACAATGCAAATGGATAATATGTGTAAGTAACAACTGGCACGATATTTTCAGCAATGTCGCTAGTAAAATAAGGAACAATTCTGTCTACACTTATTGACATTGTGTTTTTGCCGGCTGTACTGTCGACGATATTGTTTTCATTGCTGTCTACTATTTTATTTCCGTCACTGTCTTTTTTGTAAAAAATATCATTAGGGAAGATTGTAAGCTGTGATAGGTCAGTATCAAGATACAAAGTGTATTGAATGGACTTATTATCCAAAACATCGCTTATTGTAGTACTATAACTTTGCTTGTTTTGTGAAACAAATCTTTCAAGAGTAATAGGGGTTCCTAGCTCTTGTGCCCAAATAGTCGCATCATTGTATAGGTCGCTCTTGCTTGACTTAGTAACAATAGTGATTTGTTTTGCTTGACTAGTAGCAAATCTGTTTGTAGGGTTATTTGAATCTGTTACTGCAATGTTTGCTAGTGGCAAAGTAATAAATTTTTCACCGCTATAAGTCTTTATGCCAAAACCCATATATTCGCTTGCAGAGTGGTCTTCGATATACTTAAATGCGGTAGAGAGTTCGCTGTACAAAATTCCAGTTTGCTCATTGTATTTTATGCCTTTCTCTGAGCCCCAGAATACGCGAGTGTCTTTTGAAATTTTACTGCTTTCTAGGTCTACTTCTTTCCAGTCGGTGCCGTCCAATTGTTGGATGACAGCGCGTGGAGTAGAGTTGTCGAAGATATAATAGTACTTAACTTCGTTTCCTGCATCGTCAGTAAGGTACAATATATACAACTTTGATGGAGTAGCAGAGTTTGTGCTTCCAAGAGTAAGGTTGCTATAAAGGTCGGCTTCGCTTTTTGCATTTAGATTGTATAGTTGGAATGATATCGACTTGTCGTTTACAAAACTAAATGAGGTAGCAGTCGAAACCATAATGTCGCTGTATACTTTTGCTCTTTCTAGTGTTGTGTCAAAGTTTATCTCAGCGTATCTAGCCACAACTTCTGCGCCCGATGCTTTTTTGTTTTTTGCAAAGAATTTGAATTCGCCATTAACAATTTTTACGCCGTTTGTCGAAACATATTTGTACCCTTGACTTCCGTCGCTGTTGATAATGACTTTGTTTGCGTACAAATCGGCTTCTGGATTTGTGCGGTCGATGTAAATGCGTGGCTCTTTGCAGTATCTGTTGTATTCGTCACCAACAAGTGGCTTTGGTCCATAGTACAAGTAGAAATGATACATTCCTTCTGGACTTAGTGCGCTACCTGTCGAAGTCGAGATAAGTGTGTCTTTTGTGTAAGCCACTTTTGTAGAATTTAGTCGGTTTTCATCGTACGAAGCGCTATAACTTACAAGTGCGGTTATTTCTTCTTGAAAATAGTTTGGTTCTGCCCAAGTAAAATACAACTTCTCGCTGTTTGTGTACTTAGTGGTTGAGCTAAGGGGCTTTTTGTTGGCTGGGTCAGTGTAGAAATATAGTTCGGGGTCGCTGTTGTCTATCTCAAACAAAAAGTATTGAGTAGCAGTCGCTTCTTCATATTCGCCTTCTGACAAACCTTTGTAAGTGCTCTTAACTATAATGTAGTACAATCCTGATCTTTCGCATGATGTGCCATTAGTAAAGTTGGACACATATGTAGGATCACCTTTGATATAGTAGCAGTACTTATCTTCTTCATCCTTATCAATGTAATAACCATTGTTTGAAGGATTTTTAGTAAGGTTTTTATTCCAACGATAAACTTTCAAGTTATCCGAATTCGACGAAAGCATTCCATAAGTGTCAAATAAGATAGGGCTAAGATTTGTTACTGGAATTTCGCCATATTTGATACCAAGTTTGGTTAGTGTGCTATATGCTTTTGGATCTAGTCTTAGGGTCGAATTTCCTGTTACATCAGCATACACGCCATTTGCCAAATCACGGAAAGGTGATGTTGTTTTGTTTTTCATAAATGTCGACTTTGTGCCAAGAAAAACAAGATTGTATCCGCCGTCACTACTTTCATTGTAATCATTGTCTTTTAATACGGAAGAGCTTGATGCGGTTGGTTTTTCGATTGCACTAAATTTTTTACCATCATTCAAAACCAAATTTCCGTTTTCATACTTCATTTGTGTCAAAACATTTTCATGACAATATTTTGTCGATGCGTCTACTACAATTTGCATATTTTTGAAAATGTTTTTTGCAAGGTTTATTGTTGTAGTGGTGGTGCCATCGGCACTTTTCTTTTCATATGAATCTACAGTGATAAAAGTGTAAGCACTGTTTTCGACCATATATTTGTTTGTAAATTCATATTCGCCAAGTGAGTCTAGCACGATAGGGAAGTAGTAAGAAATAGGAGTATCTGTCGCACCTTGTTTTAACAACATCCCATTTTCATACTTTTTGATATTGCTAAGTTTTAGCAAATATTTTCCATCATCACTTATGGTCATTTCACCATATTTGTTTGCATCGACCAACTCGACATTTTCGCCACCTTTGTAGTAGGTGATTTTTCTATTGGTTTTGTCTAGTACGATCACATATGACTCGTCACCAAGTGTAAGTAGTCCAAGTTTTTCGTCATAGCCGTCTTTGCTAAACAACCTAAAACTTGTAGCATATGTTTTTGAAATGTCGTCTGGACTAGTGTGTGTATAGGTTATGTTGTATTTTGATGCATCAAATAGATATGTAGGAAGATTGTAAGTGTCCATATTAAAGAATGTGGTCGAATACTCTTTTTCTTCATAATACTCACTCTTGCCTTGTGCAGTGTGGTTTAGGGTAGGGTACTCGACATACTTTGCGTCGTCAGTAAGATAAAAATAGTACACATAACTTTCTTTTGTGCTTGTTGTGCCTTGGGTTGAGCTGTCGTAGTCCAAAACAGTGTAGTCAAAAACAATAGTGTATAGTCCATATGCATTTTTTAGTGGAACACTATCATTGTTGTTGGTCAAATAGCTTATGTTTGTAAGGTCGAAGTAGTCAAACCAATAGTTGTTTACATATCCGCCATGTTTGTCGTCAAACTTCAAGTTTGTTTGGCTTACGGTCGGATTGATTTTGATACGAACACCATACTCGCTATGTGTGTTTGCACCACTTTGTAGATTTGATAACTCGTTGTTTTTGATGTAAGCGGTTACATTAAGCGATGTGATGATAGTGTTATGATCTTTGTCTATTTTGTTGTTGGCACTGTCGTATGGCACCGCTTTATTAAACTCAACATAAAAATTGTTAATGCCTTTTGTTACAACTTCTGTAGGGTCTGTTGTAGGAGCAGTTGTTGCGTCCTTAATGCTCAAATTGTTTAGGTAGTTTTCCAAAATCACAACATTGCTACTGTTGTTGTTTTTCAATGCAAAATTGTCATCACTATTCACATTGGCATTTGGATACACTCTTTTGGTGTCTTCGTTTGTCCAAGAATAAGTGGTTTTATTTTCAACTGTGTATGCTTTAGGAGGGTAGGCTATTTTTGTAAAATTTCCGCTTTCATCATACTCTCCGCTACCATTGCCCACATATTCACATTTGAAGGCTGGGTCAATGTATAGTTTGTAAGTGTCTTGTCCATTGCTATCAGCACCTACATTTTTGACATACAACATAGATTGCGGATAAACTATGTATTGAGTAGTGGTGGAGCCTGATGTAAATTCTTTTATCTCATACGGAGTAGATCCAATTTTTATATAATTCTTACCTGTACTTTCATCTGTACTTACAACAATGAAACCATCATCATCCCAGACTGGATCACCATTATAACAAGGCTTGCTGTTACTGTTTAGAGTAAGCAATAGTTCAAAGCTTCCGCTATTTTTGCTAATGACCAATATGCCATTGCTATTTTGTTTAGCAGTATACACTGTTTCTGTGGTATCTTTGTATTCAGTCACGCTGAACTCTATATTAAGCGTTTCGTTCCAATAACCATAACTGTATCCCCAGCCGGTACTTTCGTTGTACTCATAGTTGTAAGCCACACGCGAGTCGTTTTGACCCGAGTACAAAAACTCAGCATATCTTGTACTTTCGGCAAGCGAACGGTTTTTTATTGTCCCAAGCCAAAAAACTCCCAAGATAGACGAGAGTATAGTAGAAAGGATAAGTAAAATATTTAAGGATATTTTTTTGTAATTGTGCATTTTGGTTACACTCCATTTTCCATAATTCTACTTGATTTTATCATAACTGCAAAAATATGACAAATAAATATAGATTATATAATAAACTTATCATTGTGTATTTTATACTCTTAGTCTTTGTAAACTTTACAATATTATTACAAAACGCACTTTCAATTGCAAAACACATTCCCACAAAACTTGTTTGTGAGTGTATTAGCAAATACACTACTAAAAATTGATTGCGCTTGCACACATAGTTGAGACAAAACCCTATGCGACAATAAACGCAATGACAAAAATGTTAATGGTAAAAACATCATCATAGTTGTCGATCACAATTTTTAAGTCAAAGAAATAGTCGTAAATAGAGTAGTGGTTTGTAAAAACTATGAATTGTGAAATCACAAATTTGTATATGCAAATATGTGCATATCTACTAAAACAAACAAAAATATGCCACAAATTAATACTTTTCAGTGCTAAAACCATAGCGTAAATATAAAAAATTGTAAAAACTTATAAAAATTGTTTGTTTTATTTGCGCTTTTTGTGTAAACTAAGTGTAACTCTATGGAGGAATGGAAATGAAATTACAAATGTTATTGATGAAAGCCATGCAATTTATGGGTGCTATTACAGATAAGGATGGCAACCCTTGGGAAAGCGGAGATAAATATAAAGATGGAATAAACTATGGTAGTTCACCAAATTGGGTTATAGAAGTTGTTGCTCCTATAATAAGCATATTAAACTCATTACTTGTTCCAGTAATTATTTTGCTTGGTACAGCAGGTATGATATATGGTATAGTACTTGGTGTACAATATAGTAAAGCAGAGACAGCAGATAAGCGTGAAGAACTTAAAAAACGACTTATCAGTGCGGTCGTAGGTATACTTATTGCACTTGTAGCTTTGATTCTACTTAAGATATTTGTACAAAATGCAGCAACTATCTTTAATTGGGTTGGAACTGAGTCTAAAGATCCAAGTGTAACAAATCCATCATCAGGAAGCACAAATCCATCAACAGGAAACTAAGATAATTTTGATTAGTTAAAAAGAGAGCAGTGGCTCTCTTTTTTTTGTGACTTAAAAAAGTCAAATAGTTTGACTGTGTAAGATAACGACGTTTTAAAATGTGGCGTAGTGTAGCGGTGACAAATGGTAAAAAATACTTATGAAAACATAATCAAATAGGTGTACATATGTGCATTATTTGAAAGAGTGAGCAAAAAGTGTGGCAAAATACTTGTTTTTAATCGATTTTTTTTGTAAACTATAATAAATAATATGGGTGAAAAATATGTTTAATTTACTTTTAACAAAATTTGTAAATCTATTTGGAAAAACTGCTGAAGAATATAAAAATGCTTGGGAGAGTGATGAAAACAAGTGGATTAAGAATGTAGTAAAGCCTGTTGTGGATATTCTTGACCAATTTTTGGTGCCTTTGATTATTATGCTAGGCGTCTTTGGTGTTATATATGGCATAACTTTGGGTGTCCAATATAGTAGAGCAGAGTCGGCTGATAAAAGAGACGAAATTAAAAAGCGTATTATCAACGCTGTAATTGGTATAGTTATTACACTAATCATTATGATTATTCTGAAAATCTTAGTTAGCAACAAATTCCAAATTGCCGAGTGGATTGACAATATGGCGGGTGTAAAATAAAAAACAATAGTATGTTTTCTATTAAAACAGGAGAAAGCGATGTATAAAATTCAACTTTTAATGATGCGAATGGCACAATTTATGCTTGGTGAAAATGGTGAAAGCCAAGCAGAAAAAATTGTTAAGCCTATTGACGAATTGTTTGATGTAATGATTATTCCACTACTTGTGTTGATAGGTAGTGCAGGTCTAATATATTCGATTGTGCTAGGAGTACAATATAGTAAGGCTGAAAATGCGGACAAGCGTGAAGAAGCAAAGAAAAGACTTGTAAATGCGATAATTGGTTTTGTAGTATTGTTGGTTTTGCTAGTAATATTGCGCATATTTACAAATAATGCTGAAAGTATAAGTGATTGGATTCACAATACTATTGATAATGCAAACAATTCAAACAAAACTACTGCTCCGTAATGAGTAAAAAATAAACAAGTATTAAAAATTAAAAACGCAAAAAAAAGATTGTCTTTGTGACAATCTTTTTTGTTTGAATATTAAAACATTTTATTTGAAGTTTGCAAATTAGTCTATTTTACAAATCTACCGACAAATATTTGCTAATCAATAATACAAAATAATCAACATTACATATCAATTAATCTTGCAAGTAGTGATGTCTGCACATATGTCAATTTTACAAATATGTGCGACGACTACCAAGTTTGATTTCGTTTCTGCGTCTAATGTCGTAGTAAATTTGTGCTTCATCAAGGTTTTTAGGCAAAACGGTTGAAGGTGGAGCAGGGTTCATATCGTAAACATTTTTAAGTTTGTAACTTGGTGTAAACTTTGATTTTATAGGTTGTTGTTTTAGTATTGAAACGATACACTCATCTTTTAGAGTGCCAAGTTCGGCAGGGTAGATAAGTGGACGAGAGTCAAGGTTTATGGCAGTGGTTGTGTTTTTGCTGTCTTCTTTTTTACCTTTCGAAATTGTTACGCTTTCTGTTTCGACGCTGATTGTTCCGCATCTGTCGCTAAACTCTTTCAGAGTGTTTTGGTCGTTGGATGCAAGGAAGATGTGAATGTTGCAGTTGTCCTTAACCGTCGATGCAACTTGTTCGCCATATTTGATGTTGAGTTGGGCGTATGATTGAAGCACTAGCAAAAACCATATTTTTCTACTACGCGCAACAGTAATCATGGAGTCAAAGCCTTCGATTTTTGGCATGTTTCCAAACTCATCTAGCACGAAATAGCAGTCTCTTGGAAGACAACCGCCATGTGTCTTTGCTATCTCTACAAGGACCTTGTAAAGTTGGGATATAAACAATGTAGCTATTGGATATCTTGTTACTTTTTCATCTGGTATTTTTATAAATAATGCAGTAGGTTGGTCGGCAAAACTATTTAGGTTCATCTCGTTCTTACTGGTAGCATAGCATATGCCAGTGTCAGAAAATATACCCATTCTGTCAGAAACTATACCCATATACGATTTTGCAGTCTTTTCTGCATTGGTCACAACTTGGTTTGCAAGTTGGGTCGCAAGCGATAGACTTCCGCGTCCTTGGAAGTAGTCTGTAAGCGATTGGATTTGGTTGTCTGAGTCGTTGTCTTTTAGATTTAGTATTTTGCTAAGGTTGTAGAAATTAAATCGCTCTTTGGTCATGCCAAGTTGGGGATCTTCACTATCTTCCAGCATGGCTAGCATAGTGCCTAATACAAGGTCTTTTGCACCGCGTTCCCATACGGGATCTTGTGTACTTTGCACTGGGCATAGGGTAGTAGCGATATCTCTTAGGTCTTCAAACGCTTCATTTTTTAGCGCTTGTCGTACTGAGTTGATATAGTTGTTTAGTGTTTGCTTGTCGCCAAATGCGTATCCGTCTATCTCGTACCACTCCGCGTAGTATGCGTTGTTGGCAAGTTTTAGGCTGGTTCGCCTTGGGTCTTCGTTGTGGTGTACTTTAACTGTTTTTTCAAGGTTGATTGCCTTTTGGTTTAACTCATATGCACGCGTCATTGGGTTCCAGCAGGTGCTTTTAAATGGGTCACGCAAGTCGAAGATCAATACATTGTATCCTTTCTTGCGGAGCTTTTCACTGTGGTTGTCGTATATCTCGCCCTTTGGGTCTGTTACGACAAAACACGGCTTTTTAGCGGTCTCGCTCAATATTTGCATTACTGGGTCTACAAACTGTGTGGTCTTACCACTTCCTGTTGTACCTATGACTAGTGTGTGGATGTTGTCGTATAGGGCGACCTCTATGTGACCACCTGTGTATTCGGCACGCACTGGGATGCCGGTTTTGTTAAGGTTTTTAAGGTCGGCGTACTTACAACATGTAAATTGGCGTATGCTTTTCATTTGATCCGGTGTTAGCCAGTTTGTGTCATAAAATTTCTTGACCTTGCCACGCTCTTTTACTCTTGCTCCGCTGTCTTCCTTTTTAGGTTTTGTAAGCGACACGAGCATAATCAAAACATATACTAGTGTCAGTAGTCCAAACGCGGTTAGAAAGTACTGGTGCATGATTACGGACGAGTCCCATCGGATTTCTTTATACACTAAATAACTTGTGATCAAAAATGCCACAACAAATATTCCGACTAGCGCCAGTATAAATCCAAATATTTTCTTCGCAGCCTTCTCCGCAAACGAACTTTTCTTCTCTTCTGCCATTTTTCACTCCTTCGCAGTGTATATACACATTGGTCAGCTATATTATTTCTCATTATATACTTTTTAATGTTTGTAGTCAAAAAAATGCACAACATTTTTGTGGCATAATCGCGTTTTCGCGTTTTTGCCGATCAATCTTATAAGTATACTTACAAAAATCGGTTTTGTATTATATATTTCTATTTGTATAAAATATATATAACTTTACTTCTCACTTTGGCGTATTTTGTTGCGTCAAGTCGGATTATGTAGTAAAATAAAACTAACAAAATATGTAGAGGTGTTTTATGGCGATAGTAGCAGCAGGTATAATTGTAGCATTATTGATCCTTTTTTGGAATATCTTTCCGTTTCTTTTTGCCTACACCATAGGTGGGGTGATGTATACAATAGCAAAAGGTCTATTTGCTATATGTGATTTTCTTCAACTTTGTTTTAGACGCCTTGCGGGTCTTGATACATATTGGTATAAAGATACAGCGGCTTCAAGCATTGAAGCATCGGAAGGCAAAACAGGTGATATACTTATCTCTATATTTTCGTCAAAAACTATTATTGAAGCACTTATCGCTATGACACTATTTGCAGTCGCTCTTTTACTTATTGTTACTATAGTGCAAATCATTAGAGTGGAGTATACCACCGAAGGTAGTAAAAACAGCAAAGGTACAATTATAGGTAAAGCAATCAAATCTTTTGCAATGTTTATACTTGTCCCAGTAGTATGCTTCCTTGGTATATTTGCATCAAATAAGATCTTGTTTGCACTAGATGCCGCAACCGCACAAGCCGGTAGTTCGACCTTGTCAGGTAGTATCTTCCTTGCAGGTGCTGCTGACGCAAATGTCATTCGTATGGGTGGTACGACCGAGGGTTATATTAAAGGTTTAATAACTGATAGGTCATCAAAATATAAGGCACATTTTGATGAAAATACTAATGGAATAGAAGGCTTTAAAACTGAGTATTTCCATACAACAAAGACTAAAACTGATGAAAAATTAAATGATATTGCTACGAAGGTAGACAATTTATTTGTTAGTAAATCTGTAAAGAATTCGCTTAAAATGAGTGATATTAAAGCGCCTGGTAGTGATTGTAAGATAGGAGATAATAATGATGTTCATTATCACAACTATGAAGCAGTGAGATATTTCTATGATTACACTAAGATGAATTACTTTATCTTTTATGTAGGTACGGTTTTTGTCTTGATGTCATTACTAAAAGCGTCTGTTGGACTTATTATGAGATTGTATAAAGCTACTGCTTTGTTTATAATTTCGCCAGCAGTGACCGCACTTACTCCATTAGATGATGGAAATGCATACAAGTCATGGCGAAAAGCCTTTATTGGAAGTGTGCTAGGCGCATATGGCTATGTAGTTGCTATGAACTTGCTTTTCTTAATAATGGGTGTAGTCGACAATATTTATTTGTTCCCAAGAGGGGGTTTATTGTATTATTCGGCAAATAAGATGGTACAATGCTTAATGGTTATTGTTGGCGTAAATATGCTTTCAGATTTATCAGGACTGGTTGCTGGTTTTATAGGAGCAGAAGATGTGCTTAAGACTGGGGAAGGCATGAGCAAAAAAGTAATCGATAGTGTTGGAAAAGTTGGTGGTTTTGCTGTCAAAGCTACAATGGGAATTGGTGGCACAATGTCTGGCATTGCTGCTAGAATTGATAGTAGAAAAGCAAATAAAAGTCAAAGATTGCGTGATAATTTAGAAAAAGCGAAGGCAAGTGGAGATGCAGACAAAATTGAAAAAGCACAAAAGGCTTTAGATAAATACAATTCATCTGGAAATGTAGAACAAAAAGAAGAGAGAGCAAGAATAAGAGCGGCAATAAACACTCGAAGATACGTTAGAGGAAAAGAAATGGCTTCCGACTTGGTACAAGGAAGTGCAGTTGGTTCATTTTTAAACAATGCTACCGGTAAAATGTTTGCAATTTTTGGTGGCAAAGGTATGAAAAATCTTGACGATAAAGTGTCAAAAGAAGCCCCAGATGCTTTTAAACTAGCAGAAGGAAAAAGCTTCAGAAATAAAGTTGGTGGGGCTATTGGAACTGCGTCTTCGTTTGTTTACTCTCTTGGTGCTGAAAGAGGCGAAGAAAAGACTCCAGCTAAAGCATTTGGTGCTAATAATGATTCTTATGAAGAGAATTTGAAAATTGCTAAAACTGTAGGATCAAGTAAGGTTCTTGGGTATTATGAAGGACAAGGAAATCATAAAGACTATGAAAGCTATTTGGCAGCAAAGGGGAATAATGTAACAAATACTTATGATAACTTTGTAAAAAGCTTTAACGATGGAGATATGACTAAAGCTGAACTATTGACAAAGCTTGGTGATTTTTCAAAGAATTTTGAACCAGGAACTGGATCTAGCAGTTATTTGAATAATTTGATTAATCAAATTAATCTTTCTAGGTCTGATAATGGTGTAAAAAATATATTGGATGCTTCATTGATAGGCGGACACAAATTTACTGCTAATGATTTAAGTATAAAAACATCTGGTGGTAATATTACCTTAGGTGATTATGAAAAAAGTAGCAACTTTGATGGTGACGAGATCTCATATTATGCACATAACTATGAAAGAGATATAAAGAGAAAAGGTCATGCTTATGCAAAGGATTTTGCTGCTATGGCACAAACATATGACGATAAGAAAGCTGCTACACAAACAGTTAATAATACTAATCAAACAACAGGCTCCGGAGCTAATACTAATAATGGACAAGGTGGCGAGGGACAAGGAAATGATCAATCTAATGCTGGAAACTTCACTTTCAATAATGCTACTGTAAAAATGGAACAATCCAAGACTACAATTGAAGGCAAAACTGAAATTAAAGATTCTAATGCGATTGCTAATCAAACTACCATGACAGTTAAAGAAGCCATGAAGGCAATGGAAGAAAAAGAAGAAGCTAGAAAAAATGATAAACAACAAAAGATAATTGATATGCTTACTAAGATGAGTAGTACCCTTGGTGATATCAAGAAAAATACTAAAAAATAATGCACATATGTGCAAGGAAGAGCGAGTAATATCGCTCTTTTTTATTTGTTAATTTTATTATATTAATATATAATATGTGTGTAAGGTGTGGTTTTGCGGGAGTTTTGAAATAATCTTGCAAAACAGGGAAAGATAAAATGAAAAATGGGAGAGGTTTTTTATGAGATACATACCTAGAAAGAGTAAGATAAAAACCGAGATTTACAACAACTTCAACATCACCGATTTGATCGTAGCAATCATCGGCCTTGTGCTTGCAATACTTATTTTTACAAGTACAATTCCTTACGCGATATACATTGGGATATCGTTTGTATCGCTTTGGGTGTGCTTGTTTATTCCGGTGGGTGATGGACTAAAACTCTACTACTCGTTTTTTCTAATGTTTAAGTTTATGGCGTACAAAAAGAAATACTACGCAAACCCTAAAAAACCCCAAGATGACATAAAGCGTATTATTCCGTTTGACGGAGTAAGTACTGACAAGTTTATAAGCTTTAATGGTTATTATGGAATGGTGATAGAACTTATGCCTACATCGTTCTTTCTACTTACCGAGCAAAAACAAGATATGGCGATAAACAGTTTTGGTCAAGCGCTTCAAAGATTGCAAGCCAATCAAAGAGCGACAATAATCAAAACCCGCAAGCCTATGATACTAGACGAACTAGAAAAGTACGAAGACTACAAGTTTAACACTCTTGTTGAGATGAGTGACAAGGGCTTGTATTCGGAAATGGAAGTTGAGTCGAGAAGTCCAGTTTTCCAAGAGAGATTGGAAGCGATAAAGTACCTAAACAATGAGAGTAAAATCATTAAAGACCACTATTATATGGTTGTTTATGACACTGACCGCGAGGCGCTAGAATCGACAGTAAACGGAATTGTCGGAACTTTGGAAAGTGGTGTTGCGCCAATGTACACAAAGATTGTTACGGGAAACGAGCGATTTGCGTTTTTGAAAAGTACCTTTACTTCAAACTTTGACGAGCGTGATCTCGAACTTCTTACTCCCGAAAACCAAATCAAGTGGGCGTATCCCAAAAATGTAACATTTAGAAGCAACAACCTTGTCATCGAAAACGAGGTTATGCGTGCATTTACAATAACAGACTATCCGCTAGAAGTTCCTAATGCGTGGATGTATCCGCTTTTCCATATGGAAGAGAGTAGGGTCGTGGTCAATATCGAACCAATGGACAGGTGGCGTGCTGAAAAAATGCTAGACAACGCCCTTATGGAAATGTCTATCCGTATGAAAAAGGACGCAAAAACAAGTAAAAAGATCGAAAACGAAACACAATATGACACTTTGCGTGAGTTGTTGCAAGGCATCAAAAACTCAAACGAAAACTTGTTTGATGTAAATATGCACATATTGGCAAACGAGAAAGTTAAGAAAGAAGTAAGGGCGGTTTTGCGACAAAATGGTTTTAGATTTACAGAAAACTTTGGTCGCCAAATAGACGGGTTTGTTTCGTCAAACATCAGCCGACTTGACACTTTAAAAATGTATCAACGCGGGATTCAAACATCTTCACTATCGGCGATGTATCCTTTTGTCAGCAATTTGTTGCAAGACGAACACGGCTTGTACATCGGTTACAACCAATATCCAGTGTTTGTAAACTTCTTCCGCCGTGATACTACCGAGCGTGTAAACTCAAACATGGTTGTTATTGGTAAATCTGGTAGTGGTAAGTCGTTTGCGACCAAAACACTGCTTACCAATTTTGCCGCCGACAACACGCGTGTATTTATTCTTGACCCCGAAAACGAGTACGAGATTTTGTGCGGAAACCTTGGCGGAAAGATGATCGATGTAGGTAGTAGTGTTAATGGTATATTCAATCCGTTCCATATCTACACAACTTTGGAAGCCGATGAAGGCGGAGAGTCCGACTCTTTCAATACGCACTTGCAATTCCTAGAACAATTTTATAAGGTTATTTTACCGGGCATCTCGACAGACGCTTTTGAGACACTAAACTCTCTTACTGTTGAGTTGTATCACCGCAAACATATCGATGTAAACAGCGATTTTTCGACTTTACGACCTGCGGATTTTCCTATATTTGATGACCTTATGACACTAATAAATGACCATTTGGCGACCGAACGCGACGAGTATATCTTGCGTAACTTGCAAGTTGCGAAGACCTTTATTGAAAAGTTTGCGTCGGGCGGTCGAAACAGCAACCTTTGGAATGGTCCAACTTCGATTGAAACAAACGAAAACTTTATTTGCTTTAACTTCCGTTCGCTTATATCCAATAGAAACGACATCATCGCAAATGCTCAAATGTTGTTGATATTTAAGTATTTGGACAACGAAATTGCTAAAAACCGAGACTACAACTTAAAATATTTCCAAGATGCAGAGCTTGAAGAAGACCATAGGCGTATAATCGTTGCTGTCGATGAAGCGCACGTCTTTATCAATAAAAAGTTCCCGATAGCGCTTGACTTTATGGCGCAAATGGCTAAGCGTATAAGAAAATATAATGGTATGCAAATTATCATTACACAAAATATCAAAGACTTTGTTGGTAGCGAAGATATTGCCGCTCAAAGTACTGCGGTTATCAATGCAAGCCAATATTCACTTATATTCTCGTTGTCACCAAATGATATGACCGACCTTATCAACTTGTATCGTAATGCCGGTGGTATCAACGAAGAAGAGCAAGACTCCATTGTTACTGCTAGACGCGGTCAGGCCTTCTTGATTACAGGCCCTATGAATCGTACAACTGTTCAAATCGAAGCACTTAATATGGTTAAGGACTTGTTTGAGAAAAAGGACATCAACTAATATTCAAATATATAATATTTCAAGATTAGTGACAACAGTGTTTCAAGATTAATAAAATATTGTTTTAATTGATGACGATAGTATTTTAAATTAATAATATGTTTTAATCGTTAATACAAATATTAAATTGATAAACACAAACAAATTGATAAGTATAAACAAGAAATCTTTGCATTTGGCAAAGATTTTTTTTGTATCAAAAACCTATATTTTTTGCTAATTATATGCTATACTATAATGTATATATTTGTTAATGTCCTATATGTCTACATCGTGTTTATAACATCTAACAATATTGCAATAACCTTGCGTATATGGTATAATATAAGTATAAGTAAATATGTTTTTGGAGGGTCCTATGTCAATCACAAAAGAAGAGTATTTTCAAAGTGTAAGAAAATTAGCAGAAGAAATTGCTGCCAATGGTTATTTTACGTCTACAAAAGCGGTTGAAAAATATATTGATAATAAAAACTTTGATGTCATTAGGGATGCGTTAAACTTTATTCCTAAGAAAGTTATGAAAGACGAATTTGAAAAAATAGGTACTACCCCAGATTCTTTGAAATGGATTAACAATGATATTATAAATTATGACTATTTAGATGATGTAATGTTGGTTATGCGTATCTCATCAAAAATAAACTCATTAGAAACCAACAAAGATATGGTTAGACTGGAAAAAGCTAAGGCAGAAAGCAAAACTATTTCTTATCTTGCTATAATAAATAATTCTAAGCATAAAAATAGCAAAGATGAATCAATGCCAATAGGGTATTTTAAAAAGTTCTCAAAGGATATGAAATTAAAAATTGATAATAGGTATTTAGATAATGTGAGTAGTTATTTCTGTCCACGAGTTTATAACTATTTTAAAGAATTTCAAAAAATAAGCCAAGTACAAGTAAAAGATATTGATTCAGATTCGTTTAGTTACTTTGGTAGTTCTCTAATGAATATGAAAGAAGCTGTTTATGGTGAAAAAGGTATTCGTGGGTTTTATGTAAAATATATTTCAGAGTTGATGAACAATAAAAAAATTGATTTTTGGGGTAAAAACATAAGCTCTGCATTAATGAATATAGAACATAAAATTGATAGTCCAGAAGCACAGATGTTGCCTATTGTCAAAAACTATCTTACAAACAGTTATGCGCAAACATCGCCCGAAGCACTAAATGAAGGAATTAATATGTCCTTAAAAGTGACCTATGACCTTGTTGGTATTGTTTCAAAAGGGTTTGGTTTGGTAAGTGATGATAATGATTATAGTATTTTAAAGGACCTTGAAGGTTCTAACGTTGCATTGTTGTATACTATGTTAAGTGAAGTGGGTGTGGTTGGTGTAAACAATTCAATTTTTGCACCTCAATATTCAAAATATATGTCTTATGTTGCTCAAAGGTTAACTGAAAGCACTGTAAAGGGTAAAGGTAAGGTTTTAACTCTTGAAGAAATTAATGATAATAAGGCCTTCAATGACAAAACTCTTAGTATTTTGAATTTGTATGAGTATTGTTTTGGTCGAGATAAAAATGTTGCAGTTAAAATTATGGATAAATTAAATGAAAATCCAGAAGCAAATATGAGCCAAATAATTGACGAAATAGAACCTTATATTCCAGACATTAAAGACCAAATATTTACAAAAAATTTAATTGGCGCTAATAATAATGTTGTTAATGAAGTAAAGAGTGATGAGAAAATTGATGAAAAAATCAACGACGAAAAAACAAAAGATGTGGTAGAAGGCAAAGTAGAAGAAAAAATAGAAAATAAAGAAAAAGAAATTGTTAAAGAAACAAACGATGCAGACACAGGTAAAAAAGAGTATATCCTTGACAATATTGTTTATAACCCAATTAAAGTATCTGAGGATTTGCAAAATTTTTCAAAAGAATATATGAACAAATTCCAAGCTGTTGATATAGAAAAGATAATAAACGACGATGGCGTAGCAAAAAGGAATGTTGATGCAGCAAATGGTTTACCGAAAGTCGATTCTCAAATTGATAAAGATGAAGGATCGAATAAAATTGTCGAACCTCTACCTTTTAAAGGTGATAATAAAGAAGGGACACTTACTTTTGATCCAATTCACAAAGATGATAATAAAGATAACGAATTGAATGATATGGTAACGAATTTGCCATATACGCCTAATAAAGATATGTCTAAATTCTTTAAAAAATTGCAAGAAGAGCAAAAAGAAAAGAAAAAATCAGTCGGTGCAGATGGTGAAAAGATGAAAAAAATTGCTGAAACCCTTTGGAAAAAGACTGAGAAAAACAATATTGAAATAGTAGGTGAAACAGAAACCAAGAACATTGTTGTAGATGAGACTAAGGGTCAAAAAGAAGTTGAACCTGAAAAAATTGTAGTATCAGATGAGAGACCAAAAGACGAACAATTTCCATATACATTAAAGAAATTGTGGGGAGAAAAACCAATTAATTTAAATGAAGTTGAAGGACTTAAAATTCCAAATAAAGAGCAAACCAGCACAGCAATAGTCTCATCTTCGAGATTTGGAACATACGAAGGTACTTTGCTTAATATGGCGATGAAAGAACGTCCTATTGATTTACCTAAAGTTGAAAATTTGGAAGTCAAAGATATTAAACCAATAGTAAAAGAAAATGTTGAAAATGGAGGCGAAAATATAGGTTATCCGCCTGTAAATCCAAATAATCCTGCATGGAGATCAAATGACCCAGATAGTATGGTCAAATCACAATATGAGAAAGACCCTATTAAGACACATATAGACACGAAAAATATTGTTAGTAAAACTCGTCTTGTTGATGGAAAAGTTAATGGTGCGATATTCTTGTCAGGTATAAAAACATCTCTTGTACTAGGTGATAGCATAACTAAAGAAATCGAGCATTATACTGATAGTTTTGCATTACTTTACGAAACTCACATGAAAGATGTTGAGCGCATATGTAAAGCAAAAGGTCTAAATCCAACTGAAGCAGAAAAAGAAAGTCTTGAAAAGTTGATTATTCCAGAAGATAATCATAATTATACAGTAAAAGAACTTGAAGAAGAAATAACAAAACGATTGGATTCTTCGATTTCAAAAGATTTTGATGAGTTTTATTCATCACTAAATCAAGCACAAAAAGATAAGTTGTTTAAAAAGGTCAAGTCCGAATATATTACAAGACATAGGTCTTCTGCCAATGCAAGAGAAACACTTGCTTCTGGTGAGCAACTAGATGTTGATACAAAGTCAAAATGTAAAGTAACAATTGAAAGAGCGGATGAGTATAAAAAGGCACTATGCAAGGCATTGGGAGTAACTGAAGCAAATCTGATGATTGATCCTAATGATCTAACAAAGATAAAATTTAGCAAAGAAGCCGAAGCGTTGCTTACTGCTAATCAAGAAAAAGTTACTAAGGCGATGACACGATTCTTAATTGATGAGACTGTTGCTGCAAAAGTAGTAGCAAAAGAAGCTGAAAAGACTAAAAATATCAATCTTGATCCATATAAAACAAACCCTAATAATACTCAAACAAACAACCCAGACCAAACATTAAATCCTAATAATCCGGCAAATCCTAACCAAGAAAACACAGGAGATAACTCTTCTTGGAAGTATTCGAATATAAGTATTGCTGGAAAATTTGCATCAATAGATAGTGAACGTCGAGCTATAGCTGATGCATATGAGTGGTATGAAAGTATGTCTAAGAGTATCAATATCTCAACATCATCTAGTTTGTATTCTAGCACCGCAAACCAAGGTGGACGTACAACACCATAAATTTAGGTATTGCAAAATAACAAAAGAAGTTGTATAATACTAATTATAGTAAAGGAGTAAGACAGTGGAAAGAAATTCGAAAGTATACAAATTTGAAGTAATCGAACACATTATTTGTGCTAGACCATTCACTACAAAAGAAGAAGTATTAGAGCTTGCAAAAAAGATGAATGAAATTGCACAAGAAAATAACGATTATTCGGACGATGTAAAAGAAGCATTTAAAAGTGCTTACAGTGAAATTAAAAATGGTCTTACACTAGAAAACTTACTTGAAATCAAAAAGATAATTGACGAGCAAGACTAGTATTTATAGTGTAAAAAATAAAAGCATCACATTTGTTGTGATGCTTTTTTATTTGTAATTGTTTTGTTTTTTGTGCATTTTTTCAATTTTTTAAAAACTTAAATAGTGTCATTATTGTGTTTGATTTTGTCAGAAATTATTAGATATGATGTCATTATAATAATAGTTTTTGTCAAAAAGTCGCCTTTAATATCTTCCACTGCTTAGAAAAACATTGTGCATTTTATAACTAACTACATCTGTAATGTATTTCATCCCGTTTTCATTATATTTGCGCATATCTACATTGTCAGGGTTGTTGGTTAGATACTCGCGAATGCCTGCGGTGTATGCAATTCGCAAATCACTATCGACATTAATTTTACAAACATTGTATTTTGTGCATGCTTCCAATAATAGCTTTTCTGGAACTCCGTTTGCTTTTGATAGAGTGGCGCCGTACTTTTCAGCAAGTTTCACCATGTCTTGTGGTATCGAGCTTGCGCCGTGTAAAACGAAAGGAAAGTCAGGCAACAACTCTTGTATTTTTTGTAGAATGTCAAATCTTAATTTTGCTTCACCTTTAAATTTATGTGTGCCGTGACTAGTTCCGATAGCGATTGCCAAAGAGTCAACATTGGTCTTCTTTACAAAGTCAAGTGCCATTTCTGGATCGGTGTAGATGTTTTTGTCTGCACTCACTTCGTCTTCAACACCAGCTAGCACTCCCAACTCGGCTTCGACAGTAACATTGTGTGCGTGTGCATATTTGACTACCTTTTGGGTCAACCTTACATTTTCTTCATATGGCAAACTTGATGCGTCAATCATCACATTTGTAAAACCTGCATCAATCGCGTTTTTACAGTCTTCAAAGGTTTTGCCGTGGTCTAAGGACAGAACCACAGGAAAGTCGCTTTCCATACTCTTAGTCATGGCGTAAAGAGTAGGCGCGGTTGCATATTTTATTGCACCGGTACTGCATTGAACAATGACTGGGCTTTTTTCTTGTTTTTGGGCATTTAAAATCGCTTTCAATCCTTCCATATTTACAAAATTGAATGCGCCGATAGCATATTTGTTTTTGATTGCGTCTTCAAACAATTTTTTTGTATTTACAAGTTTCATAATTTCCTCCAAACTATTTTTATTGTAATATTTTTATATGTTTTTGACAAACATTTTGATAGGTTGTGTTGTTTTATTTGCAAGTATTGACTAAAAAATATATAATATCTAAAAATAAATTATAGGGGCAATATTATGAAGAAATTTACAAAAGAAATGAGCTTGGGTGAGGCTTTAAAAAATCACAAAAACACAGATAAGGTGCTAATGGGTTTTGGCATGCATTGTTTTTCGTGTCCATTTAGTCAAATGGAAACCATAGAACAAGCTTGCATGGTTCATGGGCTTGATGTGGATTTGGTCCTTGAAAAACTAAACGAATTGGAATCGCCAAAACTACCTAAGACAATCAAGCTTAGTAAAAATAAAGATGGCAAAGCCACTCAAACAAAGAAATCTACAAAGAAATAGTAAAATGAAAAACATACAAAAATTGTGTACGATATTATTGTTTTTGCTTTGTGGCTTGCTTATGGGTGCGTGTACATCAAAAGCCAAAATCGAAAAGAAAATTGATAATGTATCATATGCAAATATAAAACTCAATATTACAGACCCACTATATGTGGGGGATTCGCACGACATTGAAAATTATCTGACATTTTCATCAAATATGGAATCTGTCGTTTTTCAATGTATGAGTACTGATGAAAAGGTGTTGTCATTTGATGGCAAAACTTTTTTGTGTAATAGTGTAGGCAAGACTACAATTAGAGTTAGAGTAAAAGTCAAAGATGGTACATATGTTATTGCTAATCAAAATGTCGAAGTCGAAAGTACTCCATCGTATTATACAAGCTTTTCATTTGAAAAAGATGTGGTTTATGCCAATTACTCCGATAAAACTGCCAAAAACTCTATACTTGCTGGCGGAAAGTCATCTTTTCCTGTGATTATTGATATCACTAACAATCTTGTGACATATGATATAAATACTGGCGAAATCAAATTTAATGGTATAGGTGATTGTGTTGTTATCGCAAGAGTGCCTTATGGCAGAGATGTAAATAAGAATGTGTTGTATCACGAGTATTCGTTTAAGGTGTATGTCGACAAATACATAAGCAGTCTCAGCATTAAAGGTGGAAGCAGTACAATAACTTTGAAAGAAGGAGAAGAAAACGATTTTATCCTAAACACAAATGATTATAGTTGTGCTGATCCTGTACTTAGTGTGGATAGTGATGTTGTGACTATCAGCGGAAAACACTATGTTGCAAATCGTAGTGGTGAGTGTACGCTTACTATTTCTTACTTGACAAATCCCGGAGTTACAAAAACAAAGACTTATAAGTTGAAAGTGATAACTGAACCAAGTGCGCTTACAGGGACTTTGTATTTAAGTGGTACTGAGGTAGTAGGGGACTTAAAACCTAATACCGAATATGTTTTGATATTGTCGTCCACTGGAATAAAACTCAATAAGGACTATGTTTCTGTATCTGGAATTGAATGTAAGATAGGAACAAATTTGGATAACGTAAAAATCACATTTACCACTCCTAGCACATTGCAAGAATTGAAAATAAGGGTGACTTACTACAAAGAAACCTACTCAGACACAGTAAATTTTTCAAAAGAATTTACCTTTGTTGTCGCCTAAAACATTGCTGTCGATTGTTTGACTTGAATTTAAGTATAATATATAATTATTTTAAAATTAGACAAACTAATGAAAAATGGGAGAAAAATGAAAGACAAAAACATCGAGAAAGAAAAAGGAAAAGAGAAGGGCAAAGGCTTTAAAAAGTTTTTGAAAATATGTGGTTTTGTCTCGCTAGGAATTGTCGGAATTATAGGAATAGCGTTTGGCATAGCACTTATAAAAGGATCTTTTAAAGATGAAAAAATCAATATTCTTACTCTTAGCACTAGTGTGGACAATATTGTTTGTCCTTCCGCTCCGATCAAATATAGTGGAGATGGAAGTGCTGAGGTTGTAGTTATGAGTGGTGATAGCCTTACCACTACTTTATCTTTTACTCCCGAAAAGGCAAATCAAACCGAGCTTACAGTGACTTACATCAACGGGAAGTCGTTGTTGAAAGAAACACCATCAAAAATAACTGCAGGAACTCCATTTACACTAAGTTTTGTTGAAGAAGCGGGTGGTGGAGAAGTTGAAATCAAGTTTACAAATAGCACACGACTAGCTAGTTTTACTCTAAAAGTTTTGGTTGATAGCCCAGTTGAAGACGAAAACATTGAGTTTTCGGCAGATGAAGGCGGATTTAAGGAGATGGAACACACCGAAACCATTACAAGCGATGATGGCAATGGTGGCACCACAACTAGCGAATTAAAAAGTATTAGATTTGTTACAGCGAGCAATCCAAACGCTACAAAATACATCACATTGAAAGGTGTTCAAGCAAACACTGTTGCACCAAAACGCGGAGCGGTTGTTTTTGCAGATTCTACAATCAACACTCTTACATACAAAAAACCATACACAATCATAGGTACAGGCGAAAACTGTCTTGCAATACTAGACTCTCAAAACCAAGTAATACAAAACTCCAATGGAACAGTGTACTTTAAGTATGCAATGCGTGCTTTATCATCTACAAAAGACGCGTACATATGCTCATATGTTCCTAAAACATTTGCTATGCAACTAGATTTTGTAGATAGTTGGTTGTACAACGCATTAAACAACAACTTGACCGATTATCCTTACGAACAAGTTAATGCTTTTATAAATAAATATTTTGACTATATCTTCCCATCATATGGCAAAAAATTGACCGATGAACAATTATTGCTTGCATTTAATGCTCTATCTGATGAAGATAAAGCGGGCATGACTTTTGAACAATATAAAGATGCATACAACAATACTTTTGACTTGACTTCGGAAATAAACGGACTTTTGCAAAAAGACGAAAACGACAAATTTGTTGTCATCACTGGTGACGGAGAAGAGAGCCAAAGACTATGCAAGATAATGCAAAACATCTTTGTATATAAAAAGCAAGAAATCATAGTTTCGGATGTTGAAGTAGGCAAAATTAACGTCCAACCTACAATTTCATATCGACTATTTAGCACAACCGACTACAACAATGAAACAGTGGGAGAGGGCGAATCAGTAAGTGTCGATTATTTGGGAGTGTCTTTGATATCTAAATCAGCGACCGATATCGACAATGCACTACTTAAAGAAAATATAGGCAGAATTGTTATTGCTCCATATGTAGAAATGAGCAATGACGAACTTGACAATGAAACAGGGCTTCCGCTAGATATGAATAACTGGAAATTTGAAAAAGATGAAGCCGGCGATGATATGCTTACTCGTCCAATCCTAGAATCAGGTCCAAAAGTAACAGCAAAAGACGGAAATCAATATCTTCAATATATACGCTTTGGTAAAGACGAAGAAAGTTTTGTGTGGTACAAATACGACGACACAAGACTACGCCTTACACAATCGTACACACTTGAAGGTTATAAAAAACTATCTAAGTGGTCGATGACCATGCTCCAACCAACAATCACATCAGAAAGTTTGGCGCTTATATACTCAATCGAGTCCATAAACGAAGATGGAGTAGCAAGTTTTGTATATGCAAAAAGTGATGTCCAAATAAACTACAATAGTCCATCGAGTTTTGGCTTTTCCAACACCGAAACAAAGATGATATATCACACAAGTACTAGCGTCGCAGAAAGTGCACTTTCAAACACAGACGCATATAGAGAAGACGGCGTAACACTAATAAATTCGATTACTCTTAATCGTGGAATGGTTTTGAAAAATAGCGAACTTAGCACTCTTGAATACAAAAAAGTTAAGTTCTTTATGGTCAAAGACACAAACTCATATGTTGTCAACGATTGTGAATATGACATTTTTGAAACAGACGGCTGGCAAGAATGTACTTTGTATGATATGAACAAAGAACAAATCAAAATAGGTGAAGCGGTTAGTTTTTATGACCTAGGTGAAAATCCTACATTGATTATCAAAAATATAACAAGCCTAAATAGTGAAGACCTTTCTACAAAAGTGAAAATTTTTGCCTGCATTATGCAAACCGATATTGACGGAAACATAATGCACATAGCAGATAAAGACGGAAATTTGCACGAAGTAGTTGCACACTATGTGAGCAGTAATGTTAAGAACATAAAAATAGACCATTTTGCAACAAAACTATACTCATATAGGGTTGTGCGTGGTTATTATATCCCAGCAAGTCAAAGCGTTGATGCGTGGATTGAAAGTCTAGGATTGTCAGAAGAAGAAAAAAATACACTAGTTGAAAAATTGAAAGATGTCGAAGATTATACAGAAACAACATCTGAAAATGGCTTTACTATGTATATTTCTGCATATCCACTTGATTTGAGTGGTAAAATAGATGAGAGCATAGAAAAAGACAAAGAAAACAAAACATATGATAGCGATGGCATTTGCACTACATATCTAAATCAAGCTGCATTGCTAAACTATCTAAGTTTGTTTAATTCGAGCATAAGAAACTCAGTCGAATATGCGACAGGTGAAGTAAGTCCAAGCAGTGACAAATTGCAAGTGAGTGAGGTGGTAAAACCTCTAAACTTGTCCAACATAGTCTTTGGTGAAGATGGCGCAAATGATTATATAAAAATAACTTTATTCTTTACTGATTTGGCTGACAGAATTGATGATTTGAAAGTGACAGTGGGAAGCAGTGAAATTACACTTGCGACAGCTGATAATCCTTTACAACTTGATTATAGGATATATCTAATTCCAAGTAGTGATAGTTCGATAAACACTGGCATTCCATATTACAGCCTAAGCAGTGAAAACTTTGACTCGTTTACAGTAATCCGAATCAAACTTGTCCAACCTAATATAGACACTGAGCCCGAAGTGCCTGAGCCTATACCTGCTGAGCCCGAAGTGTAAGTAGTGACAAAAAGTTTTGTCGCTATTTGCAAAAACTAGGCAAATATGTTTGTTAAAAAGAAAAAATGTTGTTATAATGTTATAAATATATGGAGGATTATCAATGGCAGAAGTAAGTAAAAACAGTATGGATTTGATAAAAAGCACTGGCAAAACCTTGAAAGGTAAGTTTGGTCAAGCCTTTGTAGGTACACTTATTGCTTTTGGACCACTTGTACTTCTTTCGGTACTTGTCCCATACTTTATTGGATTTGCTCTATCGGTATTTATTTTTGGAGTAATGGAAACAGGTTATATCCGCTTTATGAGAGAAGTTATAGCGGGCAATAGACCAAAACTTTCACTTATCTACAGTGAAGTAAAAACAGGCTGGGCTGAGACTTTTATCGGCACATGCACACTTTTGATGTTTATTTTGGGTACAGTATTGTTTGTAGTCCCAGGTGTTATCCTATATGGATACTATGCTATGAGCCTATTTGTAGCAGAGAAGGAAAAAATCAACGACCCAAAACTTGCACTTAAATCGACTCGTCTTAAAATGAAAAACAATATTGTTACTATGTATTCGTACAAACTATTCTATTGGGTATTCTACATTATCCTATTGGGACTTGTTATACTTGGATACATGGGCGTGTTGTCACTTGCTCAATCAAACATCGTTCTTGCAGTACTTTTGGGTATTGTAGGTATGTTGGTACTTTTGATTGTGTTCTCAATCCTTACAATGTACTATCATACATCAAACGAAATGTTCTTCAATGAAATGCTATACTACGAAGAGAAAAGAAACAACAAAACTCAAAAAGTAAATGTTGTTGAAGAAAAAGCAGAGCCTGCACCAGTTGTAGAAGAAAAAGCAGAAGTAGAAACAAAGAAAGCACCTGCTAAAAAGACTACAACAAAGGCTAAAAAAGAAGACATATAGTAGATTTTTAAAAAGCACCCGCAAGGGTGTTTTTTTGTACCTAATTTCATTTTCACGAATATATTTTTATAAAATAAAGATACTAAAACTACATATGAGGGGAAAATGAAAGATACAGGAATGATACGCAAAATAGATAGCCTTGGAAGGATAGTACTCCCAAAAGAAATAAGGAAATCGATGGGCATTGTAGAAGGCAGTGCTCTCTCGATTATGCTTGAAAATGGCAAAATTATACTTGAAAAATATGACACAATAAAAAGCATAGGCGATGTTGGCACCGAACTATGCGAGGTCTTGTATGAGTCCATCAAATGCCCGATAATACTTACCACAACATCAATGCCAGTTTGTGTGATAGGGGCATCCAAAAAACAGTACATAAACAAAGCTTTGAGTCCCGAAGTTGTGTCCCTTATTCGCGATAATAAAAACTATATTGCAAGCAAAAATGACAACACAACATTGATTCCGATTGTTGTAGGGGAAGAGATAAAGTTTGACTCGCAAGTATTGTTTCCGATAATAAGTGACGGAAAGTGTGAAGGAATGCTCATTGCTTTGGGCGAGGCGACTATGTGCGACATAAAAGTTATACAGACCTTTGCGACATTTGCAGGAAAGCAAGTAAAACTATGAAAAAACAATCGTTTATTGTAGGTGCGGTTATATTGACACTTGGTGGAATAATCGCAAAAGTAATAGGTGCGTTCTATAAAATTCCGCTTACAAATATTCTAGGAAGTAGCGGAATGGGGATATATTATCTAATATTTCCACTTTATTCGATTATGTTGGTTTTGTCGTCAAATGGGATATCGCTGGCACTTAGCAAACTTGTTGCGGGTGAGCGCGTAAATAAAAACAAAAGAAACGAAACGACATATTTTCAAATGGCGATTTTGATTACTTTTGCCATAAGTTTTTTGTGCGCTGTGGTGCTTGTCGTGTTTTGCAAAAACATCTCCACAATACAGGGAAATAGCAACTCTACACTCGGATATATTGCAATTGCACCAGCGCTTGTTTGTGCGTCAATGGTTGCGGTGATAAAGGGATATTTTCAAGGTATAGAAAATATGATCCCGTCGTCAATCGCAATGATTTTCGAACAAATAGTCAAATTGATAATAGGTCTAATTTTATCGGGTGCATGGCTCTATCGTGGTGTCGAATATGCGGTTTTGGGTGCGATATGCGGTGTAACAATTAGCGAACTGATTACGCTTTTTGTTATGGTCTTTAACTATGTGTGGTATAAATCAAAAGAAGACTACAAGTTTTTTATGCGCGAAAAAAGCGGAGAGGTAGTCCAAATTGAGTGGAAAACAAAATGTGTAAGTCACAAGGCGTATCTTAGACATTATCCTAAAAAACGCCGTAGATATCGACAAAAATTGAAGATAATGTATTTCTACAACGACAAAGAGTATTTGTCGAAGAGCACTGCTTTCAAAAACCTAATAAGGTTTTCTTTGCCGTCTACACTTTCATCACTCATTATGCCGTTTATCTCGCTAGTGGATAGTTTTGTAATCATCAACCTGTTTGAAAAAATGGGCATAACTTCTATCACTGCAACATCACTTTATGGCCTGTCAAATGGGGTGGTGTCGTCGCTGGTTTCGCTTCCGATAATATTCACGGTGGCTTTTTCTACTGCTGTTATGCCCAATGTTTCAAGTCTGTCTACAAATGACAGTGTAGACGAACTCGAAAATCGAAGTGCGTTTTTCATAAAAATAACTTGGATTATAGCACTGCTACTATTTGTAGGGTTTATTGTATTTTCAAAAGACATTATTAATATTTTGTATGGAAAAGGATTAAGTGAAAAAGTGATTGACGAATACACTTTTTCAAATAGACTACTGATTGTGGGCAGTAGCACAATCATCTACAACTGTCTTTTGTCGACGCTAATTGCTCTGCTTAATGGACTAAACAAGCCACAAATCCCCACCATTGCTATGGGTGTAGGTGCGATCGTGCGATTTGTGGTGTGTTATACACTCGTGCTTGTGCCCAAAATCAATATCTTTTCGGTCTACATCTCTAATGCAATATTTATGTTTGTAGCTTGCCTTATTTGTGCGGTCGAACTCAATAAATACATAAATCTTTCTATCAATGTTAGGCGTGGAATAATCTATCCACTTATCGTGTCACTACTATCAGGTGGAGTAGGAGTGGGCGTGGGCATTGCACTACAAAGTGCCAATATTTATCTCAAACTTGTAGTTGGTGTTTTGGCGGTGGTGATTACATATTTTGGTGGGATACTTTTGTTTGGGGTGTTTGGGGCGCGTGAAAAATCATATTTTCCTTCTATTAGGATAAAAAAACTTTTTGGCAAAACCAAGAAATAGGTATAAGCAAAATTAATAATGTTTATACTTTACTAATCGGGAGGGGAACTATGAATAAAATGGAACTTATTAAAAGCCTTAGCGCTGAAAGCAAACTTACACAAAAGGACTGTGCATTGTGCCTAAATGCTCTTACAAATCTTGTAGGCAAAACCCTAAAAAGT